>JAACJQ010000195.1 GCA_016879935.1 Archangiaceae bacterium | reverse complement strand
CGTGCCTGCGCGACTGCCGCGAGGTGCTCAAGCTGGTGCACGACGGGCTCGACGAGACGGGCATCAGCCTCGACCTCGTTTTCGACCTCGAGCGGGCGCGCGCGATGCTGGGCCGGCTCGAGCGGCTCGTCTCGGTGCTGAGCGACGACGAAGCCCGCCGCGACGTCGCGTGGACGCAGCTCGAGAAGGAGTTGGTGACGGGGCTCATCGAGCAGAAGAGCCTCGCCTCGTTGTGGAAGTCGACGACGACGCTGCTCGCCCGCCGCATCGCCGAGCGCACCTCGAGCTCTGGAGAGCACTACCTGACCAGCACGCGTGCCGAGCAGCACCGCATGTTCGACTCGGCCGCCGGAGGTGGTGCGCTCACCGCGTTGATGGTGCTGCTCAAGTTCTTCATCTCGTGGGCGAAGCTGCCGCTGCTGCTCGACTCGGTGTTCATCGGGCTCAACTACGCGTGGGGCTTCGTGGCGATGCAGTTCGCCCACTTCTCGCTCGCGACGAAGCAGCCCTCGATGACGGCCGCGACGCTGGCAGGAGGCATCGAGGAGCGCCAGGGCCAGGACACCTCGCTCGACCCGCTCGTCGACCTCGTCGCGCGCGCGTCACGCACGCAGCTCGCGGCGCTCGTCGGCAACGTCGGCACCGTCATTCCCGTCGCGGTGCTCATCGACGTCATCGCGCAGCTCACCGTGGGCCGGCACGTGCTCGACGCCGAGACGGCGCACAAGGTCGTCACCGTGCATCACCCCTTCACCAGCGGCACGCTCGTGTTCGCGGCGGCCACGGGCGTGTGTCTCTGGCTCGCCTCCATCATCGCGGGCGCGGTCGAGAACTGGTTCGTGGTGAACGAGCTCTCTGGCGCGCTGGCGTCGAACCGCTGGCTGCGGCGGCTGGTCGGGCGTGAGAAGGCGCGTACGTTTTCGCAGCGGGTGATGACGCAGATTGCGGCGTTCGGCGGCAACGCGGGGTTCGGCCTGCTACTGGGCTTCATGCCGTTCGGCTTCAGGCTGGTCGGGCTGCCGATGGACGTGCGGCACGTCACCTTCGTGATGGGGCAGCTCACCTATGCGGGGCTCTTCCACGGCGCCGAGTTGGTGCGTGTTCCCGGCTTCGGTTGGGCGCTGCTCGCGGTGCCGATGGTGGCCAGCATCAACTTCGCGGTCAGCTTCACGCTGGCGCTGGTGGTGGCGCTGCGTTCGCGCGGGCTGGGCGTGGGAGCGCAGGTCTCGCTCGGCCGCGCGGTGCTGAAGCGGCTCGTTCGCGACCCGAAGCCCTTCTTCCTCGCGCCGAAAGACGAAGGAGCTGCGCCATGAGACTCGTGTTCGCCTGCCTGCTGGTGGCGTCGTTCGCGTGGGCCGACGTGCCGTCGAGGCCGTTGAAGGTGGGCTGCAGCTTCGACGGCGACTGCGTGCTGACGACGTTCGAGGGGTGCTGCTCTGGCAACTGTTGTCCTCACACCTCGGCGTGGCTGCGCTCCGACCTCGAGCAGCAACAGCGGCGGTGCGCGGTGATCGACTGCACCGTGCCCGAGTGCACCTCGCCGTGCCCGAAGGTCGACGAGGGGCCGAAGGTTGCGGTGTGCGTGGCGGGGCGGTGTGAAGCGCATGACCGCCAACCGCGCTCGAACCCCGACTTCTGTGCGAGCGACGCCGAGTGCGTGTCGTCGACGTTCGCCGGGTGCTGTGGCTCGTGTTGTCCGACGCAGCCGTTCGCCGTCACGAGAACGCGCGCCGCGCTCGACTCGCAGAAGTGTCGCTCGATTCGATGTGCCGCGCAGTCGTGCGAGGGCATCGCGTGCGCGCAGGTGATGCCGTCACCGATTCACCCGGTGTGCCGGGCCAACCGCTGCGTGGCGGAGCGGCCAGAGGTCGTCGTTCCCCCGCCGCCTCCGCCAAGCGTCGAGTGCCGCGCTGACCGTGACTGCGGCGTCGACCTGAACCCACCGCCGGGCAACGCGTGCTGGTCGTCGCCGTGCGGGTGTTGTCCCACGGCGCGTGCGGTGCCGGTCGAGCAGGTGCGGTCGCCTCCGGTGAGAAGGTCTCCGACGGGGCAGGGGAGCCCGTTCGGGTTGTCGCAGGGGAACTCGGCGAATGCGCCGTCGTGTGGCGCGTGCCCGTCGCCCGGCTCCGCTGCCGCGGCGTGCGCTGCCGGTCGTTGCGTGTTGCGCGGGCGATGAGGGGACTCCGTCAACCAGGGCGTGCGTCGGCCTTCGTCGGCGCTGTTCTGTTGGTGCTCGGAGGGTGCCTCGGAGACGCACAGCAATTGATCGATGCAGGCACGTCGTCCGATGCAGGCACGTCGCTTGATGGAGGCGCGTTGCTCGATGCAGGCGTGTCGCTCGATGCAGGCGTGTCGCTCGATGCAGGCGTGTCGCTCGATGCAGGCGTGTCGCTCGATGCAGGTGTGTCACTCGATGCAGGTGTGTCACTCGATGCAGGTGCGTCGGTCGATGCAGGCGTGTCGCTCGATGCAGGCGTGTCGCTCGATGCAGGCGTGTCGCTCGATGCAGGTGCGTCGGTCGATGCAGGTGTGTCGCTCGATGCAGGTGCGTCGGTCGATGCGGGCGCGTCGCTCGATGCAGGAACCTCGCTCGATGCGGGCGCGTCGCTCGATGCAGGAACCTCGCTCGATGCAGGAACCTCGCTCGATGCAGGGGCGTCGTCCGATGCAGGCGTGTCGTCGGATTCAGGCGTGTCGCCCGATGCAGGAACCGGAGACGGCGGGCTCGACTTCTGTCCCGCCGGCGGAGCCATGGCCCTCGTCCTTCCTGGCCCAACCGCCTGTCCCACGAGTCCGGTCGACGGAGGCGTGATGCGCTTCATCGCGCCTTCAGGCAGCGATGTCGGCGGTGGAACGCAGGCCAGTACACCGTTGCGCACGCTCGGCTACGCCCTCTCGCTCGCGCAGCCCGGAGACGTGCTCGTGCTGGCGACGGGCGTGTATCGGGAAGGCATCGAGACCAGCACTGGCGGCCGGGCCGGAGCTCCCATCACCATTCGTGCTGCAGCCGGAGCGCAGCCCGTCGTCTCTGGCTCGGTTCAGGTGACGGCGTGGGCGAACCTGCGCGGTGCCATCTGGTCGACGCCATGGTCTGCGACGCAGCTCGGTCCCGAGGGTTGCAGTGGCGGCGAGTGCCCCATGCTGCCGAGAGGGGCGCCGCAGCAGGTGTTCGTCGACGGCGTTCCGCTCCAGCAGGTCGCGGGCATTCTGCCGGCGGTGCACCCCGCATGCCCCTCGTCGACGGGTGATTGGTGCCGAGAGGTCGTCGGCGCCTCGTTGACCGAGCTCGACACGCGGGCGGGTGCGTTCTTCTTCGATTCGGCCACCAACACGCTCTTCATCCGCCTGGCGAACGACGCGCCTCCGGCCGGCCATCTCGTCGAGGTCGCGCTCCAGCGCCGCGTGCTCTTCTTCTACCCGAACGCGCCTGGCCACCTGTGCATCGAGGGGCTCACGTTCCGCCACAACAACGCCTCGGCCGCGCACCGTCAGATGGCGGGCGTCACGTTGCTCGGCAACACGCTGCTCTCGAACTCCATCGTCGAGCAGATGGACCTCGCGGGCGTCGCCACGTCGGGCACGGTCTCTCGCTGCCTCATTCGCGACAACGGCCAGCTCGGTCTGTCGCTCAACTCGACGGCGACGCTCGAGCACTCCGTCGTCGCGCGCAACAATCGGCGGCACTTCAACCCGTATTGGGAAGCGGGCGGCATGAAGGTCGTCACGAACCAGGCGGCGCGCATCGAGGGGTGCCACGTGTTCGACAACGACGGTGTCGGCATCTGGCTCGACGGTTCGAGCGGCTCGGCCACGGCATCGGTCACCGTCGCGCGGAACTGGGTTCACGGGAACGGCCGCGAGGGGCAAATCATGGTCGAGCTCTCGAACTTCGCGACGGTGGTGAACAACGTCGTGTGGAACGACGGGCGCGTGGCCGACGAGAACGTGCGGGGCCTCTACGTGTCGGAGTCGAGCGACGTGCTGGTGGCCTTCAACACCGTCGTGAGCACCGCGCCGACGTTCGAGTTCGACGCGCTCAGTGGCTCGCGCGGCACCATCGAGCGGTTGCAGCTCGAGAACAACGTGCTGGCGTCTTTCGCGCCGCGGCCCACCCACGCGAACGTTCGCATCTCGGCGCCGACGGCATGGCAGAGCGACTTCAACGCCTTCTTCCGCCAGCAGGGCCCCGAGTTCGAGTTCAGCGGCACCCGCTCGATGTTCACCCTGCAGGCGTGGCGCACGGCGACCTCGCGAGACGCCTCGTCCATCGAGACGAACCCGCTCTTCGTCGACGTGGCGGCCCGCGACTTCAGACCGTCACCGGCCAGCCCGCTACGTGGCGCGGGTCGAACGAACGCCCGTGTGCTGGTCGACTTCTCAGGCCGGCAGCGACCAGCGAGCCCCGACCCGGGCGCCTTTCAGCACTGCCCCTGACGCGTCACTCGCCCCAGACGAAGCGCTGCGCCCGGCCACCGACGTAGCCGACCTTGCGCGCGATACCGGCGAAGGCCGAGTTCGAGTCGTCGACGCGCACCGTGAGCCGCGGCAGAGAAGAGAGCAGAAACCGCGAAATCTGCCCGAGGCACAACGTCGCCACGCCCTTGCCGCGGAAGTCGGCCGAGGTGAACACGCCCTCGAGCTCGGCGCCGAACTGCGAGCGGCTGCCGATGTCGAGCTTGAAGATGAGCTTGCCGTTCTCTTCGAGCACGTAGGTGCGCTTCGTCATCACGCGCTGCTTCACGCGCACCGCGAAGCCCTCGGCGTCGTCGGCCAGCGGGTCGCGCTCGTGCATCTCCTTCACGCACGCCGCGGCCAGCGGAACGAGCTGCGGGAGGTCGGCTTCGGTCGCCACCCGCAACAGGGGGTTCGTGAAGGGCCCGAGGTCGTCGGCCGACACCGAGTACAGCCGCTGCGTCTTCGAGAACTTCACCTGCGCGTTGAGGTGCTGCACCAGCACGTCGACGAGCATCTTCTCGCCGATGCACGACTTGAGCTGCACCGTCGCAGCCAGGGAGCGCGCGAGCTCGGTGATGGCGCCCAGCGGGCCGGCAGAAGGAATGACGAGGCCACCCGAACCGCCGACGAAGATGACCGCGTTGAGTTCGCCTTCGGTGAAGCGGCCGTGAAACGCGAACGGCGCGCGCGCCGGGTCACAGACGACGCCAAACTCCTCGAGCACGCCGAGCAGGTACAGGTTGTGGGTCGGGTCCTTCGCGAGGAGCTGTTTGAGCGCCTCGAGGTGCTTCGGCCCGAGCTGCTCGATGGTGTGCCGCATCGGAAGGGACTGGGACTGTACCGTCAGTCTCGCGACGGGTCGAAGATGAAGGTGTGAATCGCCGGTCGAAACGTCTCGGCGCCGGTCGGTGCGAAACGCACCTCGTCGAACACGTCCTCCACGCAGGCGGCGATGAGCGGGTTGGTGAGGGCGGGCACGTGCACTTCGACGAAGCCTCCGTCAGCCGTCGGAGTGAAGCGCACCTCGAGGCGCTGCGGTGTCTTCAGGTGGGCGCGCTCGTCACGGAAGCAGAGCATCACCTCGGGCGTGACGGCGGCGAGCGGTGCGGCGAGCTCCTTCGGCACCGGCGCGGTGGAGGCTTGCGCCGCTCCTGCGTCGACGACCACGGCGACGGGAGGTGGCGATGGGGCGACCGGCGCAACGACGACCTCGGGCTCTGGCGGTGCGACGATGACGGGCGGAGGCGGCTCCTGACGCAGGAAGAGCAGGCCCAGCACGACCAGCGCGCCGAAGGGCACGAGCACGCCGAGAATGATGAGCAGCTCGCGTCGCATCATCGAACCAGCGCCAGCAGTTCGTCGTCGTGCACCACCGTCGGTTCGCGCCTCACCCGGGCGAGTGAGAAGTCGCGCACCAGGTCTCTCGCCCTCACCGGCGAGCCGTCGCCCAGGCCACTCCACCTGGCGAGCAGCCCGATGATGGCCTCGGCCGAGACGCCGCGCTCCCGCAACCCCGCCGCGGTCGTCGCCCCATCACGTTTCGCGAGGCGTTTGCCATCGGCCTGGAGCAGCAGCGGCACGTGCGCGTACGCCGGCGCGGGAAGCTGGAGTGCCTCGAGCACCTGCAGCTGCCGTGGTGTCGACGAGAGCAGGTCGTCTCCGCGCAGCACCCGCGTCACGCCGCTCGCCGCGTCGTCGACGACGACGGCCAATTGGTAGCTCGCCACACCGTCGGAGCGCTGCACGAGGAAGTCTCCAATCGTGTGCTCCACGTTCTGCTCGAAGGGGCCGGCGAGCTCGTCGACGAAGCGCACCACGCCGGGCGCCACGCGAAACCGAACGCTTGGCTGTCGCCCGGGCTTCGGGCTCGCGCCGCTTCGACACGTGCCGGGGTAGACGGGGCCCTCTTCACCGACGTGCGGCGCCGACGCGGCGCGCGCCACCTCGGCCCTCGAGCACGTGCAGTCGTACGCGCGGCCCTGCCGACGAAGGTGCTCGAGCGCGTCGCGGTACACGTCGGCGCGCCGCGACTGGTGGAGCACCTCTCCATCCCAGTCCAGCCCGAGGAACTCGAGGTCTTCGAAGATGCCGTCGACGTGCTCGGGCTTCGAGCGGTCGGGGTCGAGGTCTTCGATGCGCAGCAGAAACCGGCCGCCGCGCGCACGAATGTCGAGCCACCCGAGCAGGGCGCTGCGGAGGTTCCCGAGGTGCAGCCGTCCCGTCGGGCTCGGCGCAAACCGGCCGACGGGCGAGGTCACTTCTTCTTGAGCGGCGCGCGGGGGCCGAGGGGCTTGCGGGGGCCGTCTTCTTTGCCCGGCTCCTTCCCGCTGCCCTCGATGCCTTCGAGCGCATCGGCCGCCGCGGCCTTGCCGGGCACCACGCCGTACTTCACCTCGGCCACCTTCGCCGACTGACCGACGAGGTCGAACGAGACGCTGGCGGGCACCTTCACCGATTCGCCCGTCTGCGCGCCCTTCTTCGCGACCTCACCGGCGAGGTTGTAGAACTCCATGCCGGCGTTCAGCAGCTCGGCGTCGAAGGTGGCGCGCGGCAGGCGGCGCACTTCGTTGGCCGACACTGCGTAGACGAAGCTGTCGAGGATGAGGCCCTTGCCGACCTTCGTCGACAGACCGCCGAAGATGAGCAGGTCGGCGCTGGTGGCGCTGGCGTATTCCTTCGCTGCGGTGAGGGCGTCGGGGTCGATCTTGTTCTGCGCGACGGCCGAGAGCAGGCGCGACTCCGGGTCCTTCGAGGCGCTGGTGGCGCGCACGTTGGCCTGCTTGCCCGACGAGACCTCGACGACGCCGCCCTGCAGCTCGCCGTTCGGCAGCGCTGCGCGCCAGAAGTGGAGCCCGGGAGGAACGTCTTTCACGGTGAGCGGCGAGGAGCCGAGCGGGAGGCCATCGACGAGAATCGCTGCGTTGCCAGGCGTCGACTCGACGACGAGCTGGCCCTTGCTGCTCTCCTTCACGGCCTTGCGGGTCTCGGTGACGACGCGGGCGAAGAGGGCCGAGGTGGCGGCGAGAGGCAGGTCGCGATCGGGCGCGAGCGCGAGCGCGGTGGTGAGGCTCTTGAGGCCCTCTTCGTCGCGGCCGGTGTTGTACTGAACGGCCGAGAGCAGGGCGTAGGCGTCGACGACTTCGGCGATGTCGGTGATGGCCGAGGCGTTCTTCTGGAACAGCCCGATGGCCTTCGTCAGCTGTTCGTCGGCGAGCCGGAACTTCTTCTTGCCGCGCAGCTCCTTCGCGTCGTCGACGGCCTTGCGCGCGTCGGCGAGCGCGTCGTTCGCGAGGTCGGCTTCCTTCTTCTTCGCCTCGACGAGGTCGAACTTCTCGGCGCTCTTGAACTCCTGGCTCAGCATGCCGACGGCCTTGATGCTGGCGCGCGGGTTCACGTCGGCCGACAGCAGCGCGAAGGGCACCACCGAGAGCTTCTGCTTGGCGTCGCCTTCCTGGGCGAACGCGGGCAGGGCGAGGAGCAGGGTGAGAGCAGGGGTCAGGCGACGCATGCCCCGGCTCCTACACGACTTTGGTGGGCCCATGCACGCGGAACGGCTGATCAACCCGGCGGGGTGGCGCATGCGGGTCGAACGTCTCGAGGGGGCCTTCTGTTCAGGTCTGGTGCCTGCACGAACTGGGGGGAGGCGTGCTCAGACGAAGAGGTCGTTCACCTTGATGGTCACCCGCGGCGCGATGGTGGAGGTGACTGCTTTGCCGCGCCCGAAGCGGTGAACGCGCTGGTACCGGCCCTTCTTCGGTTCGAGGTGCACGACGATCTTCGCGTTCTTGAGGTCGACCACCCAGTACTCGGGCAGGCGAGCTGCGGCGTAGAGGTCAGCCTTGAGGCCGAGATCGAAGGTGCGACTGGAGTCGGAGACCTCGATGATCAACGGCGAGCTGGAGGGATGGTCAGCGCCCGGGTCCGTGTCTTTCTCGGACACCACGGCGAGGTCGGGCTCAGGCTCCGAGCGCTCCGACAGCGCCAGCGGCAAGCCGACTCGAATGATGCGGGAGTCTCCCAGCTGGAGACTCAGGAGCTGATTCAACTTCCCGACGACGAACGCGTGAGGCGGCCCCATCGAGTTCATGGTGACGATGACTCCGTCGATGAGTTGCACCTTCTTGCCGGTGAACGCGCCCGCGTCGGAGAGCTGATGGTACGCGGCTCGATCGAGGCGGTGGACCTCGAAGGGCTGGACTTCAGCGATGGTCAACATGTCGGGAGTGTCCGTCGTCTGCTGGAGCGACGCAACGACCTGAAGGCCTCAGAGCAGCCCGTCGCACTCGGGCGGCTTCGGCGAACCACACGTCTGCGCCAGCAACGCGCGCGCACACGCGGCCTTCTTCTGCGCACGGCCCGAGTCGACCTCGACGCGCTTGCTCGTCTCCTGGCACTGCTTCGAGACGGCCTGGCAGCGGTCTTTGCCGTCCTTCTGGCAGCTGGTGGCGTGGCACTGAGCCCCTGCCCACAGGTCGCACAACCATCGTTCGTTGTACGTGTTCGGGCGAGTGCCAGACGACGTGGAGACGAGGAGGGAAGCGGCAAGCGCGATCAGCATGTGATCAGTCTACCTCCATTCCGGGCGCGGCGAAGTTCTCGGCCAAATGCCCACGCGTGGTACCCTCCCGTGTGTGCCGATGGACGACCTGACGCTGGAAGAGCTGAAGCACCTGCGGGAGCTGAACCGAACCGTCGACGACCTGCTCGAGGAGTCGCTCAAGCATCGCGAGAGCGTCGAGAAGGCGTTCAACCGGCTCTTCCCGCCCGTCATGCACCTCATCGGCGCGCGAGGCATGTGCGTGACGACGCTCGACGAAGAGCTCGTCTCGACCACGTTCTCACACGGCGAGTTCGACGGCGTGTTCCCCGGCACCCTGCTCACGGGCAGCCGCTGGGGCGTGCGCAAGCTCGAGAGCGGCCACACCTTCGTCTCCCAGCAGCTCGACGTGGTGGGCACGCCGGTCGGCTCCATCGGTATTCTCTACGAGGGCGACCGCACCAGTGACGCGGCGAAGCTCGCGCGCGCGCTCGAGACCATCGCCGAAGAGCTCGACACCGTGCTGGCCTCGATTCAGACCGCCGCCGAGAAGCACCAGCTGCTCGTCACCATCAACACGTACCTGGCCAACCGCGTCTTCGAAGTCGGCATGGACGGCGCGGTGCGGGCGCTGTGCGAGAAGGTGAAGCTGCCGGGCTTTCTGCTGCTCTACCGCGACGCGGTGGAGTCGGGCGCCCTGCACTACCGCATGTACAAGTACGGCCAGCTCGAGCACGCGTCGAACGGCCGCCGCTTCACCACGCTCGAAGACGCGATTCGTGCGTATGGCCCGAACCTGATCACGCCCAGCGACAAACACCTCGCGCAGGTGCTGGGCGAGCGCAAAGCGGTCGAGACGGTGTTGATCAGCGGCGTCGGCGACTCGCACGCCCTCGGCAAGATCATGGTCTGGAGCGGCGGCGACGGCTTCTCGGCGTACACCATCGACCTGCTGCGGCTGCTCGCGTCGACGCTCTCGCAGCGCCTCATCGACTACAACCGCGAGCGCATTCACCTCTCGCAGTTCTTCTCGTCGCAGGCCATCGACGAGCTGTTGAAAGACCCCGACTACGAGCGGCGCTACCTCGCTCCGCGCGCCGAAGAGGTGGGCATTCTCTTCGCCGACATCAACGGCTTCACGCGCATCTGTGAGCAGGTGCTCGAGCGGCCCGAGCGCATCGGCAAGTTCGTCGACGACTGGTCGGCCGAGTCGGTGCGCATTCTTCATCGGCACGGCGGCGTGTTCGACAAGATGGTCGGAGACTGCGTCATCGGCCTCTTCGGCCCCCCCTTCTTCAAGGACTCGCCGGGCAATCGCGCGGTGGCGGCCATCAAGGCTGCGGCCGAGATTCAGGCCTTCACGCGTGACACGATGAGCGCGCACCCCGAGATCAGCCGGCTGTCGGAGATTCTCAAGATGCCGGGCCTCGGCGTCGCCATCGGCGTGAACCTCGCGGTCAGCTTCTGCGGCCTCTTCGGCCCGAACCGCAACTACACGAGCTTCTCGACGGGCATGAACCAGACGGCGCGCCTGCAGTCGCTCGGTGCGTTCCGCGAGACGCTGGTGATGAAAGAAGCGTGGGAAGCCGCGTCGCCCCTGAAGGACCCGGCGCTCGCGAAGTACACCATCGGTTCGCTCGACGAGACGCCGGTGAAGAACGTCGCGCAGCCGCTGCGGTACTACCGGCTCAACGGCATCTGATCAGGGCACGTCGAACGTCGCGCGCAAGAGCAGGCCTCCGACCGCGCTCGCGGCGTTGACGACGAACGCCCACTTGAGCGCGCACGCCACACCGTTCACCCGCAGCCACACCGTCTCGCCCACCACCGCGAACACCTCGGCTGCGGCGACCATGCCCCAGTAGCCCCACGACAGCGGGCACAGCGCCGGGAAGACGAACCACACGATGGGGTGCGTGAGCGTCGACGCGAGCACCGAGGTGGCCCACCTGCCGTGCGTGATGCGCAGGTACAGCGGCACCTCGATGGCCTGCGTGAAGAGAAAGCCGACGAGCCAGGCGCCCAACGCGCTCTCGAGAAACGCGCTCATGTCGAGGCGCGCCCGAACGCGAACCACCGGGCGGCGATGGCGAGCTCGAGGTAGCCATGAAACGCCGCGAGCTGCAGGTAGCCGAGCCGCGCGCCCGGGAGCGTGACGGCGCCCCACACCGCCAGCCCCAACGAGAGCGCGACGAAGACGAGCAGCGGCGCGAGCCCGAAGTCGGCCACCAACGCGTCCCAGCTCGCGGCGAAGGTGCGTGGCGCCGGGCGTGGTCTCGCGTCGTCGGGCACGAGCCTGAGCCACACCGCGTAGTGCACCGATTGCAGAAAGCAGAACGAGAGCACGAGCCGCCCGGCGAGCGTCGGGTCGAGGGCAGGGGTGATGTTCTCGACGAACTCCGTGAAGCTCGTGCCCGTCCACGGCGCGCTCCAGCCACCGCTCCAGGTGACGAGCGGGTCGAGCGCACCGGCGAGAATCGCGACGGCGCCGCCGACGGTGAGCAGGGGAACCCACGCCATCGATTTCGCGCGAGCCGTCAGGCTCCACCAGAGCAGCACGGCGAGGAGGTTGTGGGCGTGCACGAAGGCGAGCTGAAAGCCGAAGGGCTCGAGGTACGCAGCGGCCGTCAACGCGAGCCACACGAAGGCGACGACGACGAGCCGCCACGAGAAGCCCGCGCCGAACACCGCAGGGACGATGGCCAGCACGCCGACTTCAGGCCCCGCGCCGAGGGAGGTCGCGAGCAGCGGCGCACCGACCAGCACGAGCAGCCACGGCTTGTGATGCAGCTTCGGGCGAACGACGAGGTACCGCACGTCGGAGACGAGGTGAGGCACCCCGAGGAGCACGGGGCCCAGCGCGAGGCTCCACAGCGGCACCAGGCCCGTGACGACGAAGGCGCTGACGACCGAGACGACGCCGAGCCACCACACCCGGCGGCGGCGATCGGCGAAGAGAGGGCTGACCCACGGCGAGGCGACCTTCAGAATCGCCGAGCGGACCGAGTCCACCGGAGCGAGGATCGCGCCCGCCACGCTCACGCAGCGGCGCTCCGGCGGCCGCGGCTCACGAGCTTCGTGACGATGAGGCCCAGCATCACCAGCATCAACGCGCCGGCGGCGAAGAATGGAGGCGAGCTGGTGGCGGTCGACCGCGCCGTCACGCTGGCCACGCAGAGCAGCATCTCGACCTGCTTCGTCTTCGGAGGGACGCCCTCGCTGTAGTCCAGTCGGCTGACCAGCTGCTTGAGGCAGGTGCCCGGCTTGCCGTCGTCGGTGGTGCACGCCGCGCCCGTCTGCGCGCTGTGGCACTGCGTCGAGTTCGAAGGGGGAATGTCGGCGAGGGCGACGCCTGCCACGAGCAGGACGGCGAGGGTCAGGGTTCTCATGGCGCGCTCCCGTACGTCTTCTTCGGCTTCTTCGTCGCGACGCCACCGTCGGTGGTCGCTTCGAGGCACTTCAGGCAGTCGACGACCTTCTGCTTCGGCGGAATGCCCTCGCTGTAGTCGTTGCGGCTGCACTTCGAGGCCGTGCACACGCCGGCCGAGAGGCTCGCGCGGCAGGCGTCACCGGCCTTCTTGTCGCGGCAGGCCGACTCGGTGTCCGACACGAGGTCGGCGAGCGCAACCGACGACAGCGCGAGCGTGGCGACGAGGAGGAGTCGTTTCATGAGGCCAGCAGTCTGCCTCAAGCCTCGAGTCGCTGCTCCGTGTACTTCCGCGAGAAGTGAATCCACTTGCGGGCGTCGATCTCGACGAACCACTCGGCGTTCGGAACGTAGGTGAAGCGCTTCGAGACGAACTGCTCGAGCAGCTCGGCGGCCTGCATGGGCGACAGGCTCGGTCCGCGGAACGAGATGCGAATGAAGGTGTCGAGCGTGGGTGTGATGTCGAGCGAGGCGCACACCTGCACGCTGCCCACCTGACAGAGGTTCTCTTTGTTCACGCGGCGGGTCGGCAGCGCCCAACGCTCGGGGTCGAGGGCCCGCTCGAGCAGGCTGCCTCCGGCTTCGTGCATCGTCTCTGCGACGTCCAGGTGAGGGCGCATCGGGTCGGCCTCCATCGACAGCGCTTCGCGAACGAACAGAAGGAGACTGCGGGCGCTCGGATGAAACAAGCGGCGCACCGCCTTGACGTGGTCGATTCCGTCGTCCTCGTCGTGGGTCGTCGCTTCGTTCGCGCGTGTTCGTGAGAACGCGGCCGCTCGTTCGGTCAAGACGGCGCGCGCCGGTGATATGCGGGCGCCGTGACCGTGAGACGGAAGACAGGGCGAGAGGCGTTGGCACAGGCGCGCCGCGTCGTCGTGAAGATCGGCACCAACGCGCTGACGCACGCGACCGGCAAGTTCCATCGAGGGCACTTCGAGAAGCTCGCGAAGGAGCTGCTCGCGCTCGCCGAGGGTCGCGAGCTCATCGTGGTGTCGTCGGGCGCCATCGCGCTCGGCGTCGAACGCCTGGGGCTCGAGGCGCGCCCGAAGGACATTCCTGGAAAACAGGCCTGCGCGGCCGTGGGGCAGAGCCGGTTGATGCGCGCGTGGGAAGAGGCGCTCGCGCCGAAGGTCGTCGCGCAGGTGTTGCTCACGCACTCCGACGTGCAGGACCGGCGGCGCTACTTGAACGCCCGCCACGCGCTCGAGCGGTTGATCAGCCACGGCGTGGTGCCGGTGATCAACGAGAACGACACCGTCTCGGTCGACGAGATCAAGTTCGGCGACAACGACACGCTCGCCGGGCTCGTCGCGGGGCTGGTGCAGGCCGACGTGTTGATCATCTTGAGCGACGTCGACGGGCTCTACGACGCCGACCCGCGCACGAACCCGAGCGCGAAGCGCATTCCCCTCGTCGAGCAGGTGACGCCCGCGATGTTGAAGGCGGCTGGTGGCAGCGGCAGCAGCGTGGGCACCGGCGGCATGGCGACGAAGCTGAAAGCAGCCGCGCGGGTGACCGAGCTGGGCCTTCGCTGTGTCATCGCAGAAGGGCATCGGAGCGGCGCGTTGACGGGCCTGTTCGAAGGCGCCGATCTCGGCACCGTGTTCGAGCCGCTCGCCTCACATCGTGACGCCCGCGCCGCGTGGATCGCGCATGCGCTCAAACCGAAGGGCACGCTGGTCGTCGACGACGGCGCGCGCGTCGCGCTGATCGACAAGAAGAAGAGCCTGCTGCCGTCGGGTCTCACAGAAGTGAAGGGTCAGTTCGCGCACGGAGACCCGGTCGACATCGCGGGGCCAGACGGCAAGGCGTTCGCCCGCGGGCTCGTGGCGTATTCGGCGGAAGACCTCTCCCGCATCGCGGGGCTCAAGAGCGGGCAGATTGAAGGAGTGCTCGGCTGGCGCGGCATGGACGAGGCCGTGCATCGCGACGATCTCGTCGTGCTCGACTGATCAGCTCGGCGGGCCGAACAGCAGCTTGAGCGTCATGCCGAACGGCGTGCCCGCGAACGTCGCGTGCAGCCACGGCGTCAGCAACATCACCTCGATGCCGGCGAGCCCAATCCACGGGCCGAAGGGCAGTGAGGTCACCCCAGGCGTCCACTCCACTTCTTCTGCGGCTTCGCCTTCGGCCGACGCTTCCATCACCGGGTCGTCGGGAATCGGCTGGAACAGCATCGTCCACGGGAGCAGCACGAGCCGCCGTGCGACCGAGAGCCCCGGCTTCAGGAAGTCGGGCGTGAAGGTGAAGACCTCCTCTTCTTCAGCCGGCGACGAGTCTGCGGCAGGCGCTGGTGTGGTCGTCTCACCAGGCGCTGCTGTCGGGGTGCTCGCTGCTTCGACTGGAGCGGTCGGCGCCTGTCCCTGCCCGGTCTCGGGGTTCGTTTCGCGCTCAGGCCCCGCGCGGCCACGCAGGAGCAGGTTCAACCCGCCGAACACCGCCCCCTGCAACGACGAGAGGAACAACACGGCGAACAACGGCCGCCAGCCCAGAAACGCGCCGAGCAACGCGAGCAGGTACTTGTCTCCTGCACCGAGGGCTTCTTTGCGGAACAGCAGCCAACCGAAGTACTCCATCAACCGGAAGGCGAGGAACGCGACGCTCGCGCCGATGGCCGAGTTCGCGACGGCTTCCCACCCCATCGGCACCGACAACGAGATGCCCAGCACGATGCCGGGCAGCGTCAGCTCGAACGGCAGAATCCAGTGCTCGGCGTCGATGAAGACGAGCGGCACCACCAGCACCATCATCACCAGCGCGGGGAGAAGCGGGTACGTCAGCCCGAACCGCACGAAGCACGCTGCGAACAGCAGACCCGTCAGGAGCTCGACCAGCACGTAGCGCGGAGAAATGGGCGCCTTGCAGCCAGCGCACCGCCCTCGCAGCGCCAGCCACGAGAAGACGGGAATGTTCTCGTACCAGCGAATCTCATGGCCACAGTGCGGGCAGGCCGAGCGCGGTGGAGTCCACAGACTCGAGTAGCCGACCCACCACGTGCTCGTCTCACTCTCGGCGCGCGGCAGGCGGTGGATGACGACGTTCAAGAAGCTGCCGAACAGCAGGCCCAGCCCGAACAGAAACGCGGCGGAGAGCGACTCGAGACCGACCGGCAGTTGAATCGAAGACACGGACGAGCGGCACGCTACCACCACGGTCCACGTTCATCGTGAGAGAGTGGGCAGGTGCGTTGGTTCGGCCTGTTCCTGCTCGTCTCGTGTGTGCCAGCGGCGCCACCGCCGCCCGCCAGCTACTCCGTGAAGAGCGGCTTCCTCCGCGACCCGCAGGGCCGGGCCGTCATTCTTCGTGGCGTGAACGTGAGCGGGAAACACAAGACGAAGCCGTACTTCGATTTCCACGACACGCCCGACTACCAGCAACTGCGCGCGTGGGGCTTCAACTCGGTGCGCTTTCTCGTCTCGTGGAGCGCCATCGAGCCGACCCGCGACGTCTACGACGAGACGTACCTCGCCGAGCTGCGCCGACGCGTCTCGCTCGCGACTGGAGCCGGACTCCTCGTCTTCATCGACCTGCACCAGGACCTGTACGGCGAGGGCTTCGTCGGCGCGAACGGGGCTCCGCGGTGGACGTGTGATGAGGCGAACTACGCCGCGTACCGCCCGGTGACGCCGTGGTTCCTCAACGCCCTTTCGACGCAGGTCATCGCGTGCGTCGATGGCTTCTGGTCGAGCAAGGAGCTCAAAGCGAAGTACGCGAGCGCGTGGCGGCAGGTGGCGAAGGCGCTGAAGGACGAGCGCGGCGTCATCGGGTTCGACCCGATGAACGAGCCGCCGTGGGGCTCGCTGCCGAACGACGTGTTCGAGAAGACGCGCCTGGCGCCGCTGTATCGCGACGTGCTCGCCGAGGTGCGCGCCGAGCGCCCTGACTGGATTGGCTTCTTCGAGCCCGCCGCGAGCCGGAACCTGGGCCTGCCGACCGCGCTCCCGCGGTTCGACGAGCCCAACATCGTCTAGGCGCCGCATGCGTACGACCCCGATGCCGAGCGTGGGCTGGGTTTTCGACCGGAACGGCGCGCGGCGATTCTCGAGAACGCGAAGCTGCTGCGCGCCGAAGCAGATGCACTCGGTGCCGCGCTCGTCATCGGAGAGTACGGCGGCAACGCGAGCCACCCTGGCATCGTCGAGTACATGGACGCGCAGTACGCCTCGCACGGCGCGGTGAACGCGGGCGCCATGTACTGGGAGTTCACGCGTGAAGACGACGGATACGGGCTCGCGCTGGCCGATGGTGGTGTGAAGCCCGAGCTCGCGCGCGGCATCGTGCGCCCCGCTCCCGAGCGTGTGGCGGGAACGCCCGGCTCCTATTCGCTGGACGAGGCGACGCAGACGTTCACGTTCTCGTTCACGCGTGATGCGACGCTCACCGCGCCGACGGTGGTGGCGTTGCCTTCGGCGTGGGTCGACGCGACGGCCCAGTGCGATGGGTGCACGTGGTCGGTCGACGGAGGCGTGGGCTTCGTCGAAGCGACGGCCTCCGACGTGCGGGTCACACTCGTTCGCAAACGCTGAGGTCAGTGCGCGCCTCGGGAGCACCGCGTTCGTATTCGGTGGACGAGGCGACCGGACGGCTGGCTTCACCCGGGTGGCTTCGTCTCGACTCACCAATCACCGCGCTCATGCCGGAGGACCGACTCTCCGCACCGTGGAGCTGGGGGCTTGCTGATTCTCGTACGACGACGTCAGCTCGCGCGAGACCGTCCGTCAGCAGCGCGCGATGATCTGAGCGACCGCGGAGCCCCGACTTCTTCCTGCCCGCCCGTGCGACGACGACCGTTGCCGCGGCGAGGCGCCAACGCTATCGCCTCACCATCGCCACATGAACGAACCCTCAGGCAACACCCTCGGCCTCAAGCCGAGTGAGCTGAAGCACCTGCGCAACACCTTCCGCCGCCGTGTCTCGACCAGCGACATCGTCAGCGCCGAGCTCGCGCGCCACCTCGTCGAGTTCAGCCACGAGACGAACCGTCAGGTCGGCGTGCTGCTCACGCGCAAAGGCGAAGTCGACGCCGTCATCGTCGGCAACGCGCACAAGCTCGAGCTGCCCGACATCGGCCGTACGCGCGCGGGTCAGGTTCGTCTGCGCGGTCTGCGCCTCGTGCACACGCACCTCAAGTCCGAGCCGCTCACCCGCGACGACCTCACCGACCTCGCGCTGCTGCGGCTCGACCTCGTCGCGGCGATCGGCGTCGCTCCGAACGGCGAACCTGGCGTGCTGCACTACGCGCATCTGCTGCCCGAGAACCACGACGGCTCGTTGTGGCGCACCGAGACGTTGCGCTCGGTGTTCGACGGCCAGCCCGACTTCGCGGCCACCATCGAAGCGCTCGAAGACGAGCTCGCCTCGAAGGCCACCGCCCGCAAGGTGGGAGACCGTGAACGCGCCGTGCTCGTCGCGGTGTGTCTCGATGGCCGACGCGGTGACAGCGAAGCCTCGCTCACCGAGCTGAAGGAACTCGCGCGCACCGCAGGCGTCGAGGTCGTCGACGAAGTGCTGCAGATGCGACGGCAGGCCGACCCGAAGTACCTCATCGGCAAGGGCAAGCTCGACGAGCTCAACCTGCGCTCGATGCAACTGCACGGCGACGTGCTCATTCTCGACAAGGAACTCTCGCCCAGTCAGGCGCGCGGCATCAGCGAAGCGACCAGCATGAAGGTGCTCGACCGCACGCAGCTCATCCTCGACATCTTCGCGCAGCGTGCGCAGAGCGCCGAAGGCAAGCTGCAGGTCGAGCTCGCGCAGCTGAAGTACTTGATGCCGCGGCTCGTCGGCGCCAACGAGTCGATGTCGCGCCTGATGGGTGGTGGCGTCGGAGGCCGCGGCCCCGGCGAGACGAAGCTCGAGATCGACCGTCGCCGCGTACGCGATCGCATCACCATGCTCGACCGCAAGCTCGAGCAGCTCTCGGGAGACCGCCGTACGCGCCGTCGGCAGAGGACGCGCCGCGACCTGCCCATCATCTCCATCGTCGGCTACACGAACGCGGGCAAGTCGACGCTGCTCAACGCGCTCACGAAAAGTGACGTGCTTGCCGAGGACAAGCTCTTCGCCACGCTCGACCCGACGTCGCGGCGCCTGCGCTTCCCCCGAGAGCACGAGGTCATCATCACCGACACGGTGGGCTTCATTCGCGACCTGCCGAAAGACCTGGTGGCCGCGTTCCGCGCGACGCTCGAAGAGCTCGAAGACGCGTCGCTGTTGCTGCACGTCATCGATGCCTCCGACCCTGCGAGAGACGCGCAAGTGGAAGCGGTCGAGAAGATTCTCGGGTCGCTCGAGCTGAGCGAGCGGCCGCGCCTCAAGGTGTGGAACAAGGTCGACCGGTTGTCGGCGGAGCAGGTCGACGCGTTGCTTCGTGCGCACGGCGGCGTCGCGGTGAGCGCGCTCGATCGCCGTGGCTTCGACGAGCTGCTCGAGAAGGCCGAGACGACGCTGTTCGCCGAGGGGCAGAGCGAGAAGGCAGAAGCGCTCCATGCGGCCGTGAACGAGTCGTAGTGTTCGGGCATGGCCTTCAGGAAACCGAAGCGACCCTCGGAGCAGGTGCAGAAGCAGCAGCTCGTCGAACGGCTCATCGCGGCGAAGCTCCAGCGGCACGCTGACGCCTTGCTGGCGCCGACGGTGTGGCTCGACCTCGAAGCGACCGACGACGAACTCGACCTCGGCGCGACCCGTTTCGGCGGCTTGCCCGATCTCCCTGCACCCACGAAGTGGCCAACCGTCGAGAAGAACCCGCTCTTCTTCGTCGGCCAGTTCGACCTCGCGTCGCTGTCGGTGTTCGAAGCTGCGAAGGCGTTGCCGTCGAAGGGCCTGCTGTCGTTCTTCCTGCTCGACGTTCCGCGCGGTGAGCAACTGCACTGCGGCGAAGGCGTCGTGCTGTACACCCCGCCGACCGCGAAGTTGGTTCGCCGTGAACTCCCCGAGGGCTGGGACGACGACGACCGCGAGCCGTACGCCACCTGCCGTGTGCACCTGACGCCGGGGTGGATGTTGCCGAACGCGATGGAGCCGCTCGTCGCGAGCACGTTGTCGGCCGAAGAACGTCGCCGTTACTCCGCGCCGTCGATGGCGTCCGGCTTCTACCCCACGCACCTGCTCGGCCATCGCGACCACAACGGCTACTCGGTGCAGGAGGAGGGGTTGCGGCTGCTGCTTCAACTCAACTCCGATGACGAGCTCGGCGCGGAGTTCGGGGACGTCGAAGACGTCGACTGGTTCATCGACGAGGCCGCGCTCGCGAAGGGCGACTTCTCGAAGCTCGTGATGGCGGGCGGCGCGTGAACTCAGCGCAGCGGGTCGAAGAAGCGCTCGAGGCGTTCGTTCACCTCGTCGGGCGCGTCGACGTGCGGCCAGTGGCTCGTGTGCTCGATGCGCGAGTGCGGCAGTGACGGCACAAGTCGGTGCCACGCCGAGGGCACGTCGTTGAACGGGGTGATGAGCGCGTGCCTCGGCATCGTCAGCGCATCGAGGCGCGAGACAGGGTCCCACCGCAACGTGCAGGCGAGGGTGCCGATGACCACCTCAGGAGCACAGGTGAGCAGCGCCTCGAGAATGCGCCCGGCGTCGTCGGGCCGTGCGCCAGCGAGCAGCGACCGCCAGTACGCGGTGACGGTGGCTTCGTAGTCGGCGGCGAGCGCCGCCAAGAGCCCGTCCGCTTCCGCCCGGGGAATCGCCCGCCCGTCCGAGGCCGGGTCGATGAAGAAGACTCCGGCGAAGCGGCTCGGCTCACGCGCCGCAGCCTCGAGCGCCACCGCCGAGCCCCAGCTGTGGCCACAGAGCGCGACACGGCGCAGACCGAGCTGGTCGAGACTTCCGAGCACGTCGGCTGCGTGCTGCGCGAGGTCGTCGCTACGCCCGCCCGCTGAGCGCCCATGCCCGCGAAGGTCGAAGGCCAGCGCGCGCCGGGTTCGTCGAAAGTGCTTCAGCTGCGCCTCGAACTGAGACGCGTTTCCACCCGCCGAGTGAAGGAAGACGAGGGGCAGGGCGGCACCACCGCCGCCGTCATCGACGGCCAACGTGAGGAACTGGGACATGAGGAGCTCCGGTGAGAGGTGAACGACCCGACCGTGGTAGCAAGGGTGGGTGACAGAAACGGTCACCCATCTCGTGGAGGGTCGATGACGCGCGCAAGCCGGGTGCTGGACCTGAAGGAGCTGCTCGAGGCACGTGAACAGGGCACCGTCGCCTCGTTCGCACGTCAGCTCGGGGTGAGCCGGCGAACGGTGCTGCGCGACCTGGCGACGCTGCGCGAACGGGGCCTGCCCATCGACGCCGAAGGTGGCCCGGGCGGCGGCGTGCGCTTGTCCGAAGACCGGGGCCTCGTCGGCGTGCACTTCGCGCAGGACGAGCTGGTCGCTTTGTGGGTCGCGACGACCGTGATGGCCCGCACCGTGTCGACGCCGTGGTCGAAGCAGGCCGAGCGTGGGCTGACCCGAATGCTCGCGAGTCTGCCGAAGGAGCGCGCCCGCTCGCTTCGCCGGCTCGTCAAGCGGGTGATCGTCGGCCGGCCTGCCTCGGCGCGCGTCTACGCCGAGCTCGGACCGGTCGCTTCAGGACTGCTGCGCGTGTGTGAAGAGGCGTTCTGGGAAGGTCACGTGCTGTCGCTGCGCTACCGCGATCGCCACGGCGCCGAGACCGTGCGTGTGGTCGAACCGCATGGCCTGCTCGTCGAGAGCCCCGCCTGGTACCTGCTCGCGCGCGACGTCGACAAGCAGCAGGCCCGCATCTTCCGTCTCGACCGCATTCTCAAGGCGACGCCCATCGAAGGCCGGCGCTTCGTGCCAGACATCGACGGGCTCCACCAACAGTGGGTGTCTCAGCGCAATCAGTGAAGACGACGGCGGCGCAGGGCGAGCGCCAGCATCGCGAGCGGCCACAGCCCCTGCAGCGGAGCCGAGCTGCAACCCACCTGTTCCGCGTTCAGCACCTCGGCGTCGGCATCGAGCACGTCCTCTGGAAGCTCGGCCTCGTCACCGTCGACCAGCACGCCTTCGAGGTCTCCTTCTTCGTCATCGACCACGAGCAGCGGCACCTCGAGCGACTCGAGGAACGTCAGGTCGTCGAGCGGCGCGGGCTGCCAGAGGCCTTCCGTGTCGAGCGGCTCGTCGATGATCAGGTCCACCGGGCGCGGCGTGCCGGGCGTCGAGTCGCACACGTCTCCGAGGCCATCGCGGTCGGAGTCAGCCTGGTTCGCGTTCGCCTTCATCGGGCAGTTGTCGTCTTCATCGGCCCGGCCATCGTTGTCGTCATCGCCGTCGCACGCGTCACCCGCGGCATCGCGGTCGTTGTTCGCCTGGTTGGCGTTCTTCACGCGCACGCAGTTGTCACGCGAGTCGAGCACGCCGTCTTTGTCGAAGTCGGCCGTCGCGGAGCGCACGAGGGGAATGCTCCCCCAGATGGTGGTGCTCGCGGTGATGGTGCGCTTCACCGACGCCGACGTGTAGCCGGGCGCCGACGCGGTGATGGTGTACGTGCCGACGGGCAGCGTGAAGTCGTAGAGCCCGTTCGCCAGCGTCGTCGCCTTCATGCCGTTCGACACGCGCACGACCGCGCCTGCGATGCGGTTGGTGAGGTTGCCGCTCACGTACACCGCGCCTTTCACCGTGCCGGTGCGCACGGTGGGCTTCGCGAAGACGGCGAGGTGATTGCCGACGACGCGCTCCTGGCCGTCAGAGGGGCGGTTCACCGTGCCGAAGCCCTGAACGTACATCGCGCTCGAGCCGCCACCGTCGAGGTTCATGCCTTCGGCCGCGCCGAGCGACTTGAGCAGCGCGCCGACCTCGGAGCACGTCATGCCGGCCGCCACCGACGAGCGCCCATCGACGACCACCATGAACAGCTTCTTCTTGTCGGCGGAGAGCCCGATGGCCGTGCGCGGGTGCCGCACGTTGTTCGCGCAGACCGAGGCCGTCGACGTGAGCACGGTGCCATTCGCGAGCACGCGCGGGCGGCCCGAGACGACGCCCTTCATCCACGACGCGGGCTGCATCACGTGTTCGGGCGGTTGCAGCTCGACGCGCGGCGCGAGCGGAGTCGTGTCGAACGCGAACGTTCCGTACGTGCGCGAGTCGTTGGTGTCGGGCCACTTCACGCCGTTGCCCACCGCGAGGCCGCTCGTCACGTAGCCCGCCTTGAAGAAGTCGGCGTTGATGGCCACCTGCGCGCCGATGAGCTTCGCGAACGACGTCGGCGTGCGGCCGCGCTGTGACGAGGCGGTCGACTGCAGCTTCACGCCCGGAGCGCTCAGGTCGACGACGACGGCGTGAATGCGCTGGTTCGAGGTGGTGCGCTCGAGGCGGCGAATGCCCTGGAAGGGCGTGGTCCACTGATCAGCCGCGAAGGTGAGCTGCGAGAGAAAGACGACGGCGACGACGAGCAATCGGTTCATGCACCGAGATGTCTCGCGTCACGCGCGCTCGCGGAAGCGGCGCCGTTCTGGCGTCACGCCCTCGTGACGTGAACTCGCGAAGACACCTGTCACGCGAGCGTTTCGGTGCCCCAAAAACGACGAAAGGCCGAGCAGCTGCGCTCGGCCTCCCGTGATTGCGTCATGAACGCTGATCAGCTCGCGGCGACTTCGCTCGAGAGAATCACGTCGCCCTTGGTGAGGTATTCCTTGCCCGAGAACGCGTTGTAGAAATCATCGAGCGCGGCCTCGAAGTCGGGGTAGCGCGAGTCTTTGCGGTCCTGCGTCATCTTGTCGAAGATCGGGTCGAGCTTCGTCGGGCAGTCGGAGTTGATCTCGCTCGGCAGCGGCGACCGGCGGCCGGGAATCTGACCCGTCAGCATCTCGTAGAGCAGAATGCCGAGGCCGTAGACGTCGCTCGACGGGCCCACGTCCTTCGCGCGCGCCATCAGCTCGGGGCTCATGTAGCCCATGCCTCCGGTGCCGACGAAGACCTGCGGCATGCCCTTGGTCTGGTCGACCTCGATGACGCGCGAGAGGCCGAAGTCGCCGATCTTCACGTTGCCGTACGCGTCGAACAGCACGTTCTCGGGCTTGATGTTGTGGTGCGTGAGGCCCTGCTGGTGCGCGGCGCGCAACGCGTACGACAGCTGCAGGAAGTACCGAATCGCCTGCGGCACGGGAATGCCCTTGCCGCCCGACGCCTCGAGCTTCTCGCGCAGGCTGCCCTTGCAGAGCTCCATCACGAAGTACGGGCGCGCCTGGTCGGTGTTCTGGTCGAGCACCTGAATGATGCTCGGGTGACGAACCTGCGCCTGCGCGCACAGCTCCTTCTTGAGGCGCTTGATGACCTCACCGCGCTGGAGGAACGAGAAGTAGCCAAAGATGTCCTTCAGCTCCTTCACGCACACGTCGAGGCCGAGCGCGTTGTGCTTGCCCTTGTAGACGGTGCCGAGCGGGCCCGAGCCGATGGCGTCGAACTTCTGGTAGCGCAGGTCGAGGTCCTGCCCCTTGCCTCCGCCACTCGCGATGCCTGACGGACTCGAGACTTGATTCAGTTGCATGGGCTGGGGCTGCACCGCGACGGCGGCCGTGAGGGGAAGGGGAGCGGGCGCGAACCCACGCTGCGGCTGCACCTCGGGCGCGGTGACGTGCGGCATCGAGGGCGGCGAGAAGTCTTCGGGCTGGGGCGGCTTGCGGCCACCGCCACGGGGCGGAGGAGGAGGCATGGCTTTGGGTTCCTCGAGAATGAGATCGGTCGCGGGAGGAGGCGGCGGCGCTTCGGGCGGCTGCATCATCGTCGAGTCGCCGCCGTCGGACTCGGAGTCAGCGGTGATCTGATCAGCGAAGAACTCGCCGACCTCACCGGTGAACTTGTCGAGATAGTCACCGCCGACGACGCGCTCGCCCTGATCAGTCAGCTTGAGCTGCGCCTCGCGATCCATCGCGATGTAGTGGAACTTGCGGAGGAAGAAGAAGTAGCTGTCGAACTCGAGGCTGACGCTGCTTTCGAGCGCCGTCTTGACGTCCGCGAGCTTGTTCGAGCGGCCGAGCCGGCCGTTCTCCTTCAGGCTCTTCAGAATGAAGAGCGCGTCTCCGCTGACCTTGTCTCTCGTCATGGCCTGCGACATGGGTTCTTTCTCAGGTGATGCGCAGCAACTGCTTCACGGTGTCCATCACGTCGGCGAAGCGCACCGGCTTCTTGAGGTAGCTCGTCACGCCCAGCTTCATGGCGCGGTCTTTCGCGTCTTGCCCGCCGGCCGAGATCGCGACCACCGGCAACGCCTTGAGCGCCGGCTCGGAGCGGATCTTCTCGATCAGCTGAAACCCGTCCATCACGGGCATGTAGAGGTCGGTCATCACGAGGTGAAACGGCGAGTCGGTCAAGAGCGTCATCGCGGCGTGACCGTCGGCGGCGAAGTGCACCTCGAGCGGCGTGGTGCCCTTGAGCTCGTTCGCCGCCAGCTTCTTCAGCACGTAGCTGTACATCTCGATGATGTGCGGGTTGTCTTCGACGATGAGCACACGGTACCCGGACGGGCTCGTGCCGTTCGCCGTCTGGCTCTGTTCCTGACCCACGCTCAAAGTGAGAACCCCGTCACGTCACTCGCCAACCAAGGAAGGAGCCAGAGGCCACACCGCTTCAGGCGTCACGTCAACTTCATTGAGGGGCGAGCGCGCTGATTCCATTCAGGTTCCGACGATTGGGTGACGGAGTGCTACAGGTGGGCACATGCGCATGTGGGTTCTGGCGGCACTCCTCGGCGTCACGGCGTGCACCTGCGACGAGAAGAAGGCGTCGCCGGTGGTGGCTCCGGTCGAGCCCGTGAAGGTCGCTGAGCCGCCGACGCCGCCCCTGCCGCCAAAGGTGGTGGCGACGTGGCAGCAACAGGTGCTCACGCCGACCCGCATGGAGCTTGGCGCCCGTGTCGACTACGGCCCGAGCGCGTCGCCCATCACCGTGCAGCTCGAGTTGCCCCCGGGCCTTCAGGTGAAACGAGGCCGCACCTTCTTCACGCTCGACCCGACGACGGAGGCGAAATCACACCTCGAGCCGCTCTCGTTTGCTTCCGAAGCGCTCCCCGTTCAGGATCTGGTGCTGGTGGTGACGGGGCCGGGCGTCACCGTGCGTGAGGCGTACAAGTTCGGGCGACGGTGAGCCGAACGCGCCCAGGAAAGTGCCCCAACATGTCGACGCTGCGAACGTGGTCCGTGTGCCTGGTGATGGCTGGCTGTGCTGCTGCTCCGAACGCGACCGTCTGCGAGCCGCCGAAGAACCCCGGCACGGCCCCCGCGGTGGCGTGTTCGTCGGAGTACGTGGGCGTCGAGTACTGCACGGCTCCGGTTTCGGGCACCTTCTTCAGCTGCGCGAGCGGAACCAGCTGCTGGTCGCAGGTCTCGGACGGGCCGTGTGCGCCGCCCGCCGTACTCGATGGTGGCTCCGTCAGCTGCCCCAGCGGTCAATCGTGGAAGGGCCGCGACTGCGCGGGCACCGACGCCGGCGTGCGCTCGTGCTTCGGCCGAACGCTGGCGACGTGCGCCTCGGGCTGCTGGTACCCGACCGGCCTCTGCCTGGCCGACGGCGGAACGCCCTGACCATCACTTTCTGATCGCGCGGCGGTGATCAGAACTGCTCGTCGACACCAGGGTTTTCGTTGACGCGGGGGGTGCACGCTTCTACGAACCCGCCGCCATGTCGGAGCCCCTCTTCACGCCCGCAGAGCAGAAACGATTCGATGATGGAATCGCCCAGCTGCTCTCTCACTACCCGAACGACCGCAAGAGCGCCGCGATGTTGCCGGCGCTGCGGCTCCTCCAGAGCATCAAGACCTGGTGCCCGCCCGAGGGCATGAAGCTCGTCGCCGAGCGCCTCGAGACCACGGTCGCGCACTGCTACGAGGTCGCGACGTTCTACGTGATGTTCCACACCGAGAAGCCGGGCAAGTACGTCATCGACGTCTGCACGAACCTCTCGTGTGCGCTGCGCGGCGCCGAGGGCATGCTCAAGTACCTCGAGCAGAAGCTCAACACGCACGCCGGCACCAACGGCGAGAAGGTCTTCCTGCGTGAGACCGAGTGTCTCGCCAGCTGCGGCACCGCCCCGTGCATGCAGATCAACGAGGACCACCACGAGAACCTCACCAAAGAGAAGGTCGACCGCCTTCTGGAGACCTTGACATGAGCGTGCTCACCGAGAAGGTCATGACGCGCGACTGGGGCAAGCCCGGTCAGAACACGCTCAAGGGCTACAAGGAGCGCGGCGGCTATCAGCAGCTCAAGCGCGTGCTCGATTCGATGCAGCCTGCGCAGATCACCGACGAGGTGAAGAAGTCGAACCTGCGTGGCCGTGGCGGCGCCGGCTTCCCCACGGGGCTCAAGTGGAGCTTCGTGCCCTCGCTCGAGAAGAACACCAAGCCCCGCTACCTCGCCATCAACGCCGACGAGTCCGAGCCGGGCACCGCGAAAGACCGGTTCATTCTCGAGAACGACCCGCACATGCTCCTCGAGGGCATCGGCATCGCCTGCTACGCGCTCGGCGCGCACAGCTGCTACATCTACGCGCGCGGCGAGTTCAAATACCCCTCGAGCGTGCTCGACGCCGCCATCGCCGAGGCCTACGCCGACGGCATCTTTGGCAAGAAGCTGATGGGCAAGGACTTCGAGCTGAACGTCGTGCAGGTGCGCGGCGCCGGCGCGTACATCTGCGGTGAAGAGACCGCGCTGCTCGAGTCGCTCGAAGGCAAGAAGGGCTGGCCCCGCCTCAAGCCGCCGTTCCCTGCCGTCGTCGGCCTCTTCGGCTGCCCCACGGTGGTGAACAACGTCGAGACCATCGCCGCGCTGCCCCGCATCTTCGAGAAGGGCGCCGACTGGTTCTCGAAGCTCGGCGCCGCGAAGTCGGGTGGCACGCGCCTCGTCACGCTCTCGGGCTCGGTCATTCGCCCCGGTACGTACGAAGTGTCGATGGACACCTCGATGCGCGAGCTCATCTACGACAAGGAATACGGTCAGGGTCTGCCCGAAGGCCGCAACGTGAAGGCCGTCATTCCCGGTGGCAGCTCGGCGCCGGTGCTGACGCCCGACGAGCTCGACGTGAAGCTCGAGTTCGACGCCTTCAAGCCGCTCAACTCCATGGCCGGCTCGGGTGGCGTCATCGTCATCGACGACGCGACCTGCGCGGTGCGCAGCATCTGGCGCGTGGCGCGGTTCTACGCCGAAGAGTCGTGCGGCCAGTGCACGCCCTGCCGTGAAGGCCAGCCGTGGATGGCGCGCCTCATTCGCAAGATCGAAGAAGGCCGCGGCGAGATGAGCGACCTCGACACGCTCATGAACGTCGCCCAGGCCATCGCGCCCTGGCCGCCCATCGGGCTGGGCAACACCATCTGCGCCCTCGGCGATGCCGGAGCCCTGCCCGTGCAGTCCTTCGTGCAGAAGTTCCGCAAGGAGTTCGAGGAGCACATCACCCGCAAGGGCTGCCCGTACGGTGAGAAGCCGTGGGGCGCGTACGGAGAGTTCCAGTGAACGCCGAGCAGCTGTTGTTCGTGGTCTTCTCGATCGGCACCATCGTCTCGGCGGCGAGCGTCATCTTCGTGCGCAACCCCGTCGCGAGCGCGATGTCGCTGGTCGCGAGCTTCTTCTTCCTCGCCGGCATCTACGTGCTGCTCTGGGCACACACCATCGCGGTGCTCCAGATCCTCGTCTACGCGGGCGCCATCATGGTGCTCTTCCTCTTCGTCATCATGCTGCTGTCGCTGACCGACACGGGGCCCATCGCGCAGCTGTCGCCGTCACGCATCGCGGGAGCCATCGCCACGGTCGCGCTGCTGGCCGCGCTCGTCAGCGTCTTCCGCAAGCTCCCCTCGAGCGACACCATCGCGTGGGCGAGCGACGCGGGCCGCGTGGCCACGTTCGGCACGCTCAAACAGCTGGGCGCGGTCATGTACACGCAGTGGTTGTTCCCCTTCGAAGCGGTCTCGCTGCTGCTCCTCGTCGCCATCGTCGGCGCCGTGGTGGTCGCGAAGTCGCGCATCTGACCTGGAGACACGACCATGAACTTCACCGTCGTTCCCACGGCCAACTACCTCATCCTCGCGGCGGCGCTGTTCTGCCTCGGCATGCTCGGCGTGCTCATTCGCCGCAACGCGCTCGTCGTCTTCATGTGCATCGAGCTCATGCTGAACGCGGCGAACCTCACGTTCCTCGCGTTCGCGCGTGAGCGTGGCGACACCGTCGGCCACATCAGCCCGTTCTTCATCATCGCCGTCGCAGCGGCCGAAGCCGCCGTCGGCCTCGCCATCATCATCTCGGTCTTCCGCAACCGAGGCACCGTCAACATCGAAGAGATTCAGTCCATGAAGCACTGACGGGAACCGGACAAAACGCCATGCAGAAACTCGTCGAGTTCTTTCAGACCGCTCCGGTCGACCCCCAGCAGGCGGGCCAGCTGTTGTGGCTCATCATCTTGCTGCCGCTCATCGGCGCCTTCGTCAGTGGTGTGTTCGGCAAGGTGCTCGGCCGGGCCAACACGCACCTCGTCGCCGTCGGCGCGGTGTTCGGCAGCTTCCTCCTGTCGCTCATCGTCTTCTGGACCATCAACGACTACCGCGCGATGGCGATGACGCCGTTCGGCAGCGTGAACTACGCGGTCGGCGCCGACTTCGGCACGTGGTTCTCGGCAGGCACCTTCAAGGTGACGTTCGGGCTGTTCGCCGACCACCTGTCGGGCTCGATGCTGCTCGTCATCACCGGCGTCGGCTTCCTCATTCACCTGTACTCGACCGAGTACATGTCTCACGACGACGGCTACTGGCGCTTCTTCGCGTACCTGAACCTGTTCGTCGCCGCGATGCTCACGCTGGTGCTGGGCGACTCGCTGCCGCTGCTCTTCGTCGGCTGGGAAGGCGTCGGCATGTGCAGCTACCTGCTGATTGGCTTCTGGTACACCGACCCCGCGAAGGCGTACGCCGGCCGCAAGGCATTCATCACCAACCGCATCGGCGACTTCGGCTTCCTCGTCGGCAGCTTCATCATGGTGCTCGCGCTCGAGGCCGCCATGAAGATGCCGGCCGACGTCTCCTCGAAGCTCGGCCGCCCAGGCCTCGAAGGCAGCTCGGTGCTCGCGCGTCTGTCTGACGGCGCGAAGCAGAAGGGGCCGCTCTCGGTGAGCGTGCTGGAAGAGGGCTCGAAGGTCTTCGCGAGCCTGCTCGACGACAAGATTCCGTCGGGCCCGCTCGAGGGCATGACGTTCGGCCGCGTGCTGACGATTGCGCTGCTCCTCTTCCTGCTCGGCGCCGCCGGCAAGTCTGCGCAGATTCCGCTCTACGTCTGGCTGCCTGACGCCATGGCTGGCCCGACACCCGTCTCGGCGCTCATCCACGCCGCGACGATGGTCACCTCGGGCATCTACCTGTTCTGCCGCATCTCGTGGCTCGCGGTGCTCTCGCCGACGGCCATGGCCACCATCGCGCTCATCGGTGGAGCCACCGCCCTCATCGCCGCGCTCATCGCCTTCAGCCAGAAGGGCCTCAAGAAGGTGCTGGCGTACTCGACGGTCTCGCAGCTGGGCCTCATGTTCCTCGGCATCGGCGCAGGCGCGTTCTGGGCGGCCTTCCTGCACGTCGTCACGCACGCGTTCTTCAAGGCCTGTCTCTTCCTCGGCGCGGGCAGCGTGATGCACGGCAACGGTGACGAAGAAGACATCACCAAGCTGGGCAACCTGCGCAAAGAGATGCCGACGACGTGGGCCACCTTCCTCGTGGCGACGCTGGCCATCACCGGCATCTTCCCGCTCTCAGGCTTCTTCTCGAAGGACGCCATTCTGCATGCGGCGCACACCAACTCGATTCCGCAGGTCGAGTGGGCGCTGCACGTGGCCTACGTGCTGGGCGTCATCACCGCAGGCTGCACGGCCTTCTACATGATGCGCATGTACTTCGTGGCGTTCGAGTACCCGCGCTCGAAGGAGGCGAAGACGCCGCACGCGCACGAGTCGAGCTGGCACATGACGCTGCCGCTGGTGGTGCTCGCGGTGCTGTCGGTGGTCGCGCTGGTGCACGGCCTGCCCATCATGAAGCCCGAGGGCCGCAACACGATTCAGACGTTGATGGAGAACTTCCTCGACCCCGTCTTCCGCACCACGCAGGAGAACCTGGCGAAGCGGCAGTTCCTCGTCATTCCCGCCGAAGAGCACGTTCCCTACGGCGCCTACATTCAGGCGTGGGTCATCGCCATCACGGGCGGCGGCCTCGCGTTCTTCCTCTACATGCGCGTGTTCCCGTCGCGTGCCGGCCAGCCGCTCAACCCGACGCTCGACGCCGTGCGCCGCTTCTCGTTCAACAAGTTCTACGTCGACGAGGTGTACCAGCTGCTCGTCATTCGCCCCATCGGCGTGGTGTCGCGCGTGCTGTGGCGGGTGGTCGACTCGATTCTCATCGACGGCGTCGCCGTGCGTGGCACTGCGTGGGTGACGCAGCGTACGGGCGCCGTGTTGCGCTACCTGCAGACGGGTGACGCGCAGGCCTACGCCGCCATCATGGCGCTCGGCCTCGCCGGCGCCCTCGTGTGGATTCTTCAGAGGTACGTCCCGTGAACAGCATCTACGACTCCCGCATGCTGAACCTCGTCATCTTCTCGCCACTGCTGGTGGCGGCGTTGGTGATGTTCATGCCCAAGACCGAGAAGGCGCAGATTCGCGGCGTGACCCTGCTGGGCATGCTGCTGAACCTGCTCACCTGCGTCTGGGCGTGGACTCGCTTCGTGCCGAAGAGCCCGGTCGAGTTCCAGATGGAGTACCGGCTCGCGTGGATCGACGAGCTCGGCCTGAGCTACCACATCGGTGTCGACGGCCTCGCGATGACGCTGGTGCTGCTGACCGGCGTGCTGGGGCCCCTCGTGGTGCTCGCCTGCTGGACGTTCATCGACGAGCGCGTGAAGGAGTTCCACCTCGCGCTGCTGGTGCTGCAGACGGCGCTGCTCGGCGCGGTGTGCTCGCTCGACGTGCTGCTCTTCTACGTCTTCTTCGAGGCGATGCTGATTCCGATGTACCTGCTCATCGGCGTGTGGGGCTCGGAAGAGCGCCAGATGGCCGCGACGAAGTTCTTCCTCTACACGCTCGTCGGCTCGCTGCTCATGCTGGTGGCGCTGCTGGGCGTGTACTTCATCGCCGCTCCCGCCGGTCAGCGCAGCTTCGACTACGCGACGCTCTACAACGGCCTCATGTCGCTCAACCGCGAAGTGGCGGCCTGCACCGCGGCGGGTGACTGCAACAACATCTCGGCCGGAGCGCACGCGCTCTACCGCTGGGGCCCGCTGATGTTCATCGCGTTCTCCATCGCGTTCGCCATCAAGGTGCCGATGTTCCCCGTGCACACGTGGTTGCCCGACGCGCACGTGCAGGCGCCGGTGGCCGGCTCGATGATTCTCGCCGGCGTGATGCTGAAGATGGGCACCTTCGGCTTCTGGCGCTTCGCGGTGCCGCTCTTCCCCGGGGCCGCGCGGCAGTACCAATTGCCCATCAGCATTCTGGCCGTCATCGGCATCGTCTACGGCGCGCTGATGTGCCTCGCGCAGAAAGACATCAAGAAGCTCATCGCGTACTCGTCGGTCAGCCACCTCGGCTACTGCATGCTGGGCATGTTCGCCTTCACGGGCGAAGGCGCCACGGGCAGCGCGTACCAGATGCTGAACCACGGCGTGTCGACCGGAGCCCTCTTCCTCCTCTTCGGCTTCCTCTACGAGCGCCGCCACGCGCGCCTCATGGCCGACTACGGCGGCATCGCGAAGGTGATGCCCATCTTCACCGCCTTCTTCCTCGTGGTGACGTTCTCGAGCATCGCGGTGCCCGGCACCAACGGCTTCGTGGGCGAGTTCCTCGTGCTGCTCGGCACCTTCAAGTCGAACCTGCCGATGGTCATCGGCGTGCTGGCCACCACCTGCGTCATCCTCGGCGCGGCCTACATGCTGTGGATGGTGCAGAAGGTCTTCTTCGGCACGGTCACGCACCAGGAGAACCTGGGCCTGAAGGACCTGAACCGTCGTGAAATCATCGCGGCGATTCCGCTGCTCGCGCTCATCGCCATCATGGGTCTGCGCCCGCAGCCGTTCCTCGACATGTTGAACCCGTCGACCGAGCGCTTCCTCGCCCGCGCGCAGTACGCCTCGGGCAAGACCGACGCGACGACCGAGGACTCGAAGGTGCGCGTGATGGTGCGTCAGCTGCCGGCGAAGGTGGCCGTCGCCGACGCCGCGCCTGCGCAGCCGCCGATGCCGCGTTTCCTGCCCACCGGCCGGTTGATGCCCGCCGCCGCTGCGCTCAATCCGACTCCCTGACCTGGTGACCCTACCGTGCTGAACACGCCCAACTTTGCGATGTCGGAGTTCATGGCGGTGGTGCCCGCGGCCATTCTGGTCGTCGGTGCCATCGTGCTGATGCTCTCCGAGGTGTTCCTCTCGGCCGCCAACCGAACGTACATGGCCATCATCGGGCTGCTCGCCTCGGTGGTCGCGGGCGCCTTCGCGCTCTCGAACGCGTTCGAGCCTGCGCGCATGGTGCTGCAGGGCTACGCGGTGCTCGACCCGTTCTCGAGCTTCCTGACGGTGATGGTGTGCATCGGCACCGGTCTGGCGTGTCTGCTGGCCTCGGGCTTCCTGAAGCACCGCAACGCCGAGCGCGGTGAGTTCTACGCGCTGATGCTCTTCGCGGCCGCGGGCATGAGCCTGCTCGCGCTGTCGAACGAGTTCATCACCCTGTTCGTGAACCTCGAGGTGCTCTCGGTCGCCACCTACGCGCTCACCGCGTTCCTGCGTCGCGGCCCGCGCCCTGCCGAGGCCGGCTTCAAGTACTTCATTCTCGGTGCGTTCGCGGCGGCGCTGCTGCTGTACGGCGCGGCCCTGCTGTACGGCGCCACGGGCACGACGCGGCTCTCAGACCTCGCGACCGTGTTGCCGGGCGTCATGGCCACGAAGTCGGGCCTCGTCTACGCGGGCTTCGGCTTCGTGCTCGCCGGCTTCGCCTTCAAGGTCGCCGCCGTTCCCTTCCACATGTGGACGCCCGATGTGTACGAGGGCGCGCCTACGCCCGTCACCGCGCTCATGAGCGTCGGCGTGAAGGCGGCGGCGTTCGTCGCGCTCGTGCGTACCTTCCTCGCGCTGGTGCACGGCCTCGACCCGCAGGTGCCCTTCACGCTCTTCAGCATTCTCGCGCTGCTCACGATGGTCGCCGGCAACCTGCTCGCGATGCCCCAGCGCAACGTGAAGCGCATGCTGGCGTACTCCTCCATCGCGCACGCGGGCTACCTGCTGCTCGGCGTGACCGCGCTGTTCGTGCCGGCCGGGTCGAAGGCCTCCGACGTCGGCGGTGTGCTGACGGCGACGCCCCTGCTCGCGACCGCCGCCGTCAACGCGGGCGTCTACAAGGGCATTCTCTTCTACCTGCTCGGCTACACCGTCACGTCCATCGGCGCCTTCGGCACGCTGGCGGCCATCGAGCGTCGTGAAGACGAGACGCGCGGCAACACGTGGGACCTCGAGCGCTTCGCCGGTCTCGCGCAGCGTCAGCCCGGCTGGGCTGCGGCGATGGCGGCGTTCATGTTGTCGCTGGCCGGTGTTCCGCCGACGGTGGGCTTCCTCGGCAAGCTCTTCATCTTCAGCGCGGCCGTCGACGCGGGCCTCATCTGGCTGGCCGTCGCGGGCGTGCTCGCGAGCGTCGCGGGCACCTACTATTACCTGCGCGTCGTCGTTTACATGTTCATGCGCCCGGCTCCGGTCGATGCGCCCGCGCCGTTCCGTCACTGGACGACCGAAGTCGCGCTCGTCGTCTCGGCCATCGCGACGGTGGCGTTCGGCATCATTCCCGGTCCCATCTCGGAGTGGCTCTCGCGCGCGGGCATGGTCTTCGGCAACTGAGCCCAGGGCGCTCGGTCATCACGGAGGACGAGCTCGACGCCCGCTTCGGCGCGCGGGCGTTGCTCGCATCTGGTGGTGACTACGGGTTGAACGTCGTCGTGTTCGAAGGCGACCGCAGCGGCAACATCGCGCTGCACGACGATGAGGTGCGCTCGCTCTGTGCCGGCACTGGAGACGTCGGCACCATCGTTTTCGCCGGCAACCTCACCTCGACCGGCCATCTCTGCGTGTCAGACCGGTTGATGTGTCTCATCGTCACCGGAGACGTTCGGTGCGAGCGGCTGTCGTTGTTCGAGACCGAGATGCTCGTGATGGGCTCGCTGACGACGAAGGCGCTCAATGACCGCGACGAGTACCTCAAGGTCATCGGCACGCGTACGGTCGAGCGGGTCGTTCGCCCGGGCGAGGACTGAACAGCACGACTCGATTCGTGCGCGCGGGTGGTGTCAGTCGGCGATGTGGAGCGGCCGTCGAGCAGCACCAACGCGGAACCGGCTGGCCGGGTCGTGAGACACGGGGCTGGGCATGCCGCCGGCACCACGCCATGCTGGAGCGCCCTGATGACCCGCTCACGCGCTCCGAGTTTGTTCGTCCTCGCGCTCGTCGCAGCGTGCGGAGCCAACACGGTGAAGGTCGGCGGCTCAGGCACTGACGCAGGTGTCGACGCCGGGCGCTCCGTCGGCGGTGGTGGTGGCGGCAGCAGCGCGGGCGGCTCGGCGATGGGCGGCGGCTTCAACGCGGGCGGCGGAGCCGAGTTCGACGCAGGCGTCTTCTGTCCGCCGCTCCCGCAGCCGCCCGACGATGCCGGCGTGGTGATGCACCCTGACTTCGCAGCGAACTACACGTTCTCCGAGCTCGGCCCCGTGCCTGGCGTGCCCGGCCCGCTCGGCGGCTGCGTGATTCTGCAGAACGACCGCGACCACCTGCTCATCGCCGGAGCGTCGGAGCGTTCGAGCGGCGCGCTGTATCGCATCGGGCTTCGCCGCAACGCGTGTGGCCACATCATCGGCTACGACGGCAGCGCCACGAAGGTCGCCGACACGCCGTACATCGACGCGAACATTCTCGAGATGGCGGGCGGCTCGCTGCTCTACACGGGCTGGCAGGTGTGGCAGCTCTCGCAGCTGAAGCTCGGCGCGAGCACGCCCCTGTGGACGGTGGACCTCACGACGCATGGGCAGATGGGCTCGAGCGCGGGAGGCATCGGGCGGGTTCCGCCATGGCTCGCGGCCGCTGGCGAGTACCGCATCGTCGGCTGGCCCGACGGGCGCTGGCACAAGCTGGGCTTGTCGGTCGACGCAGGTGTGTACGGCGTCACGCAGGTCAGAGACACCGGCGCGATGCAGCTCTCGGGTGGCCCCGGTGGCTTTGCGTACGTGCCGCTCGGCTCGGCGCAGTTCACCAGGCCCAGCATCATCATCTCGGAGTGGAGCGCGAGCGAGGTGTCGGTCATCGAGGTCGACCAGCAGGGCAACCCCGTCGCCGGAACGCGCCGCCGCATGTTCTCGCGTTTCCCGCGGCCGTGGGGCGCGTACTTCGAGCCCGAGACCGGTGACTTCCTCTTCCTCACGTGGGCGCGGCCGGGGCTGCCCGACAGCGTGTTCATCGTGCAGGGCTTTCAGAAACCGCCGCCCGTCATCGAGTGAGCGATGGCGAGCACGAAGGAAGAGCGCCGCAAGTGGGGCCACTTTCCGTCGCAGGACGTCGACGTCTCGACGGCGTTCGAGCTGCTCGAGTGGAGCTGGTACCGCTTCGCCCGCTCCACCGAGGCGCTCGAGGTGACGGTCATTCGCGCGGTGCTCGCCGAACTCGAGCCCTGGTCGCAGACGGTCACGAAGAGCGCACGAGATGGCGAACGGCGCAAAGCAGCGTCGGTGTTCCTCCGCGTCGCCGCTGATGACACGACAGACCAGACGCTGCTCACGACCTGGCGAACGGCGGTGAACGCGCTGAAGGTCTTCGAGTCGCAGTACGAGTTCGGCTCGAAGGAGAAGGCCGCGAGGCTGACGGAGCTGCGGAAGAACGAGCGCATCGTCGAGGCAGCGCGGGCCGCAGCCGTCGGCTCCACGAACGTGCCGCTCGAGCTGCTCGCCGTGCTCGCGATGGAGGGCTCGGAGCCGTCGGCCGATGCGTTGCTCCCGCACGTCGAGCGCGCGCTGAAAGACGAGGCGCAGCTCGAGCCGCTCTCGAGGCTCGGTCGCTACGCCGCGAAGACGAAGGCGATGACGGCGTTGATGTCGCTCATCGAGGGGCGGCTCGACGCGGCCCGAACGAGCGCTCCCGCGAACGAGTTGGCGAAGGCGCTCGGCATCGCGTCGGGCAAGCGATTTCGCGTCGACGTTCGTGTCGCAGGAACCGGCAACCGGTTCTTCTGGATCTCGATCGACAGCGACCTGCCCGGGCCGGCGTTCTACGGCGGCGTCGGCGGTGAGCGGACCTCCACCGACCTGCACCACGCCGATGGAACGACCGAGTGCTCGTTGCTCGAGCTGCCGACGTACCTGCGTGAGGCGGCGAAGAAGCTCGAGACGACCTGGGAGTTCCGGAGCGCGTCGACGCGTCATCTGCGAGGGAAGCGGCTCGCGACGTTCCTCTCGTGGCTCGAAGGAACGGGGAGCCATCTCGGCAAGGCGTGAGCGCCGTAGATGCGGGCGATGTTGTAGTAGCTGCTCGCGCGAACCACGTTGGCGTCGGCGTCGCTCGCCAGCGCGATGGCCTTGCGGTTCGCCCACAGCGGCTCGCCGTTGCGGTTCAGAACGTGGTCGTGACGCCGAGGGTGGTGCCGACGCTGAAGGCCTGCGGGCCGTTGAGCGCGACGAACCAGTCGCACTGCCCGAGCAGGTGAACCGACAGCGAATCGGCGAAGCGCGCGGTCTCGAGGCCCACGGCGACGCCGGGCCCCGCGAGGAACGATGGCGCGCGCGACAGGACGTAGAGCCCACTGAGATATGCGCCGAGGAACGGTCTGACGAACTCGGCACCGAAGGCATGGCGAACGCCGAATTGACCGCCAGTCGTGACGACGAGCCCTGTGCCTGAGGTCGTCGGAGCTCCGACGCCGACGAGTCCCACGCCGATGGGCACCCGCACGAAGAGCGCTGTCGCGCTGCCAACGTCGTAGCTGCACTCGATCGTGACCGGGGCGATGAGGTCTGGCTCGCTGGCGTTGTCCGAGAAGAGGCGAAGTCCTCCGACCGAGAGGCCGAGCGACCGTCTGCCGGCCTCTGTGTCGACCGGCGAGCTGGCGTTCAGAAAGGAAGGGAACGGCGAAGCGGCGATGAGCGCGGTGATCAGTGTGGTGAACATGAAGGTCTCCTGCGTGCTCCCGAAATGGGACACGTGCAGGGACCCGCGCTCACGACCTTGGTGCTGGGCGACGACGTCACCAGAACTTCGACTCGCTCGACTCGCGATTCAGCCCGGAGCGGCTCGACGAATCGGGTGGTGAGAACGCAGCGCACCTCGGAGTATCGCCAGGCGCAGTGATGAAGTTGCGCTCGCGAACAGCGGCTCTGTGAGTCGATCAGCTCAGATGCCAGTTGGCGAGGCGGAGGTCGGCTGCGCCCGCTGCGTCGAGGATTGCGAACACTTCGGATGCGAGCGGGGTGTTCAGAACGTCTTCGGAGCGCAGGGCTGTGCCGAGCAGGCTCGAGTCGTCCCATCGTGCGAGGTCGGCGTCGACGACCATGAACGCGGGACCGTTCGGTTGCTGGCGCAGCAGGAGTGCGACCAGGCGTCGTGGGCTCCTGTCGGCATTGCACCAGGCCCCGACACTCACCGCGACCTCAGCATCGTGCCGCGCTCCGACAGTCCATCGGACCAGGAGCACCGCACGAGCGAACGCCCGCACGATTCGCGTCACCCCACCGCAGCATTCGCACTTCGGCAGGGTGCTCTCGGCTCCTGCTTCGATCGAGAAGTCGGCAGCGGTCGGACTCATGCCACCGAGGCGACTGGAGCCGCTGCGACGACGGTGCGTTCCGCGAGCAGCTTCCGCCACACCATCACGTGCCCCGCCATCGCCAGCAGCACCATCACCGTCGGCAGCGTGGTGAACGGCACGTACGCGATGAACGTGTTGAGCGCCGCTCCTTCACCGAACGCGGCGAACAGCGGAGTCGATGACACCGCGATGACCACGACCGTCACCAGCAGCACGGTGCCCAGCGCGTTCCATGCGAGCACCAGTCGTCGCCCGCCGACTCCCGTCGCGACGAGCACCGCCACCACCACCGCGCTCGCGCCCGTCACGATGTCGAAGTTCCACCCCGTGAACGTCATCTGCTCCGGCATCACGCCTTCGTTCGCCGCGCCGTGCATGAGCAACTCCAGCGGCAACCGGAACGCCTGAAACCCCACGAGCGCGGCGAGCGGCAGGCCTTCACTCAGCGTCTTCCCGAACGTCGACCGCGCCAGCACCTGCGCTCCCCCCGCGATGAACACGAGCAGGAAGATGAGGGGAGGCGGACGCGCGTCGAACCGCGCCAGCACGCCCTTCACTGCCAACGACGACACCACCACCTGCCACAGCGCCGCGATGGCCAGGAACACCAGCGTTCGTCTCAGCGCCAACCGCCCATCAACCCCCAGCCGAGCCGCCGCCACCCGGTGCCCCAGCGCGACCAGCACGATCAGACACCCGGCCAGCAGCGGAAAGCCGGCGAGCAACGACGACGAGGCGGGGAGGGGATACATGCGGGCTCCAGTTCGTGGTTGAAAAAGAAATATCGAGGTACTATCTAAAAGTAAAGTCATGGCGCCCAAACGTCGCAGCTACCAGCAGTTCTGTGGGCTCGCTCGAGCCCTCGATCTCGTCGGCGAGCGGTGGACTCTGCTGCTCGTGCGCGAGTTCCTGCTCGGGCCGCGGCGCTACTCCGAGCTGCTCGAGGCGCTCCCCGGGCTCACGACCAACCTGCTCGCCGCCCGCCTGCAATCGATGGAGGAAGAAGGCTTCATCCACTCCACTGACGGCGGCTACGAGCTGACCGAACTGGGCGCGTCGCTCGAGCCCGTCGTCATGGAGCTCGCCCGCTTCGGCGGCCGTTACCTCGGCACGCCCAGACGCACCGACCGGGTCGACCTGAGCTGGGGCTTCCTCTCGCTCAAGCGGCGCTACCGCGGCGGCGCCGACGTCACGCTCGCCGTCGACGTCGAAGGCACCTGGTTCACCCTGCGCTTCGAGCCCGAGTGGCTGCGTGTCTTCAAGGCACGGCCCGACCGCAGCGCGGCCACGCTCCACTTGACCACCGAGCAGGCCAGAGCGCTCTTCTTCGCCGGTGCTCCCCTCGACAAGGCGCACGTCGACGGAGACCTCACCGCCGCGAAGGCCGCGCTCGCCGCGCTGCTGCCCATGCCCTTCGCCCACCAGCCGCCCGCGCCCGGGTCGAAAGCGCGGTGGACCCCGCAAGTCGCCACAACGAAGCGGTGACCGCGCGGCCCCGTTGTGCCATGGCGCGCGCGACATGATTCGCCTCGACAACATCGGCGCTCAGCACGGCCGTCAGATTCTCTTCATCGGTGCCTCCGCCGCGCTCCACAAGGGCGAGAAGGTCGGCCTCGTCGGCCCCAACGGCTCGGGCAAATCGACCCTCTTCCGCTACATCATGAAAGAAGAGACGCCCGACGAAGGCGGCGTGTCGGTCGATCGCGGCGTCACCATCGGCTACTTCCGCCAGGACGTCGGCGAGATGTCGGGCCGCACCGTCATCGAAGAGACGATGGACGGCGCCGGCAACGTCTCGGAGGTCGCGCGCGAGCTCAAGCAGCTCGAGCACGACATGGCGAACCCCGACAAGGCCGACCAGCTCGACGCGCTCGTCACCCGCTTCGGCGAGGTGCAGGCCCGCTTCGACGAGCTCGGTGGGTATGCGCTCGAAGGCCGCGCTCGAGAGATTCTCGCCGGCCTCGGCTTTCGCCCCTCGATGGTCGACGGCGACGTGGGCGCGCTCTCGGGTGGTTGGAAGATGCGCGTCGCGCTCGCGCGCATTCTGCTGATGAAGCCCGACGCGATGCTGCTCGACGAGCCGTCGAACCACCTCGACCTCGAGTCGCTCATCTGGCTCGAGCAGTTCCTCAAGCAGTACGAAGGCGCGCTGTTGATGACGTCGCACGACCGCGAGTTCTTGAACCGCGTCTGCAACCGCATTCTCGAGATCGACGGTGGCGAGCTCACCTCGTACACGGGCGACTACGAGTTCTACGTCGGCCAGAAGGCCATCGCCGAGGCGCAGCAGCAGGCCACGTACGAGCGGCAACAGGCCATGCTCAAGAAGGAGCTCGCCTTCATCGAGCGCTTCAAGGCCCGCGCCTCGCATGCCGCCCAGGTGCAGTCGCGCGTGAAGAAGCTCGAGAAGATCGAGCGCGTCGAGCCGCCGCGTCACATCGAGAAGGTGCGCTTCGAGTTCAAGCCGCCGCCGCGCAGCGGTGAAGACGTCGTCAAGCTCACCCAGGTCAACAAGGCCTACGGCGACCTCGTCGTGTACAAGAACTTCGACTTCCTGCTCCGCCGGCGCGAGCGCTGGTGCGTGCTGGGCGTGAACGGCGCGGGCAAGTCGACGCTGCTCAAGCTCGTCGCGGGAGAAGGCAAGGCCGACACCGGCGTCGTCACCGTCGGCAACAGCATCAAGCTGGGCTACTTCGCGCAGCACGCGATGGACGTGCTCGATGGCACGAAGACCGTCTGGCAGACGCTGGTCGACGCGTTCCCCCGCTCGTCCGAAGGCACGCTCCGCACGCTGGCCGGCTGCTTCGGCTTCCCCGGAGACGAGACCGAGAAGGTCGTGCGCATTCTGTCGGGTGGCGAGAAGGCGCGGCTCGTGCTCGCGCTGATGCTCTTCGACCCGCCAAACTTCCTCGTGCTCGACGAGCCCACCAACCACCTCGACCTCGCGACGAAAGAGATGCTCATCGACGCGCTCAAGAGCTTCGAGGGCAGCCTGCTCATGGTCTCGCACGACCGGCACTTCCTGGCCGAGCTGTCGAACCGCGTGCTCGAACTCACGCCCGAAGGCCCGCACTCGTACGGCGGTGGCTACACCGAGTACGTGAACTCGACGGGTCGCGAAGCGCCGGGCCTGCACGAAGCGTGATGGAGGTCGGGGCCGCGCTCGACCACACTCCCTCGCATGCGCAGACCCTGGTGGGTGGTGGTGCTCGCGGTTCTCGTCGGAGCCTTCACCGCATGGCGGGGAGCTCGCGCGACGGCCTCTGCCGAGTCGACCCTGGGTGAGCTGCTCGCGGAGCCTCCGACGACGGCGCCACGAGCCCTTCCGGCGAAGAACACCCCACAGGTCCGCCCGGGCGTCGCGACGCCGACGACACTGGCGCCGCTGCTCGCAGCGCTCGCGGTCGAGGCGGACGCAGGGCCGGCGCTCCTCGACGCGGGGGCTCAGCAGGTGACGTCGGTCGCGCTCCAGCACCTCGACGAGTTCCTCACGCAGAACGCCGCCGAAGCCGCGCGCGTCGTCGACCAGTACTGTGACGACACGAAGACGCTCCGCGCGCGTGACGAGTTCAAACCGAACGCACGCCAGCATGACGCCGCTGTCTTCATGGAGGGCCGCGCCGACTGGGAGAATGGCCGCGTCGGCTTGCTGCATCTTCCCGACCCGCTGGTCGCGCGCTTGAAGGCTCCAGGGTGGCAGAGCGCTGGGTCCGAGCTCTACGCAGGCCTCGACTTCGGGTGGATGAAGCAGTTGCTCGAGTTCGACCACTGGTCGCTGAGCGCGCAAGGCCCGTTGCGCGACGGCCGGCCTTCGACCTTCGTCGACGCACCGCTGCCGAGCTACGTGATGTTGTTGCACTGGGCGCGACTGCGGCTCTTGAAAGGAACGCACGAGGGCGAGCTCGAGCAGGCCACCATCGAAGTGCTGCACCTGGCCGACCTCTGCGCCTCGGGTGGAACGCTCCTCGGAGAGATGATGCGCGCGTCGTCGTTTCACGGGCTCGTGCGAGAGACGTGGGCGCAGGCGGGGCGGGCGCCACCCCTCGCGCCGTTCTCGGACGCCGAACGAGGCCGGGTACGCGCGGCGGCGTTCGCGGGCACGTATCTGCTTTATCCCGGGGTGCCGAACGAGGTGCGCACGAAGGCGCTCGGCTGCATTCCGATGCGGTGCGCGGCGTTGCAGGAGGCGCTCGGCGTCGCCGCGTCGTTGCGCGCGGTGCGGCCCTCGACCGAGGCCGATGCGAACTGGCTTCGTGAGCAACAGCCGTGTGACGCCGCCTCGGCAGACCTGCTGCTGCGGGCACCTCCGCTCGAGGCCTCGCGCCTGGCCGACTTGAAGGACGGCGCGCTCGCCGAGTGGATGAAGGCGCTGAAGTGATGTCGTGACCGCTCGTTGTGCGTTTCCCCTCACGCGCGCGTGGGAAACTGGCGGACCGCCCTCATTCGCACACGCTGTAGCTTCGTGTGCGCAAACAACGCCCCTGACAGCCTGTGCACGGCTCTCTACACTTTGACGGTCGTCGCCTGTTTCCAGGGCCGCCCTTCCGCCGAGCGTTTCGAGGTTCCACGGTGATCCATCACAGTCGCGTCGTCCTGACCTCGCTCGTGGTCTGTGCTTCGACTGCCTTCGCCCAGTTCGAGCTCGACCTGTCGTCTCCGCCTGACAAGAAAGACGAGAAGAAGGCCGAGCCGAAGAAGCCCGCGGCGAAGCCAGTCGAGAAGCCGGCCGAGAAACCCGTCGAGCTCGACCTCTCGTCCACCGCCGACGTGAAGGCGGTGCTGCTGCTGCCGCCCATCGTGCGCGTGACGCAGAGCCAGGGCGGCTTCAGCGGCTTCGACACCAAGAAGACGTTCGACAAGTTCGACTACGCCTCGCACAAGAAGTTCGTCGCGAGCCTCGGCAAGCAGCTCGAAGGCAAGGTGCTGGGCGCCGACCTCATTCAGGGCGCCATCGTGAAGGAGGGCTTCACCGTCGCGCTCGCGCGAACGCCCGCGGGGCTCTCGAAGCTCGCCAAGGCCACCAACGTCGGCTTCATCGTGCTGCTCGAGTTCAACAAGACGGCGTCGCTGGTCGCGACGATTCACGACGCGGAAGGCGTGGTGAAGGGCGAGCCGCTGTACGTGGCCAACGCAGGCGGGCTGACGCAGAAGAACGGCGACGACCTGGCGACGATTCTGGGCAAGGCGCTCATCGACCTCTCGAAAGAGAAGCCGGCCACGGCCGTCGCGGCCGCCGACGTACCGCCCCCGCCGCCGCCTGAAGAAGACATCAACGACGCGCCTCCGCTCGAGGTGAAGCAGGCGCCGAAGGAGTGGAGCGCCGACCCCGACAAGACGCGCGTCGTCGTCGCGGTGGGAGCGGGCGCGGCGCTCCGTGGCCTCTCCATCAGCGGTGAAGCGGCCAGCCAGCTCGCCGAGCTGCGCAACAACGGCGTCGTCGGCGTCGGTGTGTATGCGCAGGTGCAGCCGCTCCAGTTCATTCCCTCGATGGCAGGGAAGCGGTGGGCCGACCTCGAGGTCGAGGTGAACTTCCGCCGGGCGTTCGTGAAGGCGACGGGCATCGAAGGGGCGGCGCAGGGCACCAACTGCTCGATGACCGACGACGACCTGCAGGTGCGTGGCACGTACCGCTTCAAGGTGGCCGACTCGACGTACGCGCCCAGCGTGGGCGTCGGCGGCGGCTGGAGCCAGGAGCGCACGCTCTTCGACGCCTGCACGCTGCCGCTCGTCTCGGCGACGTACCGAGGCATCGACGCGCAGCTGAGAATTCGTCAGCCGCTCTTCCGCAACCTGTTGGCGCTCGATGTCGCCGCGGGCCCACGAATCCTCCAGGGCAGCTCGGCCACCTCGACGAAGCTCTCGCTCGCTGGTGAAGCGTGGCTCGAGCTCAAACCTGCTTCTGTCTTCTTCGTCCGCGGCGGCGCCCGCGGCTCACGACTCTCGGCCGAGCTTCCCGGTCTGACGGTGGTGGAAAACCGCTTCTTCTTCGCGCTCGAAGCCGGAGCCTTCTTCTAAGCCATGCGAACTCTACGAACCGTTCTTCTCCTCGGCGCCTGTGCCTTCGTCGCGTTGGGCGCGAGCACCGCCGACGCGCAGGCCTGCAACCCGTTGCCTCCGCTGCCGCGCGGCATGTGCAGCCCCTCCGACACCACCGGCGAGAACGACTGCGACGGCGACGGCTGCAAGATTCGCGAAGGCGACTGCAACGACTGTGACGTCACCGTGCGCGGCCCGTCATGCCCTGGCGGCACCGTCGGCACGCGCACGACCCCGGCCGGCGCGGGCCCCGAGTTCTGCGACGGCAAGGACAACAACTGCAACATCACCATCGACGACGGCCCGGGTGGCACTGCAGGCACCGTCGACGGCGGCCTCGCCTGCGTCATCGCGAGCAACCAGGGCGTCTGCCGCGACGGCACGACCGCGTGTCAGGGCACGATGGGCGTCATCTGCAATCAGAACGTGATGTCGTCGATGGAGACCTGCGACGGCCGCGACAACGACTGCGACGGCGACACCGACGAGACCGGTGGCGTCGGCACTCCGAAGCTGACGCGCAGCTGCTTCCCCACGCCGGCGTCGACGTTCGGCACCGCGGGCGTCGGCATCTGCACCAACGGCACCCAGGCGTGCAACGCGACTCCCAACTCGGGCGTCGCCAGCTACACCACGTGCGGCACCTGCGGCGCGCTCGCGACCTGCACCATGCCCGTCGTCGCCGCGAACCCTCCGGCGAACGCCGAGGCGACGTGTGACGGCCTCGACAACGACTGCGACATGACGGCTGACGACGGCGTTCCCGGCACCGGAGGCTCGTGCATGGTGGCAGGCCAGCAGGGCCGCTGCGCGCAGGGCACCCTGCAGTGCCGTGGCGCGAGCGGCATCGGCTGCGTGCAGGTGAACTTCTCCCAGCCCGAGACGTGCAACGGCATCGACGACGACTGCGACGGCTTCATCGACGAGGTCGGCAACACCGACTTCCCCAAGCTCAAGCGCTCGTGTTTCCCCGGGCCCGGCACGGCAGGGCAGGGCATCTGCGTCAACGGTGAGCAGGCCTGCAACGCGGCGGTCGGCAGCGGCGCCCAGTCGTGGACGACCTGCGGCCAGTGCGGCGCGCTCGCCACCTGCTCGAGCCCCGTCACCGCCGTGACCGAGGTCTGCGACACGCTCGACAACGACTGCGACGGCACCGTGAACAACGGCAACCCCGGCGGCGGCATGGCCTGCACCAACACCTCGGCGAACGGCGTCTGCCGCGCGGGTACGCAGACGTGTCAGGCGAACGGAACGCTGGCCTGCAACTCGACCATCACGCCCGGCACGCAGACGGAAATCTGCGACGGCCTCGACAACGACTGCGACGGCGCGACGGACGAGACGGGCGGCGTGGGCAGCGCGACGTTGAGCCGCGTCTGCTACGCCGGCCCCAACGGCACCTTCACCGGTACGTGCGGTTCGGCGCCGGCGAGCTGTTCGCCGCGTGGCGAGTGCCGCGGCGTGCTGCAGGTGTGCCCCGGCGCGGGCGGTTTCCCCGCGTGCACCAACACCACGACGGGCGCTGACGGCGGCTCGCAGCAGTTCAACGTGGGAGAGGTCGGCAACGGCCGCGATGACGACTGCAACGGCACCAACGACAACGGCGTGCCCGGCACGGGTGGCGCGTGCTCCAACGACGCCGGCATGGGCAGCTGCGGCGCGGGCACCGTGCAGTGTGTCGGCGGCGCGCTCGTGTGTCAGGGCGCGACGGGCTCGACCGAGATTTGCGACGGCATCGACAACGACTGCGACGGCGACATCGACGAGGCCGGAGCGCCCTTCACCAGCATGCGCCTCTCTCGCACCTGCTACGGCGGGCCTGCGGGCAGCTTCACCGGCTCGTGCCAGACGATGCCGCCGGGGACGAACTGCACGCCGCGCGGCATCTGCCGTGGCGTTCCCATCTTCTGCATCGGCGGCGCGTTCCAGGCGTGCTCGATGGGCACCGTCGGCCTCGACGGCGGCATGCAGGTGTTCCCCGGCACCGAGACCTGCAACACGCTCGACGATGACTGCGACGGCGTCTTGAACAACGGCCTCTCGGGTGGCGCGTGCATGACGGGCGAGCCCGGCGTCTGCGGCCCCGGCACCGAGCAGTGCACTCCGGCCGGCACGCTGCTCTGCGTGCGCAACCGCGATGCAGGCCCCGAGCTCTGCAACAACCTCGACGACAACTGCAACGGCATTCCCGACGACAACGTGGCGCCGCGCGCGTGCTTCGACGGCCCCGCGGGCACCTTCACCGGCCAGTGCGGCCTCTCTGACGGCGGCACCCAGGGCACGGGCACGCAGTGTCTGACGCGCGGCACGTGTCGCGCCTCGACGCAGCAGTGCAACGGGGCGGGCAACTGGCTCGCGTGCGGTGCGGGCCTGCCAGGCAACCAGCAGCAGGTGCTGCCGGCGCCCGAGGTCTGCAACAACCAGGACGAAGACTGCAACGGCACCGCCGACAACGGGCTCATCGTCGACGTCGACAACGACATGGTGCGCGCGTGCGGCACCTGCGGCGCGAACCCCGACGGCGGCTGTGACTGCGCCGACAACAACCCCAACGTTCGCCCCGGCCGCATCGAGGCGTGCAACGGCCTCGACGACAACTGCAACGGCCAGCTCGACGAGGCCTCGGCCGGCGCAGGGAAGATTTCGCAGAGCTGCTACTCGGGCCCCGCCAACACGGCAGGCCGCGGCGTCTGCGTGCAGGGCACCCAGGAGTGCAACGCCGACGCAGGCAGCGGCACCTCGAGCTTCGGCGCGTGCATGGGTCAGGTCGTGCCTTCGACCGAGACCTGCAACATGCAGGACGACGACTGCAACGGCACCGTCGACGACGGCTTCGACCAGGACAACGACACGTTCCGCGCGTGCATGGCGTGCGGCCTGACGATGAACTGCGACTGCGACGACACCAACCCGATGATTCGCCCGGGCGCGGTCGAGCTCTGCGACACCATCGACCAGAACTGCAACGGCCGCCTCGACGACGTCGCGCCGCGCGGCTGCTTCGCCGACCCGCAGGGCATGATTCCGCCGCCGACCACGTACACGGGCACCTGCCCCGGAGCGACGTGCCAGCCCAAGGGCGTCTGCCGCACCGGCACGCAGAGCTGCACCATGGCCGGCGACTGGGGCCAGTGCATGAACGTGACGCTGCCGCGCGCCGAGCAGTGTGACGGCACCGACGACGACTGCGACGGCGTCGTCGACAACGGCATGTTCGACCGCGACATGGACACGTTCGTCTCGTGCGCGCTCTGCAGCAACCGCCCGGCCGACGCTGGCGCGTGCGACTGCAACGACATGGACCCCGCCGTGAAGCCAGGCGCTCCCGAAATCTGCGACGGCATCGACAACAACTGCGACATGGTCGTCGATGGCAACGACACGGCCTGCTACTCGGGCCCGCCGTCGACGCGCGGCAAGGGCATCTGCGCCGACGGTCTGCAGACCTGCTCGATGGGCATGGGTTCGGGCGCCTGCCGCATGGAGCGACTCCCCACGCCGCTGCCCGACGGTGGCCTGCCGACCTTCATTCCCGACGGTGGCGCCAACGACCCCGAGTTCCTCTGCGACGGGCGTGACGAAGACTGTGACGGCGTGGTGGACGACGGCTTCGACCTCGACGGCGACGGCGTCACCACCTGCCAGAACGACTGCGACGACACTGACCCGTTCAACAAGCCCGGCGGCAAGGAGATCTGCGACTGCAAGGACAACAACTGCAACAGCACCATCGACGACTCCAACGCCTGCCGTGGCGCGCCGTGCTTCGACTTCGACGGCGACGGCTTCACGAACTGTCAGGGTGACTGCAACGACGACCCGAACGCCGGCGGCCGCAGCGTGGGCCCGACGAAGAGCGAGAAGGTGGGCGACGGCCTCGACAACGACTGCGACGGGCAGATCGACGAGAACACCGACGAAGACGGCGACGGCTTCGCCACCGGTGGGCCGATGAACATGCGCGACTGCAACGACAAGATTGCAGACGTGAACCCGGGCGCGGTCGAGCGCTGCGACGGCTTCGACAACAACTGCGACGGCCGCGTCGACGAGGGCTTCGACGTCGACAACGACTTCGTCGCGGTCTGCGCCGGTGACTGCAACGACATGGACCCGGCCATCAACCCGACCCGCCGCGAGGTCTGCGGCAACACGCGCGACGACAACTGCGACGGCCGCATCGACGAAGACACCGACAACGACGGCGACGGCGTCAGCACCTGCGCGGGCGACTGCAACGACTTCAACCCAACCGTGCACGGCGCCTCGGGCCCCATCGCCGCGGTGGCTGAAATCTGCGACGGCCAGGACAACAACTGCGACGGCCAGTACGACGAGGGCTTCGACGCCGACAGCGACGGCGTGGCGGCGTGCTTCGGCGACTGCAACGACATGGACCCGAACGTGGGGCCGCAGACCTTCGAGGTGGCGAACAACTCCATCGACGACGACTGCGACGGCCAGGTCGACGAAGGCCAGGTCGACCGCGACATGGACGGCTTCCCGCCCGTGTGCGGCGACTGCAACGACTTCGACCCGCGCATCAACCCGCGCGCCGCCGAGGTCTGCAACCGCGTCGACGACAACTGCGACTCGTACACCGACTCGTCGCCCGGCCGCTTCAACCTCTGCTCGGTCTGCTTCGACGCCGACGGAGACGGCCAGACGAACTGCGACGGCGACTGCAACGACGCCGACCGCAGCATCTACCGTGGCGCTCCCGAGATCTGCGACCTCAAGGACAACGACTGCGACCAGCAGGTCGACATCGACCCCGGCACCGGCCGTCGCGTGTGCACCATGATGATGGACGATGGCGGCATCGACGCGGGCGCGGTCGTCGACGCCGGCACCGACGCGGGCATGAACGAACCCGACGGCGGCGGCATGGTCATCGATGACGACGCCGGCACCGGTGGGCCCACGCCTCCTGGCGTCGTTACCACCGGCTGTGGCTGCGGCGCGACCGATGGCTCGGCGCTCTTCGCGGCGCTGGCGTTGTTGCTCGTCGCGTCGTCGCGCCGCTCGCTGCGTCGCCGCACGGTGGCGGTGAGAGCGAGCTCGCTGCTGTCGCTCCCGCTCGTCGCGCTGCTGCTCACCGGCTGCCCGTCGTCGCTCACCACGCCGATGTTCGGCACGGGCGGCGGCTCGGCGGGTGGAGGCGGCGGTGACTCCGACGGCGGCGACCTCGACGGAGGCCTCGCTGACGGCGGCTTCGACGCCGGCTTCATCGAGCCCGAGAACTGGCCGTGCCCGGGCCTCGCGCCGCTGACGCAGAACGTGAACCGCGTGCCGGGCACCATGCACCTCTTCGCCATCTCGTCGCGCTACCAGGTGGCGACGAACGCGACGGCGCAGGGCCTGGTGTTCGACGACGGCGCCGAGCTGGCGGGCTTCGTGATTCAGCGCGACGTGCCGAGCTCGGTGAACCCGCTCGACCCGGTCAGCCTCGAGACGGTCGCCAACCTCGAGGTCGACGCGCTCATTCAGCTCTCAGGCTCTCCGCTCGTGCGCGACCGCCTCGAGCGCTCGAGCCGCATCTTCGTCAACGCCGACCGGCCGCTGCGCGTGCTGCGCACCCTGTCGACGTCGCAGCTCCTCACGTTCGGCACGCCCACCAGCGCGTTCGCCGTGCGCAACCGCCTGCTCTCGTCACTCTCGGGGAAGGACCCGGGCATGTTGGGCACCCTGCCCACGGGCGCGGCCTCGACACAGGACGACGAGCAGGTGGTGAACCTCTTCTTCCGCTTCGGCTCGGGCAAGCTCTTCATCGGGGGCGTCGTCTCGGCGGCGGCGAAGCTGCGCGACAACCTGGCGCCCATGAACGACTTCTCGAACGGCTCGCACCTCTCTGACGAGAGCGCGACCCTGGCCACGCGCTGCGAGAAGCGCACGACGCCGGCGCTCAAGACCGACTTCCTCTTCGTCGTCGACAACACCATCTCGATGGTCGAGGAGCAGCAGGCGCTTCAAGACGCCGCCCAGGGCCTCTTCGACGCCTTCCAGCGCGCGCAGCTCGACTTCCGCGTCGGCGTCGTCACCACCGACAGCGACATTCTGCGCGGCGGCGGCTTCGTGACGACGTTGAACGACTTCCGCACGGCGGCCCGCGTGGGCCTCGACGGCAACACCACCGAGCTCGGCATCGAGTTCGGCCTGCGGGCGCTGCGCCGCGCGCGCATGGCCACCGCCCCCAACCTCACCTTGCGAGACCCGATGAACACCGGCCTCGTCGTCATCTTCATGTCCGACGAAGACAACAAGTCGATTCGGCCCGGCATGTTCGGCTCGTACGTCACCGACTACCGCATGGAGAACGCGGTGGCCTTCAGCATCGTGGGCCCCAAGCCGACCGGCTGCATTCGTGTCGGCCGCGGTGAAGCGCAACCCGGCGACCAGTACATCGACCTCGCGAACGCGACCGGCGGCAGCTCGGGCAGCATCTGCAACCCGAACCTCACCGAGGTCATCGAAGAGGTCGTCATCGGCGCGCTCGGCGCCTCGAGCCGCACGCCCATGGAGCGCCGCCCCATCTCGGGTTCGCTCAGCGCGCGCACCACCATGCCGCTCGAGCGCAACCGCACCAACGGCTTCGACTACGAGCCCGCGGGCAACTCGCTGCTGTTCTTCGGCAGCGCCGCGCCGATGGTGGGCACGCCGTACGACGCCGCGTACCAGTTCTTCAACTACATCGACTGAAACGGGCTCCTCATGTTCTCGCTCCTCATCTCGCTCTCCGTGCTCGGAGGGGCGCCGCGTGGCCTCGCCGTGAAGGACAACACCGACCTCGTCACGCAGGTCGACACCCGCATGGCGAAGTGGCTCGTGCTGGGTGGTGACCGCAAGGCGCTGCTCGCGAACAAGAAGGAGATCGCCGCCTACGTCGACGCGTTGCCCGTCGCTCCGGCGGACCGCAAGCGCATGGCCGCGGCGGTGCTCGAGGAGCAGGCGCTCCCGCCTGGCGCGAAGTCGTTCGACGCGGTGAAGGCGCTCGTGCGCGTCACGGAGACGCTGACGACGGTCGACTTCTTCGATGGTCAGGGCAACCGGTGCTCGACGGGCTTCGTCAGCACGACGGGAAAGCGGCTGGTGTTGCTGGGCGGGCCCTTCGTCGACCAGCGCACCCTCGAGTCCGAGCTCGAGAGCGCGAAGATGCTGCAGTCGAACGTCGAGCTCTTCGAGAAGAAGGAGGGCGCGTGGGTGCCCATGGCGCCTCCCGCGCCGCCCAGGCCGACGTGCACCGACGAGCTCAAGAAGGCCGCGAAGGCCGTCTACATCGCCGAGAAGTCGTACTTCGCCGAGTTCGACACGTACTCGAACGACCTCGCGAAGGTGGGCATCGACGTGAAGTCGCTGGGCGCGACCTCGGTGAAGGTCGACGTGAAGGGCGCCGCCGAGAAGGCCACGTTCTCTGCCGAGGTGACCATGCAGGGTGGGGTCTCCCGCATCGACGACACCTCGGGAACACCGAGCATCGTGAAGCCCTGCACGCCCTGAAGCAGAGGCTCGAAGAGGTTTTTCCGCGGTCGAGTTGCATGGCTCGTGGGCCGGGAGTACTTCCCGCGCCCGGGGAGAAAACATGACCATTCATTCACGATTCCTGTCGCTGCCGCTCGCGGTGTTCGCCGTCGCCTGCGGGGCGCCCGAGCCCACCTTCCAGGTTCGCGAGACGCTCCAGCAGCTCTACGTCACGCACGCCGAGCCGGGCGCGACGCTCGAGATCTCCCGCAACGGCAAGCCGGTGACGACGGGTGTGGCCGACGCGCTGGGCTCGCTCGTGGTGCGCGGGCTCGAGCCGGGTACGGGCTACGTGGTAAAGGTCGCGGGCGCGAAGGAGCAGACGCGGCCCCTCACGGTGAAGTCGCTCGAGCAGCTGCCGCCGAAGCCCGAGCTGTACACGGGCCAGAAGCTCGAGGCGGGCTTCAACTACCTCACCATGCGCGACGGCACGAAGCTGTCGGCGTGGGTGACGCTGCCCAAGGGCAAGGGCCCGTTCCCCACGGTGGTGAACTACTCGGGCTACGCGGCGTCACGGCCGGGCGAGCCCATCAAGGACTTCGAGTTTCTCTGCGACGAGTTCCCCGTGGTGTGCGCGACGCCGCAAGACGCGTCGGCGCTCTTCGCGGGCATGATGGACTACGCGACGGTCAGCGTGAACATGCGCGGCACGGGCTGCTCTGGCGGCGCGTACGACTACTTCGAGCAGCTGCAGGTGCTCGACGGCTACGACGTCATCGAGACGGTCGCGGCGCAGAGCTGGGTGCAACACCACCAGGTCGGCATGGTGGGCCTCTCGTACCCGGGCATCTCGCAGCTCTTCGTCGCCGCGCAGCGCCCGCCCGGCCTCGCCGCCATCGCGCCCATGTCGGTCATCGGCAGCACCACGACGACGCTGCTGCCCGGCGGCATCTTGAACGACGGCTTCGCCATCTCGTGGGTGAAGAACGTGCTCAGCAAGGCCGTGCCGTACGGCCAGGGCTGGGAGCAGGCGCGCGTCGACGGCGGTGACGAGACGTGCCGCGAGAACCAGCTCCTGCACGGCCAGCTCGTCGACAACGTGGCGCAGGCGCGGCTCATCGAGTTCCACGACCCCGCCCAGCACGACCGCTACGACCCGGCGCTCTTCGTGAACCGCATCGAGGTGCCCACCTTCCTCACCGGCGCGTGGCACGACGAGCAGACCGGCCCGTACTTCTTCCTGCTCTTCGACAAGTTCACCGGCAGCGACGCGGTGCGGTTCACCGCGCTCAACGGCGTGCACATCGACGGCTTTGCGCCCGAGGTGCTGGCCGAGTGGCACGCGTTTCTCGAGCTGTTCGTGGCCAGGCGCGTGCCGAGAGACCCGGCGACGTTCCGCAACTTCAGCCCCTTCGTCTTCGACCAGGTCTTCAAGTCGAAGCAGACGCTGCCCCAGACGAAGTGGACGCAGTTCACCTCGCGCGACGAAGCGGTGGCGGCGTGGAAGGCCGAGCCGCGGCTCAAGGTCATCTTCGAGAGCGGCGCCGGAGACGCGAAGGACCTGGGCGCTCCGAGGGGCACCTTCACGCACGGCTTCCGCCAGTGGCCGCCCGAGGGGCAGCAGGCGACGACGCTCTTCTTCCAGCCCAATGGAACGCTGGGTGACGCGACGCCTTCGCCCATGAGCCTGCCGGCGCGGTTCCTCTACGACCCGCTCGCCGGGCAGCGCGGCATTCTCGGCATGGGCGGAGACGTCTGGGACAAGCTGCCGAAGTACGAATGGCGCGACGCCATGCAGGACCACGCCATCGTCTTCGAAGGCGGCACGTTCACCGCCGACACGGTGCTGCTCGGCACCGCGAGCGTCGATTTGTGGCTGCAGTCTCCCGTCGAGAGCGCCGACCTGCAGGTGACGCTGAGTGAAGTGCGCAGTGACGGCAAAGAGGTGTACCTGCAGTCGGGCTGGCTGCGCGCCGGTCACCGCAAGCCGGGCCCGAACGCGACGGAGCTGTGGCCCGACCAGACGTACTCGCAGGAGAACTGGGCGCCGCTGCCCATCAACCAGTGGGCCGAGGTTCGCATCGGCACGGCGGGGTTCGCGCACGTGCTCCGCGCGGGCTCGAAGGTTCGCGTCACCGTCGACACGCCCGGAGGCACGCGCGCCGACTGGCGCTTCGCCATCAAGCCCCTCACGGGAGAAGTGGCCTACCTCGTCGGCACCGACGCGGCGCACGCCTCGAAGCTGGTGCTGCCGGTGGTGCAGAACGTGACGGTGCCGTCGATGGCCCCGCCGTGCCCGTCGTTGCGTGGTCAGCCGTGCCGAGACGTTCGCCCGCACGTGAACCTCACGGGCATGCCGCGCTGACTCAGCGGCCCTCCCACGCGGCTTCGGCCGGCAACTCGAAGCGCTCGAGCGTGACCAGCCAGGCCGCGCCCTGGTGCTGAATCACCGTGAAGGCGTTGCCCTTCGTGAGCAGCGCTTCGGCGCGCTTCTTCTCGGTGCCGGGCAGGGTCAGCGACACGCAGTCGGCTGCGAGCGCCTTCTTGCCCTGGTCGGGCGTGGGCCAGCCGCTCGGCCAGCCCTTCTTCAAAGGAGCTGCCTTCGTCTGGCAGGCGCGCAGCGCGAGCAGCTCAGGTTCGTACGGTTTGAGCTGCGGGTGCTGCCACGTCGAGAGCGCATCGAGCGCCTTCTGCAGTGATGCCGGCGCCGCAGCTCGGTGTGTCGGTTCGTCGAGCCGCCCGAAGAAGCGCACCGTCTTGCGGACGTCGCCTTTCCAGCGCGTCACGAGATGCGCGGGCGGGTGCATCTCGCGGGTGCCTTCGTAGCTGTCCTTCAACGAGAAGAACTCGCTGCCGCCGGCGTCGAAGAGGGCCGCGCGTTCGGCGCCCGTCAGCATCACCGAGCGCACCTCACCATCTCTCGTCACCACCACCAGGCCATCGTCGTAGGCGACGAGGTGCGGCAGCGAGAACGTCTGTTCCCACGGCTTTCCCGACGGCGGGCGAACGTCGTGGTGCATGACCCAGTACGCGATGATGGGCTTGCGAGGCTCTGCGAAGGCCGAGCTGGCGAGCACGGCGACGAGCGCGAGTGTCTTCATCGCCCGAGTCTCCGACAGTTCGTTGGCTTCGCGAAGTCGTGCAGAAGACGCCTCAGGGCGTGCGTTGGCTCACCGCGTCTGGCCTGCTGCGCTCGGCGCGAGCCTTGAGGCCTTCGAGCATGCCGTGCTCCATCAGCGCGACGCCGGGTTCGATGAGCTCCTGCCAGAACTGCGCGACACCGGTGCGGTTGCGAACCAGCAACCGGGTGCCCGTACCTTCACGTCGAAGGTCGAAGGCCCACGTCGTCACCGGAGCGCCCTTGTCTTCGATGGCAATCACCCACGCGCTGGGTGGCGTCACCTCTTTCACCACGTAGACCATCGGCGGGCCGCTGCCTTCGGGGCACATGCGCACGATGTCTCCCGGCTTCGTCTGCCACGCCTCGACGATGCGCTCGCCATTCACCAGCGGGCAGCCCACCAGGTTCGTCTCGAACCAGTCGTGGCTGTAGAACGCCGCGCGGCCAGCGCCCATCTGCGCGACCCAGGGGAAGACGGCCTCGGGCGCCGCGGCGATGAAGATGCCGCGCGTCGTCTGCCGCTCGGGGTTGGGAATCAGCTCGTCACCGGCGAGCGGTTGCGAACACTCGGTCGCGCTCGCGCCCCACGACATCGCCGCGTGTCTGACGCCGAGCACCCAGACAAGCGGCGGCAGCACGAGCAGCACCAGCAGCGCCACGCTCAACCACTTCAGGACTCGTTTCATGCCAACGCGTCGATGCATCTTCCTCGCCGTCGTCGTCTGGGCGGAGCGGGCGCACTCAGTCGCAGAAACTGCATGACCACGATCAGGCGCGCGCGCGAACGAGGCGGCGCACGGCCTCGACGAGCTCCGTTTCGTTCAGGTGCGCGAACCCGAGCCGCAGCGCATGCAGCTTCCGCCCGGTGGGAGAGAACGCGCTCCCGGGAAAGAACCGAACGCCGTGGTTCAGCGCGCGCGCGGCCCACGCCTCGACGTCGACGGAGCGCGAAACCGTCGCCCACAGCCCGAGCCCACCGCGCGGCACCTCGAACGACAGCACGTCACCGAGTTCACGCCGGAGCAGCTCCAGCAGCAGGTCACGCCGCTCGAGGAACACGCGCCTCGCCTTGAGGGAGTGGCGCTGTACTTCGCCGTCTTCGAGCATCTCGGCGAGCGCGCGCTCGAGCCCGGCGTCACCGGTGCGGTCGACCTGCCCACGAACCGCGAGCAGCGTGTCGCGCAGCTCCTTCGGCGCGACGACGAAGCCGGTGCGCAGCCCGGGCGCGAGCGCCTTCGACAAGGTGCCCACGTAGACGACGACGCCCGCCCGGTCCTGCGAGGCGAGGGGAAGCCCGGCCGGCCCTTCGAAGGTGAACTCGAAGTCGGTGTCGAGCTCGAGCAGTGGCACACGGCGACGTCGCGCGAACTCGAGCAGGGCGAGTCGTCGTCGAGCCGAGAGCGTGACCGTCGTCGGGTCCTGCGTGTTCGGCGTGAGCAGCACTGCGCGCAGCGGCGTCTTCACCGTCGCGAGCTTCTCGACATCGAGCCCTTCGTCATCGACGGAAATCGCGAGCGCACGAACGCCGAGACACGTGAACGCATCTCGATACGAGGGGTAGCCGGGCGACTCGACGGCGATGGTGTCTCCCGGCCGCGTGAGGGCGAGCGCGAGCAGGTGCATCGCGAGCTGGCTGCCTCTCGTGATGACGACGTCGTCTTCGGTGCAGGGAATTCCGCGGCGGGCGCTCAGCTGGGCCGCGAGCGCGCGACGAAGGCGTTCGTCTCCCGCGGGGTGACCGAAGCCGAGCAGGCGCCCTTTGGAGTGACGGAGCGAGCGGCGGTAGGCGCGGGCCAACGCCGTCGCGTCGAACAGCCGCGGGTCTGGCAGGCCCGACGAGAAGTCGAGCACGCCCTTCGGCACCGCCTCGAACGCGCGCGAGGAGCCGGGCCAGGGGCGCACGCCGAAGCCGAGCCCACGCGTCGCTCCAGCCTCGACGTCGTGCGGAATCGGGAGCGTCGTCGTCACCCGCGTCGCCCGCCCGTGCCGCTTCTCGACCCACCCCTGCGCGGCGAGCTCGTCGATGGCGGCGTTCACGGTGTTGCGATGCACGCCGAGCTCGTCTGCGAGGGTGCGGGTGCCGGCGAGGGCGGCGCCAGGCTTCAGCGCTCCCGAGCGAATCGCGAGCACCACCTGCTGCACGAGCTGCTGGGGCAGGGCGACGTGGGAGCGCCGGTCGAGCGTGAACACTCGACTGGTCTACCGGAAATTCTCGGACTGGTCCTGTTTCGGCAGACCAGTCGAAGGCACGGTGCGCGCACTCGAAGTCGTTCTGGAGGCCGTCATGTCGCGAATCACCTGGTCGTTGCTCGTCGTGCTCGCCGCGTGTGGAACCCCGGTGGAAGACGCTGCCGCCACCATCACCATCTCGCCCGAGGACACGGAGCAGGGCGAGGTCACTGCCGAGTTGAGGCTCGCGAAGGAGGACCGCAGCGACACCGTCGACGTCATGTCGTGGAACGTCGAGTGGTTCGGCTCGGCGGAAGAGGGGCCGACCGACGAAGCGCTGCAGCAGGCGAACGTCGCGAAGGTGCTCCGGCAGACCGCGCCCGACCTGGCAGGGCTGGTCGAGGTCGTCTCGGAAGACGCGTTCGCGACGCTGATGACGAAGCTGCCCGACCACCGGGGCCTGCTGGTGACCGACCCGTCGGTGACGCAGGGCCACGACTTCTACTGGGCGAAGGAGCAGAAGGTCGCGCTCGTCTACCACCGGCGCTTCACCGTCGAGTCGGCGCGCGTGGTGTTGACCGAGGCGCAGGCGTCGTTCGGCGGCCGGCCTCCGCTCGAGGTGAAGCTGCGCTTCGACGAAGGCGGGCACGCGCGCACGCTCGTGGTGCTGGTGGCGCACTTCAAGGCGATGGCGAACCTCGATGGCTACACGCGCCGCACCGAAGCCGCCGTCGCGCTCAAGCGCTTCCTCGACACCGAGTACCCGACGCGCTGGGTGCTGGTGGTGGGCGACTTCAACGACGACCTCGACGTCTCGACGTACCGCCGAAGCGCCACGCCGTTCGCGCCGTTCCTCTCCGACGCGGGCTATCGCTTCACGACCGACGCGCTCACGAAGGGCAACATCTCGACCACGCTCACGTTCACGTCGACCATCGACCACCACCTCGCGACGAACGAGCTGGCCGACCGGTTCCTGGAAGGCTCCGCCAAGGTCGTGAACGTGCCCGCGGTGATTCCTGACGCGAAGACGACGACCAGCGACCATCTGCCGGTGCTGACCCGCTACGACCTGCGGTGACTCACTTCGCCTTCGCGAGCTGCTGCACCACCGCCTCGAGCCCGAGCGTCACGCGCGCGAGGCGCTCGAAGTCCATCGTCGGCGGCAGGTCGGTGGCCTCGTGGTAGTTCGGGTTTCGAAACGGCGCCGTGTCGGTCACCATCAACGCGCGGTAGCCGGCGCGTCAGTACGGCCCATGGTCTGACCAGTCGACGCCTTCGATGAAGGCCGGCACGCTCGAGCCCTCTGACGCGATGGTGGCGTGCGCGCGGAACGTACCGGCGACGTCGTGGGCGAGCTCGCGCGAGTCGGTGTCGGCGACGAACGCGATGAAGTGGCCCGTCGATGGGTAGAAGCCCGAGAACGGCCACGGGTAGTGCTGCGAGTCTTTGGCGTCGGTGAAGAAGCCCATCGTCTCGAGTGACAGCATGGCCTTCACGTCGTCGCCGCGGGCCTTCGCGCGTTTCGCCGAGACGTCGCTGCCCATGGCGTCGGTGCGGAAATACGGCGGCTCTTCGTTGGTGAAGAAGACGAAGCGCACGGTGCGCGGCTGGGGCGTGTCGTGGAAGTGCCGTGCGAGCGCGAGGCCCACCGCGACGCCCGAGGCGTTGTCGTCAGCGCCCGGCGTTCCTTCTGCCGAGTCGTAGTGGGCGCCGATGACGATGAGCTCTTTCGGCGCGACGGTGCCCGGCAGGTCGGCGACGAGGTTTCGCACCGGGTGGCCGTTCACCTGAAAGGGCTCGGGCGTCACCGAGTAGCCCGCGTCGAGCAGCTCGGCTTCGACCCAGGTCGCCGCTGCTTCGAGCTGGTCGGGCTTGTTGCCGAGGTTGCGTTCACCGATGCCGACCGAGAGCGCGGTGACGTCGGCGCGCAACGACTCGACGAGCGCGAGCGCTTCAGACGAAAACGCCGGCGCAGGTCCCGCGAAGGAGCTGCCCGGCATCGTCGTCATGAGCTTGAGACACGAGAGGCCGGAGGCGGCGATGAGCACCGCTCCGGCCAGCGGAACGAGCCGCTTCACTCAGCGCCCGAACAGCTCCTTGTGGAGCGCGTCGACCGTCTTGCCCGAGGTGTCGAACAGCTCGGCGTCACGCAGGTGCATGAGCGTCTTGGGGTCGACCTTCTTGTAGTCCTTGCGAACCTTGGCGTCGGCCTCCGACGTCTCCTCCTGGAGCTCCTGGTACAGCTTGAGAATGGAGGCCTTGCGCAGCAGCGTCGGGTCTTCGGTCACGCGCTTCTCGATGTTCTCGAACTTGGCGTGCCACGACGGGTAGCCGTTGCCGCTCGGAATGGCAGCGGGGGGCGGCGACTTCACTTCGGGCTCCGCAGCGGCCGTCTTCTCGACGGGCTTCTCCACCGGCTTCTCGACCTTCTCTTCGGGCGGAGGCGGCTTCTTCGCGTCGACCTTCTCCTTCGCGTCTTCGGCGGCCTTGGCGATCTCTTCCTTGCCCTTCTTGACCGCCTCGTTGCCCTTCTTCACGGCGTCTTCGCCGGCCTTCTTGGCGTCTTCAGCGGCCTTCTCGGCGTCGGCGGTCGCGGCGGCAGCAGCCTTCATCGCGGCCTTCGACTGCTTGTACGCCTCTTCGGCCTGCTTGATCTGCTCCGCCGTCGCGCCAGCCGCCTTCATCGCGTCGAGGGCCTGCTTCTGCGCGTCGTCGACATCACCCACGTCGACGTCACCGCCACCCGAGCCCGACGACGCGATGGCCACGCCGCCGCCACCACCTGAGAGCGCAGCGGGAATGCCGGCGAGCGCACCGAGCGCGGTGAGCGCCATGAGCACGAGCGCGACGATCTTCACCCACTTCGCCGTCTGGAAGTGCTCCATCCACTTGTAGAAGACGAAGAGCGACAGCGCGCCCGTCACGGCCGAGAGCAGCACGGGAATCAGGCCGATGAAGGGAATGCCGAAGCGCGCGCGGAGGGCGGCGATGATGATGGTGAGGCCGCTCGGCAGCACCGCGATGATGATGGCCGTCTGCGTCTGCAGGAAATAGTTGGTGCGGCCGCGCGCGTCGCTCTCGCCCTTGAAGAGCTTGGCGACGAGCCAGGTCATCAGCGGGTGCCAGATGATGCCGGTGATGACCGAGGCGACGACGGCGACGATGGCGCCGACGATGAGACCGCTGATCAGGCTGCCGATGCTCAGGGCGCCGACGATGAGCTGCGAGATGAGGCCGGCGATGAAGCCCATCGCGCCCGAGAAGATGTTGCCGGGAAGGGCCCAGGCGATGAGCTCCATCTTGCCCATCGGGTCCTTCGGCTGCTCCTCGATGCCCTTGCGAATGGTGCCGAACGGGTTCAGCAGCATGAGGGGCACGTTCACGAGGTAGTACGCGACGGCCTTGGGCACGCCGGCGAGCACCTGACCGACGCTCGCGTTGCCCATCTCTTCGTCACCGCCACCACCACCGCCGTCATCGGCTTCGGGCGCGGCGCGGGTCGGCTCACGGCCACCGGCAGGCGCCATCTTCGCGGCGGCGGGCTTCTTGGCCGGAGGCGGGGCCGACTTGGCAGCGGCCTTCGGAGCCGGCTTCGCAGGCGCCTTGCGCTCGGGCTCGGTCATCTGCGGAGCGTCCTGCTCCTCTTCTTCACCGCCCGCGTCGTCTTCGACGACCTTGAGCACTTCGAACTTGCGCTTGCTGAGCTGAAAGACGTCGCCGGGCAGAATCTCGGTGGCGTCGGCGATGCGCTCGTTCGCGAGCATCGTGCCGTTGGAGCTGCCGAGGTCTTTGAGGAACCAGGCGCCGCCTTCGCAGAACACCTCTGCGTGGCGCTTGGAGACGCCCATGTCGGCCACCTGGACCTGAGCGTCGCCGCCCTCGCGTCCGAAGGTGAGCCCCTCTTCGGGCACGGTGATCAGCTTCTGGCTCGCCAAATCTTTCAGCTGAAGGAACATGTCCATGACCTACCGCACCTCAAGCGGTCCTCCCAGCGTGGCGAAACGGTGCTGACGGGCCACACTGAAATGGAGAAAAAGGGAAGCACATTGCCGCGTGTCGATGCAGCGAGTCACGAGGGCGTGCGCGGGTTTTTCGGTCGCCAGAATCTTCAGGAATCGCGGGGATCTGGCGGGTCGACGCGATGACCATGGATGAGGGAGACGCGCGCGCCGAGGCTTGGGTTCCATGCGCGTGCTGATCATCGGGTTGGTGGTGTTCGGAGCTGCCTGCAGCTCGGGCCCGGTGTGCAGCGCGAGCACGTGTAGCGGGTGTTGTGATGCGCGTGGGCAGTGTCGAACGGTGGTCGACAGCGCCGACTGCGGGCGAGGTGGAGCGGCCGGCGTGTCGGGTGGCATCGGCCAGTCGTGCGTCACGGGCGCGTGCATGAGTACGGGCAATGGCGGGTTCTCAGGCGGCACGAGTGGAAGTGGGGGCGGAGTCAGTGGAAGTGGGGGCGGCGCCGGCAGCACGGGGGGCGGCGCGGCGGCAGGTGGCGTGAGCGGAGTCGGTGGTGGTGTCGCGGGTGGCGTGAGCGGCACGGGTGGTGGTGTCGCTGGAGGCGTGAGCGGAACCGGTGGCGGCACGAGCGGGACGGGTGGTGGAAGTGGCGGCGGCTCCGGCGTCGATTGTTCGCCGGTCGCGGTGCAGGTGCCGTCGGGTGGTTGTTCGATGAACCTCGTGGCTCCGACGAACTGCCAGATGGTGTCGTTCAACGCGAACGGCGTCATCGAACTCGATTGGACGACGAACACGACGTTCTGCGAGGGGCCGCACAAGCTGTACGTCGCGGGCAGTCCGGTCTCGACGTGGACGGCGGGGAACGTGCTCGTGTTCTCACTGACCTCGGGCACGCACCCGAACTACGCGATGACGCGGAATATCGGTGGGTATCTGTTGCTCACGCCGGCTGACCTGGCGCCGCTCGCGACGGTGAACAATCAGTATTACTTCCGCGTGGAGAGCTTCTACGGCTCGGTGTCAGAGGTGAACACGTTCATCGTGCGGTGAGCATTCAGTGCTCAACCTTGCAGTCTCGTGGCCACGAGTATTTCGCGGACAGAACGCACCGGTGGTTGCGGCATCGTGTCTCAGGTTGAGCTGCCCACTGATCGACTTCGCCGCAGGCGGTTCGCACTCGAGCAATCGAGTTCAGCCTCTCCATTTCTGCGGAAGCGGTGACGGCAATCCAGGGTGGCGCAAGCGGGTCTTCAGTTGCGAGCAGACGGCAATCTGAGTCGACGGAGCAAGCAGTACTCTTCGCGACCAGCGTGTGGAGTTCCCAACTGGCGTCGACGCAGGCCCGATTGAGGCCCGTGAGCCCCACGCACGCAATACGGGCGTCGTAGTCGGCTCTCGTCGTATCGCTGCGGAGCGTCGGCTGTTCGTAGAGACAGCCGAGGGCAAGCAGAGGGGCGAAGGTGATGAGATTTCTCAAGGGAGGTTCTTCTACCGTTGGCGAAGGGGCGTCTGACGTTAGGGTAATTAAGACGACAGTGAATCAGTCACGCTCGCTACCTTCTCTTGGCTGTCTCCAGTGGCAGGTAGAGGTTCCACGAATAGTCCGTGAAGAAGCGGCCACGCTTCTTTCGGAGCCACTCTGCCGCGTGGAATCCCGCACGTAGTGCCGGCACCTTGTCGTTGATGAGCCTTCCCTTGTCATCAACGCACTTCACCCCTGTCGTCAGCTTCTTCGCGGCCGCCCACACGTCCTTGATGAATGCGTTGTTCGCCGATTCCAGCGGCTCATCATAGGTTCCTCCGCTTGCCGCGATTCTGCCGCACTGAAGTCGGTCAGCTTTGAGCACTGGTTTCAGGTATTGAATTACCGGGCCAACGGTCGGCCCTTCCCACCGCCCGTCGTTTCTGCGCATCACAGGCAATGTCGGGAAGTTGGTCCGCTCCCAGAGGAGCACCTGTCCGAAGTGCTTCGCCTGATCGATGGAATCGAGCAACACAGGATCCGGAGTCGGGAACACCACGTCGTTCACGAATGCCACAGTCGGGTGACTCGCTCGAAGCGCTTCCGAGAGAGCGCGCTCGTCGTCGGCGACCATGCAGAGATCAAGCGACTTGGTGAATCCCATGGGCAATCTCCCCAAACATCCTCATGAATCACGTAGCCAGATCCTATCGGGAGTGCGCCTGATGCCTGCGAAGTTGGTCGTTCTTCGCTACTCATACGTCTTCGCGGCCTGAAAGATGTCGGCGACGACGTGCCAACTTGGTTCCTTCGGAACAGGCTCGCCCCTGTTCTCGTAGTACCCGTCCATGTCTTCGACCCAGGAGGCTGCGGCGAGAAGAAACGAGTCGACCTCTGCGTTCTCCCATTTGGAGCGATTGGCCTGAAAGTCAGCTGCCATCCGGTGAAGAAGCTCGACGAGCTGACTTCGGCCGTCCGTGGAGCGGGCTTCGTTGTCGGGCATGGGCCAAGACTCCGCCATTGCGTGACAGCTGTGAAGACTGGTCACTGCCGAGAGTATCGATGCGACCTGGTTGCACTCACCGCTGTCGAAGCAGCTCCTCCAGTGTTCCTGCCCTCGCAGGTCTTGTTTCCATCAATCCACGCTCGTGCCTTCTATCCCACAGATGCGAGGCCATCGTCGACGTGGCGGTTCCCTTCGAGCGGTAGGCACGACGAATGAGAGCGAGTACGGCGTCAGAGTTGAGATCTCTGACGAGCCACAAACCGACTGAGCAATGATGATCGTCTAGCTTGTCGAACTTGGCCCTGAGTTCGTTTGCGAACTCCTCATCGACGACCCCGTCCCACTTTTGTGAGGCCAACTGCTCGAGAGCAAGGCCAGACGTCGAAGTGAAGACGGAGAAGGGTGGGTTCATGGCTCGGTCCGCATTGTTCCGCGCCAACTTACTGCTGACCGCAACCACTCGTCGCGCAGTGACCGGCTACGGTGCGCGCCCATGGCGACGTACCAACACGGCTATGACCGGCGCACCGCGTTTCAACTGCTGAAGCAGGGCGGTCCGTTCTGGTGGAAGTTCTCGCATTGGGCGCGGCCGTTCGACGACCAGAAGATTCGCGCGATGCTCGCTGCGCTGTCGAAGGAAGTGCAGAAGCGCAGCACCGGTTCGTTCTCGGCCGCGGCGTTGTTCATGATCTCGATGATGGCTGACGTGCCGTCCGCGCAGCTGCAATCGACCTGGCGCGATACGATGGCGGCGCTCGATGGCTTGAACGCCTACGAGTTCGGAGCGCGGAAGAAGAAGCACGACAAGCTGCGCTCCATTGCGAAAGACCGGAAGCAACTCTCGGCGTGGCAGGCCGCGGCTGTTGGGAGCGAGTGGATTCCGACGAACCTGCTCGCGCTGCTGCTCTGTGACGGCTCCGAAGAATCGCTCGACGCGTTGATGCCGCACGTCGAACGCGCACGACATGACCGCGACCGTCTCGAGCAACTCGAAGCCGCGCGCGTGTTCGCCGCGCCATCGACCGACCGCCTCTTCGCGGTGACCGACCAAAAGCTCTCCGCGCTTCGGAGCGCCTCTTCCGTTCTCGCGCTCGGTCGCCAGCTCGGCCTCGAGAAGAACGGCCGCGTTCGTCTTCGTCTGCTGATTCCCGCGACCGAAGCCGTTCGTCGCGGCCGCACCACGCAGCAGTACTTCGCCGAGCTCGAGTTCGACTCCGACGCGAACCCCGACCTGCAGGCCAGCGTCTCGCACCGAACCACTTCGCCAACCTCGTACTCGGAGTCGTCACGCACGATTCCCTGCAAAGACCTCTCGAAGCTGCCTCGCGCCCTCGAACGTGCCAGCACGAAGCTCGGCGTGCAGTGGTTCTTCAACGACGCGAAGGCGACGTTCCTCAGCAAGAAGCTGTGCGGCCCACTCCTCGACTGGCTGGGGCGCACCGACAGGTCTTGATCATCTCTGCACAGCCGTTCAGTCTGTGCCCCGCATGACCGCGCCCCCGCAAATCCCCATCGACTTCACCGCCTCCGCCCAGGTTCCGGTGCATGACGCGCTGAAGCCGTTTCACCCCGTCGTGCGCGCGTGGTTTCAGCAGACGCTCGGCGAACCCACCGAGCCGCAGATTCGCGGGTGGCCGCTCATTCGCGCACGCAAAGACGTGCTCATCGCCGCGCCGACGGGCTCGGGCAAGACGCTCACCGCCTTCCTCGCGTGCCTCGACGAGCTCTTCAGCCTCGCCGCCGACGGCAAGCTCACCGACGAGACACACGTGCTGTACGTGTCTCCGCTCAAGGCGCTCGGCAACGACGTGCAGAAGAACCTGCTCGAGCCGCTCGCCCAGCTGAAGGCCCGCGCGAAAGAGGCCGGCGTCGACCTGCCCGAGATTCGCGTGATGGTGCGCTCGGGCGACACGACCTCGAGCGAACGCGCGCAGATGGTGAAGAAGCCGCCGCACATTCTCATCACCACGCCTGAGTCGCTGTACCTCTACCTCACCGCCGACAAGGCCCGCGCCACCATGGCTTCGGTGCGCACCGTCGTCGTCGACGAAATTCACGCGCTCGCCAGAGACAAACGCGGCTCGCACTTCGCGCTCTCGATGGAGCGCCTCAAGTCATTCATCACCCGCAAGGACCCGTCGGCAAAATTGCAATGTATCGGGTTGTCGGCGACCACGCGTCCGCTCGAACGGCTCGCGCACTTCCTCGTCGGCAACACCGAGACGCCGTGTGAGCTCGTGCAGGTCGGCCACGTGCGCCCGTGGGAGCTGTCGCTCGAGACGCCCGAAGAAGAGCTCTCCGCGGTGCCGACGCACGAGATGTGGGGGCAGATCTACGACCGCCTCGTCGCGCTCTCGCAGACGCATCGCACGATGCTCGTCTTCACCAATACGCGCCGCCTCTCGGAGCGCCTCGCACACGACCTCGGCGAACGCATGGGTCACGAACACGTGCGCGCGCACCACGGCTCCATGTCGAGGGAGCTGCGGCTCTCGGCCGAAGAGCTGCTCAAGTCGGGCCGCCTCAAGATCATGGTCGCGACGGCTTCGCTCGAGCTGGGCATCGACGTCGGCTCCATCGACCTCGTCGTGCAGATCGGCAGCCCGCGGAACATCGCCGTCATGCTGCAGCGGCTCGGCCGTTCCGGTCACCACAAGTCGGCCATCTCGAAGGGCGTGCTCTACGCGATGACGCGCGACGAGCTCGTCGAGTGCGCGGCGTTGATGCGCGCGATTCACGAAGGCCAGCTCGACGCGGTGCGCTTGCCCGAGGCGCCGCTCGACGTGCTCGCACAACAGGTCGTCGCCGAAGTTGCCGCCGAGGAGTGGGACGAACGCGCGCTGTACGACGTCTTCCGCAGGGCCATGCCGTACCGCGAGCTCACCTGGGAGAACTACGAGAAGGTGCTCCACCTCGTGTCCGAAGGCGTCTCGACGAGCCGCGGCCGCTCGCGCGTGCACGTGCACCGAGACCGCGTGAACGGAAAGCTCAAGGCACGAAAGGGCGCCCGGCTGATGGCGCTGCAGAACGGCGGCGCGATTCCCGACCTGTTCACGTACCCGGCCATCGCCGAGCCCGAAGAGAAGCAGGTCGGCACGCTCGACGAAGACTTCGCCATCGACTCCATGCCCGGAGACGTCTTCGTGCTCGGCAGCACCTCGTGGCGCATTCGACGAATCTTCGACGGCGCCGTTCGCGTCGAGAACGCGCACGGTCAGGCGCCAAACGTTCCTTTCTGGCGTGGTGAAGCGCCGGGCCGCACTGACGAGCTCTCGCTCGAGGTCGGGCGGCTGAGAGAAGACGTGCTCCAGCGTGACGACGCGCAGCAGTGGCTGGAAGAGACGCTGAAGGTGCCCGCGCACGCGGCCGAGTTGCTCGTGCGCTACCTGCGCGTCGCGAAGGCGGCCCTCACCGAGATTCCTTCGACGAAGACCCTCGTGGCCGAGCGCTTCTTCGACGAGGCCGGCGGCATGCAGCTCATCATTCACGCGCCGTTCGGAGCCCGCATCAATCGCGCGTGGGGCATGGCGTTGCGAAAGAGCTTCTGTCGCGCGTTCGACTTCGAGCTTCAGGCGGCCGCGAGTGACGACGCGATTCTGCTCTCGCTCGGAGAGCAGCACTCGTTTCCGTTGATGGACATCTTCGACTTCGTCTCGCCTGGCAGCGCCGAGCGGGTGTTGACGCAGGCGG
>JAACJQ010000194.1 GCA_016879935.1 Archangiaceae bacterium | reverse complement strand
GTTCTCCCGGCCCTTGATCTTCGCTCTCGCCATGGCGTAAACCGATTACGTAACTGATTTACGTAACCCACTTACGGAGTCATACCTCATGACGAAGGTGAATGGTGGTTCCCCCGCGCTTCGCCCGACGACCCCTCAGACCGCAGCGCCTGCGCCCCAGCCGACGAGCACCCCCGCTCCGGCTGAACCAGCAGGCGGTTGGGGCAGTCAGCGCACCACGAGCCTCGAGGAGCGCCGGGCCGCGGCCACGAGCGTCACCACCAGCGTCGCCAACCTGAGCGACACCGAGAAGGCAGCCGTCGTCGAGAAGAAGGCGACTTGCCCGTTCATCGGCGCGGCGGTGAAGGGCGGCGACCTGAAGGTGCGCAACGACGCCGACAAGCCGCTGGCGAGCATCGACGACGTCGCGAAGCTGGGGAACACGGGGCCGGGCAGCAACCTGGGAGAGGTGCTCAAGCTCTTCGCCCAGGGCAACCACGCGCACATGGCTGGCAAGAGCGGCAAGCTCGACACGCCGGTGCCGCTCGGCACGTTCAGCCTCGACTTCCCCGGATCGCAGGGGTCGCACGCGGGGCACAGCGGCATTCTTCAAGGCGACCCGACGAAGCTGAACTCGGGCCGCATGAGCGAGAAGGACTTCGAGCGCCTGACGAAGTTCGCGAAGAACGGCGTGGTGACTCGCTCCGACATCGGGCGCTTCATCGCCGAGAACGTGAAGAACGACCCGAACGCGAAGGCGCCCGGCTTTCGAACCGGCGTCGTGCTCGCGAAGGACTTCGCGAAGCTCGTCGGAGAAGTGGGCCAGAGCGTGACCGATCGCGCGCACGGCAAGGCGAACCCCGCGCAGGATCGCCAGGTGCTCGAGAAGCTGACCAAGGTGCTCGGCGACGACAACCTCATCGGCTCCGCTGGCGAGTTCGGCCTGCTGGCGACGTTTCTCGCGAACAGCCCGAAGACGAAGCAGGTCGGCGGTCAGCCCGCGTACGCCGTGGAGGATCTCAAGGCGATGTTCGTCGAGAAGCGGCTGCCAGACGGCTGGGAGAACTGGACGAAGACCGCTGGCGACTGGGTCGCGAACACGTCGGCCCTCGCGCTGTCGGCCGAGAAGGCCTACCTGACGATGAAGTGAACGTCGGAGCCGTGAGCGGGTACGAGCGCGCGTGAGGCTCGTGCTCGCCCTGCTCTGCGCGTCTGCCTGCGTCCCCTCCGTGGGTGCTTCGACGGGGCCCATCGTGGCGCCAGCCGCGGGGTGGTCGTGGGTCGAGTTCGATGACACGCGCTGCGCGAACGGAACGCCGACGGGTCTCGGCATCAACCCACGGGAAGGCGCGAGCGACGTCGTCATCTACCTCATGGGCGGCGGCGCCTGCTGGGACGCGGGCAGCTGCTTCTTCGTGAAGTCGGCGTGGAACATCGACTTCGGCTACGGCGCCGCGCAGTTCAGCGGCGAGCGGTTTCGATCGATTCCGTTGTTCGACCGCGCCCTCTCACCGTTCGCCGACGCGAGCTTCGTGTACCTGCCCTATTGCACCGGCGATCTGCACGTCGGCACCACGACGCAGACCTACGTGCAGGGCCGGCCCACGAGCCACGTGGGAGCGCAGAACCTCGACGCGTTCTTGGAGCGGCTCGCGCCCACGTTCGCGAACGCGCGCCGCGTGTTCGTCATCGGCACGAGCGCAGGGGGCTTCGGAGCCCAGATGAACGCGTGGCGCTTCAAGGCGGCATTCCCACAGGCCGAGGTGCACGTGCTCGCCGACTCCGCCGCGATGGTGATGCCCGCCGGAACGCGCTGGAGCGAGTGGTTCTCTGCGTGGAAGCCAGAGCTGCCACCGGGCTGCAGCGGCTGCTTTGACACGACGACGGCGTGGGTCGACTCCGCGCGCCACGACCTGAAAGGCGGCCGGCTGGCGCTGGTGACGTCGGCCGAAGACGGCTTGCTGTCGACGTTCACTGGCAAGTCGGGCGTCGAGTTTCACGCCGGTGTCGACGACGTGGTGACTCACTTCGCGGCTCCAGACACGCTCGTCGTGCCCGGAGCCCGTCACGTCTTTCTCGACGAGTGGACGACGACGCCCGGCTTCGTCGAGTGGTTGAGACAGTTCCGCAACTGACCTCAGAGCACCTGAAGATCGCCGTCGTGAATGCCGACGACGGGCTTCGAGCTGCCAGTCTTGAAGATGGCGCCGTAGGTGTTGTCGCCCGCGCCGTAGTCGACCGCCGTGTACGTCTCGCCGGTCTTCTTGTCCTTCACCTGGCGCACGACGAACTCGCCCTGATCGACGGCCTCGAAGGCATCGGCGAGCGTCTTCACGTCGGTGTACGACGACTGGTGGCACGCGGCGATCAGCTGCTTGGTGAGCAGCGAATCGACCGTGCTCGCGCTGGTGACGTCGGCGCGGCTGGTCGTGGTGACCTGATCGAGGAAGTCGTTGAACGTTCCGGCGTCGAGCGCGGTCGACTTCGCGGCGGCGGCCTTGAGCTCCTTCGCGAGCGTCACGGCGAGCTTGCCGGTGAGGCTCATCTTCTTCACTTCGGAGGGCGAGAGGCCGTTGTTGTCGAGATCGTACTTCGCGATCATCGTCGTCTTCGCGTACTTCACGGCGCGGTCGACGTCCTTCGAGGTCACCTGCGCGCCCGTCTTGAAGTCGCGGTGATCGATGAACTTGAAGAAGACGTCGGTGAGCTTCTTCTCGGTGCCGGTCAGGCCCTTGAGCGCCGTGGTGATCTCGGCGCGGCTGACGCGGCCATCGGCGCCACCTGCGTCCTTGATGCGGTTCGCGGCCATCTCGAGGGCGCGGTTCACGTCGGTCTTCGCAATGCGAGGCATGGTGGCTCCTGGGGTGGAAAGAAGGCGCGCAGCTTCGGAGGACCGCGCGCCCTGATCAAGTCACGACAGCGTCACTTCCTTCGGCGAGCCGCTTTGCTTGGACTCTCTGGCTCGACGCACAGATTCACAACGCGTGCGGAGACCCCGGGCCGAACCACTTCGCTCTCCGGCAGGACTCCGAGTTCGTTCCGCGAAACCAGGAGAGCGAAACAAGTGCTGGTCAGCTCAAGACTCGCCGCTGCCCCTACCTGATAGAGACGAAGCTGAACGAGAGCCTCGTCCAGCTTGGAACGGGCATCGGAAGGAGACTTGACCTTTTTCCACTCGGTCAGCACCAGGGGAGCTGCAGAACGCTTCCGCGCGTCTTCTGTTCGCCGCGAGACCTGCTCGCCGACAACCAGATCAGTTCGCGCACCCTCAGCGTGTGCCTTGAAGGCAAACAGCCCGTGCTGGAGAAGATGCACCGCGCCAAGCGACTCGAGCTGGGGCTCATCGCCAGCATCAAACGCTTCGACCCATCGCGCTTGAAGGACTCGGTCGACGCGAAAACTCCGCTGAAGGTGCAGAAAAGAGCGCTCGACAGCCGCGACCCAGTCGCGTTCGGGATCGGACAACTGCGCGTCAAACTGGCCAGCGAACGACGAGAGAATCACGATGCGAGCTTCGTTGGTGAAGTTGGCAAATCCCTTCCCAACGAACCCGTGAAGAACTTGTTCCGTTCGCCAGAGGTCAGCTGCCTCGGGCTGCAGGGCATCTTTGTGCCTGTCGAGAAACGCGTCGATCGACTTTCCGCACGCAAGCGTCGCCTGTTCGAGAGCCTTCCTCGTGTACTCGACTCGCGACTCGTTCGGGGCGGGCGCCAATACGGCCAGCCCAACCAGCCGATCGATTCGAGCCCGCAGCAACGCCCACTCTGACGTGATCGACATCGAACCCTCACTTCACGTCGGTCCCGGGCGGCACATCTCCCGGGTTGATCAGCGACAGACCTTTGCCGCTACCCGACGCGAGGATCATGCCGCGCGACTCGATGCCCTTGAGCGCGCGCGGTTTCAGGTTCGTCACGACGACGACGTTGCGGCCGACGAGTGACTCCGGCGCGAACGCCTCGGCGATGCCAGACACGATCGTGCGCGGAGCGCCTTCACCGAGGTCGACCGACAGCTTCAGCAGCTTGTCGGCCTTCTCGACCTTCTCGGCCGCGAGCACCTTGCCGGCCTTGAGCGCGATCTTCGTGAAGTCGGTGAACTCGATCTCGGCAGCCGGGCCCGCAGGCGCCTCGGCCTTCTTCGCAGGCGGGGCCGCAGGTGCAGCAGCTTTCGGGGCCGCAGCGGGCTTCTCGTCAGCCGCCTGCTCCTTCGCCCACGCGTCCTTCAGCGCCACCGTGCGGTTGAACACCAGCGCGCCGGGCTTCGAGTCCTTGTCGACGCAGAAGTAGCCGAGCCGCTCGAACTGAAAGCGCGCGCCCTCCTTCTCGCCGGCGAGGGCGGGCTCGACCTTGCCCTTCGCGACCTCGAGCGACGTCGGGTTCAGATCGAGCAGGAACGGGCGCTCGACGCCCGGCTTATCTTCGTGCGCCTTGCCGGGGAACTCGGCCGAGAAGAGCCGATCGAACAGGCGAATCTCGGCATCGACCGCGTGCGCCGCGCTCACCCAGTGAATCGTGCCCTTCACCTTGCGCCCGTCGGCCGCGTTGCCGCCCTTCGTCGCAGGATCGTACGTGCAGCGCAGCTCGGTGATGGCGCCGCTCGCGTCCTTCACGACCGACTCGCACTTGATGAAGTACGCGCCGCGCAACCGCACCTCGCGCCCGGGGGCCAGCCGGAAGAACTTCTTCGGCGGGTCTTCCATGAAGTCGTCGCGCTCGATGAAGAGCTCTCCCGAGAACGGCACCTGGCGAACGCCGGCCTTTTCGTCTTCGGGGTTGTTCTGCACCTCGACGTGCTCGACCTGACCTGCGGGCCAGTTGGTGACGACGACCTTCAGCGGGCTCACCACCGCCATGCGGCGCGGCGCGGTCGCGTTCAGGTGATCTCGCACCGCGTTCTCGAGCCGAAGGATGTCGATGACGGTGTCGTTCTTGGTGACGCCGATGTCTTCGCAGAACGCGCGCAGCGCTTCGCTCGTGTAGCCGCGGCGCCGCATGCCGCGAATCGTGGGCATGCGCGGGTCGTCCCAGCCGCTGACGTACTTCTCCTTCACGAGGAAGAGCAGGTTCCGCTTGCTGAGCACCGTGTAGTTGAGCTGCAGCTTCGCGAACTCGATCTGCTGCGGGTGGTAGATGCCGAGCTCTTTGAGGAACCAGTCGTACAGCGGCCGGTGGTTCTCGAACTCGAGCGTGCAGATCGAGTGGGTGATCTGCTCCAGCGAGTCTTCGAGGCCGTGCGCCCAGTCGTACGACGGGTAGATGCACCACGCGTCGCCCTGGCGGTGATGGTGCTCCTTCACGATGCGGTACATGACCGGGTCGCGCAGGTTGATGTTGCCCGACGCCATGTCGATCTTCGCGCGCAGCGTCTTGCTGCCCGGCGCGAACTCGCCCTGCTTCATGCGGCGGAACAGGTCGAGGTTCTCGGCCGGCGAACGATCGCGGAACGGGCTGTTCTTGCCAGGCTCGGTCAGCGTGCCGCGGTACTCACGCATCTGCTCGGCGTTCAGATCGCAGACGTACGCCTTGCCCTTCTGCACGAGCGCCTCGGCCCACTCGTACATGCGGCCGAAGTAGTCCGACGCGTAGAAGAGCCGGTCTTCGAAGTCGCCACCCAGCCACTTCACGTCGTCGATGATGCTGTCGACGTACTCCTGCTCTTCTTTCGCCGGGTTGGTGTCGTCGAAGCGCAGGTTGAACTTGCCGCCGTAGCGCCTGGCGAGCGTGGAGTTCAGCACGATGCTCTTGGCGTGCCCGATGTGCAGGTAGCCGTTGGGCTCGGGAGGGAAGCGGGTGTGCACCCGGCCTCCCCACTTGTTGGAGGCCTTGTCGGCCTCGACGATCTCTTCGATGAAATGGAGCGAACGCGGCTCACTCATGGTCCAGCCACCCTACCGGCGGAAAGCGCGCGCACAATGGAATTTCGGGCACCCAGAGGAGACGGGCCGCCACGAAACGCCCTGACTTCGTCATCGGCCGGTCACGGACTGCCTCGAAAACGGCCTCCTTCGTCATCGCTTCATCAGCGCCGCGCCGGAGCGCATTGCCGAAGCCGCTTCACTCGACGACATGCGCGGCATGACCGACCCCACGTACGGAACCGCCGACGAAGCGACCCTGCGCGCGGCCATGCGCGACGCGCTGCCGAAGGACACCTTTCTGCCGATGCCCGCGCGCTACGGCTGGTTCATCGTGCTGCAGGCCGTGCTCTGGAGCTCGCTCGCCGCCATCCTCTTCGCGGGCCTGCCCTGGTGGGCCAACCTGGTGCTCGCGCTCGTCATGGGCCACACGCTCGGCGTTCAGGGCTTCCTCGCGCATGAGGCGCTGCACGGCGCACTCGGTGGCCCGAAGTGGGCGCAGCAGCTCGTCGGCTGGCTCGGCTTCGGCCCGTTCCTCGTGCCGCCCACGTTCTGGACTCGCTGGCACAACGTCGCCCACCACGCGAACACGAACCACGGAGACCGCGACCCGGACAACTTCGGCACCGTGCGCCGCTACGAGAAGAACCCGAAGGCGCGCCGGTTTCTCAAGCTCGCTCCGGGTTCGGGCACCTGGTACTCGTACCTGTTTCTCACCTACTCGTTCGTCTTCCACGCGCAGGTGGTGCTCTGGTTCCAGACGCGTCACCGAAAAGACTTCGAGGGCTTCGATCGCCGCCGCGCGATCGCGCAGTCACTGGCGTGCGTGGCGGGGTGGTTGGTGCTCGCAGTGTTCTCGGGCTGGGCGATGGTCTTCACCGTCATCATTCCGCTCGTCGCCGCGAACGTGCTCGTGCAGTCGTACATTCTGACGAACCACTTCCTGCGGCCCATGTCGGTGTCGAACAACCCGGTCGACAACTCGATGAGCCTCTCGAAGCCCGCGTGGCTCGACGCGCTGCAGTTCCGCTTCAGCCATCACGTCGAGCACCACCTGTTCCCCACGATGCCGAGCGCGCGCGCGCCGAGAGTTCGGGCGTGGCTGCAGGCCAACGTGAAGCAGCGCTACGTGTGCCCGCCGCACTGGCTCGCGCTCAAGCTGCTGTACTCGACGCCGCGGGTGTACGCCGACGCCGTCACGTTGACCGACGTCGAGCGCCCCGAGCGCACCGTCGACGTCGTCGCCCTGTGGAACGCCGAGGTTCCCGCTCGCTGAACCTCGTGATGAGGTAGCGGCGATGCTGTCGCTGCTGTTGTCGCTCTCGCTCGGCCAGACCGTGCGGCCTCCGGTGAACACCGCGCCGTACGGGTTCGTCGCGCCCCTCGAGCCCATTCGAATCGAAGGCCCGCCTGCGATGCTGCGCCGGGGCGTCAACATCACGGCGGTGTGGAGTGACCGGCGACGCGGCAACGATCAGAACGACGCGGGTCTCGATCTCTGGGCTGGCACGTGGAGCCCGCTCGGTGGGCTCATCACGCAGTCGCTGCTGACACGCGAACCAGGGCCCTGCGGCCAACCCCGCGTGATCGAGGAGTCGGCCGCCTCTCTGATGGCGGCCTGGGTCTGTCTGTCGACGGACGGCGGCCCGGGGTTCGTCGAGACGACCACCACCGCGACGGGCACCTTCCCCCGCTTTCCCCCAGTGACGGTGCCCAACGACAACGCGGCCGGCCCCATTCAAGAGTTCGCCGCATCATCAGTGCCCTCGACGACGGTGTTGGCGGTGCGCAGGCCAGGCGCCATCTCGCTGCTGGCCACGCGGCCGCTCGCGCCGCCCTTCGTTTTTCCCGGCGTGTTTCGGAGCTTGAGTCTGGCCGAGACGGACGGCGGATTGACGGCGCTCGCCGTCACGGCGCAGGGCCTCGTCGGCAGCTATTCGTCGATCGGCTCAATCTCGCCATTGGCGACGAACACGAACTTCGTCGTCGCCATCCCGACGCAGCCCGACTCGACCTTCGTGTATCAGTCGACGAGCAACGAGGTTCGGCTCCGCGTTCCAGACGGCGGCACCGCCGTGTTCGGCACCAACGCTCTCTCGCTGCCGCCCCTCGTCGCGCGCAGCGGCTCCAACACCCTCGCGCTCTTCCGTACCGACGGCGGCCTCGCGGCGCGCGTCATCGACCAGAACCTGCTGATGACGGCTGCGACGGTGAGCGACGGTGGGCTGCCGCTGTCGCTCACGGGCGACTCGGTACCCTTCACCATGGCCGAGCTGCAACCCGGAGAAGTCGTGCTCCGAGACGTGACGATCTCGGGAACGACGCCGATCTTCAGCAGCACCGTGTACCACCCGTTCCTCGCGCCCGCTCCTCAGCGGTCGGTGGCGGCGGTGTGGTCAGACCTCGAACAGGGCTTTCTGACGTTGTGGGACGAGCGCGCCGGGGCCGGCTGGGAGCTGAAGGCGGGCGTCATCGACAACGGTTCCGCACAACCGCTGCTCAACCAGGCATCGAGCGCCGCCCCCCTGGCGCCCAGCCTCACCACGGGACCCGACGGAGGTGTGTACGCCACGATCACCGTCGGAGGCGTCAGAACGATCATGACCTACCGAGGCGGGCTCGTCGCCCAGGTCGGCGTTGGCCTTGACGAGACCGTGGTGGGCGCGTCGAGCTTCTTCACGTGGTCACCGCTGGCAAGCACTGGGCGGCACAGCTCGTGGGCCACACCGCGAGCGCTCGACCCGGTTCCCCGTGGCTGCGTCGCGAGGGGCGCCGGCGGCTACTGGTACGCGCCGGCGGCCGGTTCGACGCTCAACGGCATCAGCGAGACTGGCCAGAGCCTCAGCTCGACCGCCGTCATGCCGGCCACCATGCCGCCGTTCGAGCGGTGCCTCACCATCGGTGACACGGGCGCCATGCACGTCACGGTCAGCGGGCCGGGCAGCGTCGAGGTGTTCGAGCTGACCAACGGCACCCGTAAGGGCAGCTTCGCGCTCACGCCCTCGGAGTCTCCAGCGGTGGTCGACGTCGGCCCCGGGGTGCTGGCGGTGGTCGCCGTCGTGCCCGCCGGGCAGCCGACGCTCTGGTTCGCCTACGCGGGCGCGGTGTCGACGGTCGCGCCGCTCACCCTCGAGACCCAGCCAGTCCGCAACGTGCGTGCGGCGAAGGCTCCGAACGGTGACGTGCTCGCGTCGTGGGAGTCCTTCGATCTCGAGTCGGGCGCGTGGCGCATGGCGGCGCGCATCATTCAGGCCCCCTACCCCGGCGCCACCGACGGAGGCGTTTTCGACGCCGGGCTCGACGCAGGCGTTTTCGACGCTGGCAGCAACGACGGGGGTCGCAACGACGCCGGAGCGCCCGACGCAGGGCTGAACGATGCGGGCGGCTTTGACGCCGGCGTTCCCGATGCAGGGAAGACGGACGATGGCGGCATTGACGAAGGCGACGCCGGTCGGTTCACCGACGCGGGCCTGGTCGATGGAGGCGTGACAGACGCAGGCGCCTCACTCGACGCGGGGGTGAGCCCAGACGCAGGACCCGAGCTGCAGCCCGTCTTCGTGGCGGTCTGCGGGTGCTCGAGCAGTGGCTCGCTCCCGGCGCTGCTGCTCGGGCTGCTGGTGCTGCTGCGTCGCAACCGAGGAGGCCGCACATGAACGATCCCATCGAACTCGACTGGCTCACCCGCTGGGCCACCTACGCCCCCGAACGCGTGGCCATCGTCGATGCCGACACCAACCGCGAGTGGTCGTGGCGCCAGCTCTCTTCGGCGGTGCTGCGGCTCGCGCGTCTGCTGGAGACGAGCGGCGTGAAACGCCACGATCGCGTGGCCGTGCTGGCCGGCAACGAGATCGGCTTCATTCCCCTCTTCTTCGCGGTGACGCGGCTCGGGGCGACGCTCGTGCCCATCAACTTCCGCCTCGCTCCGCGGGAGATCGATCACATCCTCTCCGACTCGAGCCCCGCGCTCTTCGTCCACTCGAGCGTGTATGCCGACACCGTCTCGAAGCTCGCGCCGATCGTTGCCCCGAAGCGATCGTTCGAAGCGCTCGAGGCCGACGCGTCGACGTTCTCCGACGCCCCCTCACCGTTCCGCGCGACCCAGAACGACGTCTGCATGGTGCTCTACACCTCGGGCACGACGGGCGCTCCGAAGGGCGCGCTCATCACCCACGCGATGGTGTTCTGGAACTCGGTGAGCACCGGTCTGCGGCTCGACCTCACCCAGCAGGACGTGACGGTCAGCTTCCTGCCGTTCTTCCACACCAGCGGCTGGCACGTACTCAACACGCCCTTCCTGCACCGGGGCGCGCGCATCGTCTTCCTCAAGAAGTTCGACGCCGAGCGCATTCTCTCGCTGTGTGACTCGCAGGGCGTGACGGTGCTCTTCGGCGTGCCCACCACGATGGACACGATGGCCCGCACGCCCTCGTTCGCGAAGACGTCGCTGAAGACCGTGCGCTTCGCCATCGTCGGCGGAGAGCCGATGCCCCTCGAGCTCATCAAGACCTGGCAGTCGCGCGGCGTCGCGATTCGGCAGGGCTTCGGCATGACCGAGTTCGGGCCCAACTGCTTCTCGCTCAACGCCGAAGACTCGACGCGCAAGATGGGCAGCATCGGGTTCCCCAACTTCTACGTCGACGCGAAGATCGTGCGTGACGACGGAGCCGAGTGCGGCGTCGACGAGGTCGGCGAGCTGCTCCTTCGCGGCCCGGCCTGCACGCCCGGCTACTGGCAGAACGAAAAAGCAACGCGTGAGGCGTTTCGTGACGGCTGGTTCGTGACAGGCGATCTCCTGCGAAGAGACGCCGAGGGCTTCTTCTTCGTCGCGGGCCGCAAGAAGGAGATGTTCATCAGCGGCGGCGAGAACGTCTACCCGGTCGAGATCGAGCGCGTGCTCTCGACGCACCCGAAGCTGCGAGAGGTCGCCGTCATCGGCGTGAAGGACGCGCAGTGGGGCGAGGTCGGCAAGGCGTTCGTCGCGCCGGTCGAAGGCGCCACCGTCACCGCCGACGAGGTGCTCGCGTTTCTGCAGGGCAAGCTCGCTCGCTACAAGATCCCGAAGAGCGTGGTGCTGCGCGAGGCGCTGCCGAAGAGCGACTCGGGCAAGATCCTCAAACGGGCGTTGACGGAGTGAGCATGCGACTCCTCGCGCTGCTGTTCGCCCTGCCCGCCTTCGCCGAGCCGACCGTCGACGAAGCGACCGCGACCCGCTTTGCCAACCTCGCGCTCGCCTGCGTTCACAAGGAGTACCCGAACAAGCTGGCGCACGTGCTGAACACACCCGCCGACGCGAAGACGCCCGCGAAGCTCACGCCGGCCTTCTACGGTTGTTACGACTGGCACTCCGCCGTGCATGGGCACTGGCTGCTCGCGCGCCTGGCCCGCACGTTCCCCGACGCGCCGTTCGCGGCGAAGGCGAAGAAGGCGCTCGAGCAGAGCCTGTCGGCGAAGAACCTCGCGGCCGAGGTGGCGTACTTCGGAGCGCCGGGGCGGGTCAGCTTCGAGCGGCCTTACGGCCTCGCGTGGTTGCTCCAGCTGGCCGCCGAGCTGCGGGAGTGGAAGTCACCCGAGGCGCAGCGCTGGTCGAAGAACCTCGAGCCGCTCGAGCGCGCGGCAGCCGAACGACTGAAGGCGTGGCTCCCCAAACTCTCGCGGCCGATTCGCGTCGGAGAACACGACCAGACGGCGTTCGCGTTCGGCCTGGTGCTCGACTGGGCGCGCGCCGCGAACGACACCGCGATGATCGAGCTGCTCACCCAGCGCGTCGAGGTCTTCTACGCGGCCGACAAGGCGTGCCCGCTCGCGTACGAGCCGGGTGGTCAGGACTTTCTCTCGCCGTGTCTCGCCGAGGCCGATCTCATGCGGCGCGTGCGCACGAAGGAGCAGTTCGCGACGTGGCTGCGCGAGTTCCTCCCGTCGATTCCCGAGAAGGGCCCGTGGCTTTCGCCCGAGGTCGTGACCGATCGCAGCGACCCGAAGCTCGCGCACCTCGACGGCTTGAACCTGAGCCGCGCGTGGATGCTCGATGGCATCGTCAGTGGCCTGCCCGAGAAGGACGCCCGTCGCCCGACGCTCGAAGCGACGGCGTCGTCACACCGCGCCGCCGGCCTCGAAGCCGTGACGGGCGAACACTACGAAGGCGGGCACTGGCTGGGCAGCTTTGCGACGTACCTCGTCACCCAACGCGGCACCCCTCGGTGAGTCCATGGCCAAAGATCCCTCCATCGAAGCGAAGCTGATCGAGAACCCCGACGACGCGGCGCAGGCGCTCGTCTACGCCGACTTCCTGCAGTCGAAGGGCGACCCGCGCGGCATGCTCATCTCGCTGCACCATGCGGGCAAACAGGCCGAAGCCGACGCGTTGCTCGAGCAGCACGCCGACGTGTTTCTCGGGCCGCTCAGCGCGTACAAGACGACGCTCGACGGGCTCGACACCAACGGCTTCGAGTGGGGTCGCGGGTTCATTCGCAAAGCGACGCTCAGCTTCGACTCCTACGTCTCGGAGGACGCCGACGTGCCCGAAGGCACCGAGCTGTCGCTCGAGACCGCGTTGAGCGAGCTGCTCCAGCACCCGTCGGGCGCGCTGCTCGAAGAACTCGTGCTGCCAATCAACATGCTCGAAGACGGCGGCTACTTCTCGCCGCTGGTGTCGACGCTCTCGAAGCTCGGCGCGCCCGCGCTCCGCAAGCTGCGCATCGGCATGTTCAGCTGCTGTGGCGGGCCGGGCGGTGAAGGCGACTACGAGTACGAGATCTCGTGGACGGGCATCGGTGACGCGGGCGGGCTGTGGAGCGCCCTGCCCCGCCTCGAGAAGCTCGTGATTCAGAGCGGCCTGGGCAACTCGTCGGTCGACAACTCGGTGCGTGATGGGCTGGGCACGATTCGTCACGAGAAGCTCAAGCACCTCGAGATCATCACGGGTGGCCTCTCGATCGAGTGTCTGCACTCGATCGCCAACGCCGATCTCCCCGCGCTCGAGTTCCTCGAGGTGTGGACTGGGTCTCCCAACTACGGCGCAGGCGGTGGCGTCGACGACCTCGCGCCGCTGTTCGCAGGCACGAAGCTCCCAAAGCTCAAGTCGCTCGGGCTGTGCAACTCCACCTTCAGCGACGACATCGCGAAGGCGCTCACGAAGGCCCCCATCGTCGCGCGGCTCGAGACCTTGTCGCTTCGCTACGGCACGCTCTCGGACGAAGGCGCCTCGGCGCTGCTCGCGATTCCGAACCTGAAGAAGCTGACCCTCGACGTGCGCAACAACTACCTGTCGGCGCCGATGGTCGAGCAGCTGAAGGCCGCGGGCGGAACCGTCCTGGCCGACGCGCAGCGCGACGACGACGATCGCTACGTGTCGCTCTCGGAGTGACGCTCAGGGCCACTCGAGCAGGTACATGCAGCGCGCGCAGCCGAGCTCGATGCGATTGAGCGCCGTGGCGAGCTGGCGCACGGAGCAGGTGACGCCGGGCTCGTCGACCACGGTCGCGTTCGAGCCGGGTTCACACGTCGAGTGCATGCCGCCCCAGCGCCCGCCGTCGGCGAAGAAGTCGAAGTCGCACGTCGCGCCCTGCTGGTATCGGCCGCGCACCTGGCCCTGCTCGACGAACGCCGCGCCGCAGCTCCGGTAGACGCGCATGGTGACGCCGTCGAGGTTGTCGCAGAGGCGGTTGCAGCCTGCGTCCTGGCCGCACGAGAGATCGCCCGAGCCCGTTCTCGAGGTGCACGTCCGGCGCGCCTGGCAGTCGTACACACAGCGCCCATCGATGCAGGAGCGCTGCGCCGGCTGATTCCCGAAGGGGCACGGAATCGGCGCGCCGGTGGGGCCACAGCTCGCCTCGGTCACACATTCGGGGCCCGCGTCGGCCAGGAGCGTTCCAGCGTCGGGTCGCCCACCATCGACCTCCTCCCCGACCGGCTCGAAGCATTGACAGCCCAAGAGACTCGCCACGATCACCACGAGCATGCGTCGCATGAGTGATGTGTCTCGCACCCCACTCGCGATCTCAACGGCCTGCTGGTCTCGTCAGCGCGGCGTTACGAACCGAGACGCGCTCCATCACCTTGTCGCCGAGCTGGTTCGACTCGAGGAAGAGCTGCGTCTTCGCGAGCGTCTTCGACCCGAGCAGCGCCTCGACCCCCGCGACACCGAGGCGGTTCGAGGTGAGCCACAGCGCCTCGAGCTTCGAGAAGTGCTGACCGCGCGCGAGCACGACCGCGCCTTCGTCTCCGATTCGGTTCGACGAGAGCACCAGGCTGCGCAGCTTCTTGAACCGCGTCGCAGCCAGCACGTGCGCCGCATCGGGCCCGAGATCGTGATGCACGAGCACGAGCTTCTCGAGCCTGGTGAACCACCCCGCCTGCGAGAGCGGCTCGAGCCCGACCGACGAGAGGCGATCGTTCGACAACGTGAAGGCCTGCAGCGAAGGGAACGCGTCACTCGCCGCCAACGCCGCCGCGCCTTCGTCACCGAGGTGCTGGCTGTCGAGCTCGAGCTCGCGCAGGCCTCGAAGCTGACGGGTGCCGAGCAGCATGGCCAGCCGATCGGACCGCAGCTGAGAGAAGGCATGTCGCGGCGCCTTGAACGAGAGCGCGTGAAGCTGGGCCAACCACTCCCAGCGCAGCACGGCGACGAGATCGACCGAGCCGGGCGCGATGAAGACGAGCCGCCTGACGAGCTCACGTGAGAGCAGCGCCTGCGCGGCGTTCACCGCGGCGACGTCGAACACCGCCACCTCGTCGACGAAGCCGCGGCGAAAGGTGACGTTCGCCACGTTGGGAGAGAGCCCGTCGAGCCAGGTCTCCCGGTTGGCCGCGAGCAGCGTGGCTGACTTGTCGAGCAGCGCGCCATCGTCGGCCTTCGCCAGCGCGCACTGCACGGCGATGAACTCTCCACGCGGGTCGCCCTGCTCCATCAGGTGGTCGGCGTAGACGAGCCGTGGCCCATCGTCGTCGGGCGAGGCGCGAATGGCGTCGAGCAGCGAGGTGCGGGTCGGCTCGTACGCGATGCAGCGGCGATCGCTCGCGCGCCGTTCGGCCCACCGAACACTCGCCAGCTCGTTGGCAGCCGGTGTCCAGAAGTCCCACGAGGGGAGATCGGCGAACACCCGTGCCGGTGACGCCGGGCCCGTTCGTGATGCACCGACGCCTACCACCACACCGTGTTTCGTCGAGACACACAGGCAGAGCGTCGTGAACTGCCGTGCATCTTGAACGTCGCCACCATGCGTCTCGACATAGGGCGCGTCGGTGCTCGCCGTTCGCTCGACCGCGGCCATTACCGCGTGCAGCTCGAGCCGTCTCGCCGTGCGCCGCCCGTTCGCCTGCGCCAGCTGGGCCTCGAGCCATGCGCGATCGTCACTCGTCCACACCACGGCGCGAGGCACTCAGCGCGCTCCACCAATCGTGCGCCTGAGCAGCGAAGCGGCCTGCGTGGCCGTCTCGCGAACCTCTGCCGCCTGCCGCTGGTCTTGCGAGAGGGTCTGGAGCAGCTGCATCACCGGCAGCCCACCGACCTTCACGAGCGCGTCGATGAGCAGCCTGCGATCTTCGTTGAAGCGGCCACGGTTGAGCAGCGGCGGCTTCTCGAGCACCACCTTCTGCAGCGCCTGCATGCCAGCGGGCTCGCCGCGCAACGCCACCGCCTCGAAGATCGCCTGGCGCTCGGGCGCGATGCGTTCGGAGAAGCCCGGCTGCGTGAGCACGTCGAGCAGCACCTGATTCGCCTCGGGCACCTGCGTTCGGGAGAGCGCGTCGATCACCGCCAGCCGGAGCTGCGGCGCGGGGTCTTTCAGCGTCTTGCCGAGGAAGGCCATCGCGTCGCCCGAGCCCAGGCGCGCCACGGCGTCGAGCATGCGCGCGCGTGAGCGGGCGGCGGCTTTCGGCCACCACGCGTGAACGAGCCCCATGGTGTTGCGGTCGCGGGCGCGGGCCAGTACGGCGATCAGCTCGACGGCGCGTGGTTCAGCCGCCTCCTGCGCCATCTTCACGAACGGAGCCGGGTCGGTGCGCGCGAGCACGGCGAACGAGTCGAAGAGCGCGGCCTGACTCGCCTCGTGCGTCACGAGATCGAGCAAGCGAAGCAGCGAGGGCACCTGATCGGGCGCGAGCAGCGAGAGCAGGCGGGCGAACTCGCGGGGATCTTTCGGCGGGCCGTCGTTCAACACCTGGGTGAGGAGCGCGACACACTCGTCGTCCGACAGGTGCTTCACCAGATCGCGCGCGAGGTTCACCTCGAAGGCGTCGTCCTGGTTGCCGCCGAGCTGTTTGAGCGTGCGAATGAAGCCGTTGAGCGTGCCGAGCTCGTCCTGCATGAGCAGCACGTCGATGACGGGGAGCAGCAGCGGCAGAATGCGCTCGCGCGTCTCGAGGCCGGTGCTCACCAGTGACTGCATGAGCGCAGCGAGCGGCTTCCACACGTCGTCGCCCGCCTCGACGACCTTCTTCACCGCGCCCACCTGCGGCTGCCACCCGACGATGGCGGCTTCGGCGCCGGGGAAGAGCCCCTCGGCCCGAACACTCTCCGCATCGGCCAACGCCCGCTCGAGCGCCGAGACCGACATGCCGTCGAGCCGCAGCCGGAGCACGCCTCGCATGAGCGCCGAGATCTCCTGGGGGGTCGACGCTGCGAGCCCCGGGCGCGGCGAGCGCAGGCCCCACCACGCCACCGCAGCGAACACGAGGCGGGTCGGCACCGAGGGCGCGAGCTGCAGCAGATCGCCGCGCCCCAGCGACTCGTCGAGCCCCCGGCTCATCTCGCTCGAGAGCTCGTAGCCGAGCACCATGCGTCGCCACACCGCCGGCCCTGCTTCGGCCTCGGACAGTGCGTCGCGAATCACGCTCACCGGCGTCTGCCGCAAGAGCGAGCGCTCTTCGGTCGAGAGTTGATCGGGGTTCGAGAAGGCCAGCGGGTACACCTGAATCATGCCGACCGACGTCGACACCGCGAGGTGCGCGACGTCTCGAATGCGCGAGGGCGAGAGCCCCAGATCCAACGCCATGGCGGCTGCCGAGAACGCCGCGTTCGCCGCCTGCGCCGCGAGGCTCTCGATGCCATCGAAGCGCCCGGTCACGCCCATGAGCCGTCGGCCCGGCCGATGCGCCTCCGACACCACCACGTCGGCGAGCTGCAGCGCGCCGAAGCTGTCGAAGGGCAGCCCACGAGAGGCGTCTTCGATGAACGTCGCGATGCCGGTGACGACGCGCTTCCACGCCTCGAGCGGGTTCGCCGGCCGGACGATGCCCTGCCCCGCCGACGGGCTGAAGACGACGCGCATGGTGGTGAGCCCATCGAGCCCCGCGGGGTTGCCCGTTCGCAGCAGCCGGAGAAACAGCTCGATGTCGGCGGTCGTCGGTGTGCGCAACACCATGACGCCTTCGAGACCACGCAGCGTGAGCAGCCGGGCCAGTTGAGCGCCGAGGTCGTCGTCACCGAGCCCCACCTCGATGCGCTCTCCGTTGAGGAACAGTGCGTGCTGTTGCACGGCGAACGTCACCTGCCCGCGCTGACGCACGAGCTCAGCGAGCGACCGCTCGAGCAGGCGCGAGATGCGCTGCAGCGTCACGTGGCCCGAGTCGAAGAACGGAGACAGTCGCGCGGCCCAGGCCAACACGGTGACGGCGCGAATGTCGTGCGAGGCCTGGCCCTGCAGCTGGAGCAGCAGCCTTCCCGCGCGGGGCCGGTTGATGGGCCGCAGCACCTCGTCGGTGAGCGGCTTCGCAGGGCCCGAGGCGTACGAGCGCGGCTCCTCGACGAACTCGAGCATGGCCTCGGGAGACAGCGACGGGCCTGCGTCGGCCTCGACGATCGGCCCCAGCCCATCGTCCATCGGCGCGTCGACCAGCTCACTCAACGCGCGGAGCAACGCCTCGGCGTTCTCGAAGCGCGCCGAAGGGTCTTTCGCGAGACACCGGTGCACCACCTGCTCGAGCGCGTCGGGCACGCTGGGCGCGAACAACTTCACCGACGGCGGCGGCGTGTGCATGTGCGCGTAGATGACGCGCGGCAGCTCGGGGCCTTCGAACGGCATCACGCCGGTGAGCATGCGGAACAGCAGCACGCCGAAGGCGTAGAGGTCGGCGCGGTGATCGATGATGAGCCCGGCGATCTGCTCCGGCGCGCAGTACATCGCCGTGCCCACGAGCATGCCCGAGCTCGTCAGCATGGTGAGCTGGTCGACGCCGCGCGCAATACCGAAGTCGATGAGCACCAGCCGCTCCGACGGCGTGTCTTTGCCTACCAGCACCACGTTGTCGGCCTTCACGTCACGGTGGAGGATCTTGCGCGAGTGCACGTACCCGAGGGCCGAGCAGACGTGGCGGCCCAGCGTGACGGCCCGCTCCCACTCGAAGCGCGGGTGCACCTGCAGGTGATCGCCCAGCTCGACGCCCTCGAGGTGCTCCATCACGAGGAACAGCCCGTGATCGTCTTCACCACCATCGAGGGCCTTCACGATGTTCGGGTGCTCGAGCGTCAGCGCGGTGGTGATCTCACGGCCGAAGCGCGTGCGGTTCACCTTGTCGATGTCGGTGCCCTTGAAGCGCAGCCGTTTGACGGCCACACGTTCGTTCGTCTCGAGATCCAGCGCCCGGTACACCTCGCCCATGCCGCCGCGCCCGAGCAGCGTCTCGAGGCGGTAGCGTGCGGCGACCAGCAGATGACCGTCGACGTCGTGCGACACGGGAGCGCGAAGAAGACCACGCTCTGCCAGCGATCACGAGCCACGAATCACGGCGCGAAGAAGCCCGCGTTGGCGCCGGGCGCGACCTTTCCCTGACTCGCGCGAATGGCCGACTTCGACACGAGCTGAAAGGTCTTGCGCAGGCCTGACGGCGTTGCATCACGCTGCACGTGTACGCAGCCGGCGGGAATGCCCATGGCCGCGGCGATCAGCTCGAACTGCGTATCTTTGCCGACGCCGACGAAGGCGAGCGTGAACAGCTCGCTGGCCAACAGATCCTTCGAGAGCTTCGCGCAGTCGCGGCTGGTGCGGGAGCTGCCGACGTCTTCACCATCGGTCACCACCACGACGACGCTGCGCGTGGGCGTGCCGCCGTCACGAAGGCGCTGCGCGTAGGCGACGTTGGCCGTGAGCGCGTCACACCAGGTGTCGTAGAGCCGCGTCGCTCCGCCCGCGCGGTAGCTCTTGGCGTCGAGCCTCGTCGCGTCCTCGACGGGCACGTACGAGTGCACGACCTTCTGATCGCCGGCGAAGGTCCACAGTGCGAGCAGCACCGAGTCCTTCTCCTTCGCCCCACTGAACGCGTCGATGAGTGAGTTCTGCCCGTCGCGCACGGCCTGCTCGAGCCCGCGATCGGCAATCGACCCGCTGGCGTCGATCAGCAGCGTCACCAGCGTGACGTCGCTCGCCGTGATGTCTTCGAGCGCCTTGCCCGCCGCGCCCGCGAGCACGATGGAGCCGAGGTTGCCGGTGATGAGGGTCGAGGTCTGCGCGCTCAACACGCCGGTCGCGACCGCGCTGGTGAGGTTCTTCGTGACGTCATCGTCATTGGTGGACATGGAGGTCTCCTGTTCCGGGCGCTTTGCCGGTTGGTTGGGGGTGGAGTGTTCGGGGAATCAGCTCAGAGGGTGACGGCGTCGGTCGTCTTCACGACCTTCATGCCGGCCTTCTTCCACTTCTCGAGCGCTTCGTTGGCGATGCGGGGGAAGTCGAGGTGCGCGGGCAGCGGAGAGAGCGGCGGCGCAGGCACCGGGCTCATGGCGTCTTCGAGGATCCAGATCTTCTCGGCGAGCTTCGGATCGGACTGCATCACGTGCTCCTGAATGTCGTTGAGGGTCGAGAGCACGCAGTGGCTCTTCGCCTGCCCGAAGACGTACACGCGGTCGTACTCCATGAGCATCTTGAAGAAGGGCGTGTTGAACGAGCCGACGACCTGGCCGTTGAGCTCGGTCACCTCGGGCGACATCACCGAGTAGTTCTCGGTCATCGCGTGGGTGCCCTTCGTCTCGAAGTGCGTCTGGTGCTTGCGCGCCGCTGCGTGAAACAGCGCCGCCTCCATCATCGACGGCACCAGCGCGTGTGAGAGGCCACCGAGCAGCGTGTGGTACGGCCACACCGTCAGCACGTACTTGCCGCTCGCCTCGAGGCGCTTCACGTACTCGAGCGACTCCTTCGGGTGGGCGACCGCGTTCCATTTTCCGGCGCGCACTTCTTCATGGAAGATCGGCGTCAGCGGCGCGGGGTGTTTGCCCTGCGCGTCGACCCACCACGCGGGGTGGAAGATCTGGAACATGCGGTGCGTGTCCATCGAGAAGAAGAGCGACGTCACCTTGTCGAGGTTTCGATAGAGCCACTCGACGGTGCGCTGCGTGTCTTCGACGGCGCCCGGCACGAAGAGCGATGCACCCGGCGTGCAGAAGCCGACCTGCACGTCGATGCCGAACGCCGCGACGCGAAACTTGTCGGCGCCCGACGGCTTGATGCCGTGCTTCTGCGCGTACGCTTCTCCCGCATCGGCGACGAGACCCGCGCGCTCCATGAACAGCTGGGGGACCTGCTTCGACTCGTAGAAATCGGGCAACGGCAACATGGACGACCTCCTGTTCTGCAGAGTGCTTCAGGACAACGACAGTTGAACCAGCTCCTTCGAGGTGACGACGACGAGGCTCCCGTCGGACTGCGGCAGCACTTCGTCCTGGGCGCTGACGAAGGGCTGGGTGTCGGAGAAGCAGGCGGCTTCGACCAGCACGCCTGAGTCGAGCTTCATGGCGACGAGCCCATCATCGGTGCCGAGCACCACACGCCCACCGAGCAGCGCGGCGTGACCGACCCGTGCCGACGTCGACGTGCCGAGCACGGTGCCGTCCTCCGCGACGAGCCAGCGGTGCACGAGATCTTTGCCGTCGAGCTCGGCCGTCACCGAGAGCAGCGCGTGCTTCGCGTCGAACACGGCTTCGGCGGCGACCACCCTGCCCTTCCACGTGATGGCCGGCAGCTGCTTGAGGCCGGCGCGCCCCGTGCGCAGCAGGAAGGCCACGGTGAGGCCGCCCGCTCGATAGAAGCCCAGGCCCAGGCGTTCACCGGTCCACAGCCAGGTCTGCCCTTCGAGCACCTGACCGACACGCGCGCCGGTGCCCTGTTCGATGAGCCACTCGTTCTCGGTACGGTACGTCACATTCGCGGCGGAGGCGAACGTCGGCTCCGAGGCGCGGTTCCCCGTCTGGGCGCGCTCGACGAGCTTTCCGAACTCGAACCGCTGCATGCCGCCGCGCGCGTCGACGAGCCAGGTCGAGTTGCCGGCAAGGCCGATGCGCTCCTGAGGCAGCAGCGCCCGGCTCAGCACGATGGAGCCGTCTTCACGCCGCACGACGCCGTTCTCTTCGAAGAGGTACTTCACGCCACCCTGCATCGCGGCCGTGAGTACGCGGCCAGAGGTCTCGAAGATGATCTTCGCGGTGCAGCGGCCCTTCACGCGCACGGCCGGCTTCGTCGCGAGCGGACCCAGCGCATGACACATCGGGCAGACCGGGCGCGCGTGCACCACGCCGCACGAACACGTGCTCCACGACTGCTGCAGCACGGCGTCGGTCGGAGCCACACGTTCGTCTCTCTCGAAGGTGCGCGTGAACCAGTGCAGCGCCTCGTCCGACAACGTCTTCCACGACGCCGCCACGCGCGGGAGCACCACGTCGTCTCGCATCACCGGGTGACGCGCTTCGGCCCGCCGCAGCATCGTGCCCAGCTTCGTGTGCGTGCCGCCGAACGGGTGCACGTAGAGCAACGACGAGAACAACATCACCGCGAACGAGTACCAGTCGGTGCCTTCGTCGAAGCGCGGGTTGCTGGAGAGGTCCACTCCATAGAGCCGGGGATCGAGGAACCGCTCGTGACCAACCGCGCAGGCGAGGCCGTTGAACTGCATCGAGTCCGCATCGATCAGGAACGCGTCGCTGCTCGCCGGCTGCACGAGCACGTTGCCGTCATTGAGATCGCCGACGACCACCTTGCGCGCATGCAGCTCACGCAGCGTCGCCTCGAGCTTGCGGAACACGGCCATCACCGCGGCGTTCGACACGTGCTGCTCACGAAACTTCCGCTGCGAGAGCCGGCCCGCGTCCTCCACGTCCTGCAGCGCGCGCATCACGAAGCCGATGACGTCACCCTTCGCGTCCTTCACGAGCTCCATGGGCCCGAGCACGTTCGCGGGCAGGCCGGCCGGGAACGTCTTCAGCTTCTCGAGCTTCGTCGCGCGCACCCGCACCTCGGCCACGTTCGCGGCGTCGATGGGGTGGAAGATCTTCACGGCCTTGTCCTTCCAGCGAAAGACGCGCGCCTCTCCGCCTTCACCGAGCAGGTCGCTGTCCTTCAGGCGCACGCGCGTGTTGGCGAAGAAGACGTCCATGATCAGAGCTCCCGCGTGTCGAGGACGGCGAGGGTCGTGTCGTCGGTGAAGCGCTCCTGCTCGTGCAGCACGTTGAGCCGGCGCTGCAGGTGAACCGGGTTCGTCCACACGTGCGGTTCGTCGAGCAGCAGCCGCAACGAATCGGGTGCTTTCGTCAGCAGTCCATCGAGGCCATCGGTCGCCAGCGCGATTCGTCGAGCCGAGCCCAGGTGATGCACTCGCGCCGGCATCAGCTTCCCCGTGAGCCGATAGCCCACGTATGCCGGAGCGTTGTCTTCTCCCGAGTCGAGCCGCGTCAGCTGGCCGTCGACGAACACGGCACCGTCACCCGAGCCGAAGACGACGGCATCATTCCGCCGCTGCACTGCACACAAGACGGTGAACAAGCCGTACTGCTCGAGCACCGAGCTCGCATCGTCGACCTCGACGGAGTGGATCAACCGGTCGAGCCACGACGTCAGATGGTCCATCGCGACCGAAGGCAGCTCGGGCAGCGCCACGTGCTCGAGCGAAGCCGTCATGGTCGCGAGCGCGCGTGCGCCAAGTCGCGCTCCCACTTCAGAGAACGGCTGGCTCGAGCAGCCATCGGTCACCACCGCCACCGTCGTCTCGCCACGCGTGCAGGCGAAGACGCCGTCCTGGTTGTTGCGGCCCAGGCGAACATGCTCGCGGCCGATGACGGTCGCGGTGCGCGTGGTCGTGTGGTGACGCGAGCTCATGCAAACGCCTCCTTCTTCAAGCGGTCGATCATCGCTTCGGTCGCGGGAGAGTGGACGAGGCGCAGGTCGTGAGCGCTGACCGACCTCGCGTCGTCCAGAGCGGGCGCCTGTTTCGCCTGCGAGCCGGTGAGCAGCTCGTAGCCCTCGGCCACGGCCTCACCTTCCTGCGCGACGACGCCGAATGGGCCGCTGGCCCCCGCGCGCCGCCGCCAGAGCACCGGCTTTCCGGGAACGCTCTGCTTGCCACTGCCCGCTTCGTTCCCGAACTTCATGCAGGGCCGTTTTCCGGTCTGCGTGAGCTTGTAGACGGCCGCGACGCGATCACGCGTGAGCGGCGAACCCGACGTCTGCGCCACGATGAAGCCGCCGTACCCGTACACCTGCTCCTCGGGCTTCCAGCCGACCTCTTTGCGCAGCTCTTCGAAGCGCTTCGTCTGCACGGTGTCGAAGCCGTCTTCGAGGATCTGCACGGGCCGAATGCCCAGCTCGTTCGCGAGCGAGATGGCGAAGCGGTACTGCGCTTCTTTGTCGCCCGAGTCGTAGCGAATGGAGTCGTGCTTGCCCTGCCGCTCCTTGATGATCGCGTACGCGGTGGGAATACCGCTCTTGATGGTGTCGAAGGTGTCGAGCAGGAAGCTGGAGCGATTCGAGCGGCGCTCCACCATCGCGCGGAAGGCGGCCTCATCGGAGCCGAAGCGCTGCACGTGCTCGTGACCCATCGTGCCGACGGGGATCATCCCGAGGGAGCGCGCACCGTGAACGTGGCTCGTGCGGGTGAGCCCCGCCGCCTTGCAGCCCTCGAGCGCGAGCAGGTGCTGCTCGACACAGCTCGCTGCGCGCAGGCCGACTTCGAAGAGCCGCGAAGGAGAACCCGTGACCTCCGCGAGTTCCTTCACCCGCGCCGTGACGCGCGCGACGTAGCCCTCGGCGTCGACCGTGATGGGCGGCGCCTTCACGCCGACGGCATCGAGCGTCTCGAGCACCACGCGCTTCTGCGCCTCACACGTCACCGTGCCGACCGAGGCCGCGAGCTCGTCGGGCCGCAGCAGCGCCACCGTCGCGACCTGAATTCGATAGCTCCACATCAGCACCAGCGGCTCGAGCCACGACACCACCGCCGACGGCCCCGTGATGGAGAAGATCGGCTCACGATCGTGGAAGATCGAGAACCGCGGCAGCGCTGTCACCTTCACCAGGCTCGCGAGCGCGATGGCCGCCTTGAAGCCCGCGCTCATCTCGTAGTCGTGCTGCGCGAGGAACTCCCAGTCGCCAGGCTTCGGCACGGGAAGAATCGCCCGCACCTCTTTCTCGACGTCGAACGGCAGCACCTGCAGGCCGCCCTTGCGATGTGACGCGTAGAACGTCTCGTCCCGCAGCGGCCAACCGGCCTCCGCCATCGAGAACTTGTAGCCGTCCGTCACCAGCAACCCCGTCATGAGCTCCACCCCGCAATGAGAGTTATACGAACCACAGAAAGAGTCGTCAACACCTAACGACGATTTAACATTGAGCGCAATACGTCTGAACGATTCAAGCATCTTGCGATGACGCCAGAAGTCCGGACTCGTGGCGCGATCTGTCCGAGCGGAATGAGTTAGCTCATCTTTATCGAATAAAAGAACCATTCATACACGAAATGACGTCTCTATCTCGATGAACTCTCAGCTGAAACCGACTCGATTGTAATTCTTCTGATCACGCATGGAGCCCCTGGGCGCAACGGATGGAGGCCGAAGTACGAGCATGTAGGCACAAGCTCGCCGATACGGCGGCCAGACACTCAAAGGGGAGAACGTCATGAAGAAGGAACTGAGCATCGAGGCGCTGTACGGGAAGTACGGACCGACCATCTACGCACGCTGCCGTCGCCTGCTGAAGGACCCCGTGGCGGCCGAAGACGCGACGCAGGACATCTTCGTGAAGCTGATGCGCCACATCGAAGCGGCGCCGAGCGAAGACGCGGTGCTCCCCTGGATTCACCGCATCGTGACGAACCACTGCCTCAACGTCATTCGCGACAGCAAGCGCCGCGCGGCCCCCGTCGAGGAGCTGCCCGAGATGGTCGACGACGAGTTCGAAGACAGCGTGGTGTCGAAGAACTTCGCGCAGAAGGTGCTCGAGTCGGCGCCCGAAGCCATCAAGGCCCCCGCGATGCTGTACCACGGCAAGGGCATGGAGCAGTCGAAGGTCGCCGAGACGCTGGGCTGCTCGCGCCGCACCGTCCTCTACCGCCTCTCGGAGTTCACCCGCCGCGCGATGAAGATGCACGAGGCCGCCGAAGCCGGCGTCGCCTGAACCGATTTCGCAGTCGGGTCTCTTCGCGAGGCCCTCTTCCAGAACGCCGTGGCGCTCTCCCCCGCCACGGCGTTCTTCTTTTTGTCTGCGTGGTGCGAGACAGTGACGCGCATGCGACGAACCCTCGCGCTCCTGTTTCTGTGTGCCAGCTCCAGCGCGTTCGCGATCGGCTTCGATCTCGATGCCTCGGGTGGCTACTGGTTCAACCAGTCTCCTCAATTCCAGCTGCGCCTCGGCGTGCGCCAGCACCTCGCGAAGCTGGGCGAGCGCTCGTCGCTCGTGCTCACCCTGCACAGCGGCATCTTCCTGCACACGGCCGGCTCGCGACTGGGCGTTCCAGTCGATCTCGCCATGGAGCTGCACTTCGGCCCCGTGCAGTTCGGCGTCGTCGGCGGCCCGTGGTTTCACTTCAACGATGGTGACGTGCTGCGCGCGCACATCGGCGGCGAGTTCGGCGTGCGCTTCGGGAAGATGTTTCGCCTGACGTTCGAGGCGGGCTGGCTGCAACCGTCTCCTCTCCTCCTCGGCCGCTTCGGAGTCACCTTCTGATGTTCCGGTGGTTCGCCGTCATCGTCGCGGTGAGCTCGTGCGCGTCGGAGCCACCTCCAGCCCCGAAGCCCACCGGCCCTGCGCGCGCAGACGTGACGCTCAAAGACGTGACGATGCGCCAGTACAAGGGCGCCGATCTGCGCGTGGTGGCGACGACGCCGAGGCTCGAGCTCATGCGCGGCTCGAACGACTTCACCGCGACCGATGCGGGCGTCTTCTTGAAGCGCTCCGGCGTCACCGTGCTCTCGCAGCAGGTGAGCGGCAACGGCATCGCCCAGACGGCCACGGGCTCGAACGGCGTGCTGTTTCTCGGCAACGACGGCACCGTGGGGCGAACGGAGCACGCCACCTACGACCGCGCGCTCGCCACCGAAGGCGCCGCCTTCACCGACGCAGGCGTGGCCATCGATCACCCGCGCTTCGACCTGACCTCGAACGGGTTCTTCGCCGACTTCGCCGAGCAGAAGGTCACCTTCGAGCAGCCGGTGACCAAGACGAAGGAGTGAGGCTCAGCGCGCCTTCTCGACGTCGAACAGGGTGCGGTCGATCTTCTTGCGCGTCACCTTCGTCAGCTCGTAGCCCGACATCACCTTGCCGTCGGTCGACGTCTGCTTGAGCCGCACGACGAGCCCGTAGCCCTTCACCGAACGCAGCGCCTCTTCGATGTCGGGCGCGAGCCGCTGCGCTGCGGTCACCAGGAACTCGCGCGTCGCGTCACCCACGAAGCCGGTCGCGCTGCAGTACTCCGAGACACCTTCGGGCCCGTTGATGACGACGACGGAACAGGCAACGCCGGCCACCGCGGTCTCGCCCTTCAGCTCGGCCGTCAGCTTGCGCTTCGGAGACGGCGGCATCGGCATCTTCGAGTACCGCCGCTCGGCGGGCTGCCAGAACCACGCCGCGTCGGGATCTTTCGCGCGCACCACCACCGTCGTCTCGGTGACCTCGTTCAGGTACTTCACGCGCCCCG
>JAACJQ010000193.1 GCA_016879935.1 Archangiaceae bacterium | reverse complement strand
AGTCGTATTACTCGCTCACGAACGATCGACAGGGCGGCGTCAACAACACCGGCGTGAGCGGCAACTTCAACTCACGCAGCTCGGCTGGGCAGACGGTGATCATCGAGTCGCTGAAGTACTGGCACGAGGTGCTCGGGGTCGATGGCTTCCGGTTCGATCTCGCGACGGTGTTGGGCAACGGCTGCGAGCACGGCTGCTTCCGTTACGACCGCGACGATCCGAAGACGGGGCTCAATCGGCTGACGGCTGCGTTGCCGGTGCGTCCCTTCATGGGCGGAGCGGGGGTCGATCTCATCGCGGAGCCGTGGGCGATCGGCAACGGCACGTACCAGGTGGGCAACCTGCCGAGCGCGTGGGCGGAGTGGAATGACAAGTATCGCGACGCGCTCCGCACGCATCAGAACCGGCTCGGCTTCAACGAGGTCACGCTCGAGGAAGTGGTGCGCCGGCTCTCGGGCTCACCCGACCTGTACCAGGACGATGGGCGTCCACCGGCGGCGTCGATCAACTTCCTCGTCGCGCACGATGGCTTCACGCTGAACGATCTCTATTCGTGTGACGCGAAGAACAACGGCCAGGCGTGGCCGTGGGGGCCGTCGAATGGTGGCTCCGATTCGAACCGCAGCTGGGATCAGGGAGGCATGGCGTCGGCGCAGCGGCAGGCGGCGCGGACCGGCATGACGATGCTGATGATCTCGGCGGGCACTCCGATGATGACGGGCGGCGACGAGCACCTGCGCACGCTCCGCTGCAACAACAACGCGTACAACCTCGACTCCGAGAAGAACTGGCTCTCGTGGACGCACACGATGGAGCAGCAGAGCTTCGCGACGTTCACGCAGCGGCTGTTGCAGTTCCGGCGCGCGCACCCTGCCCTTCGACCAGCGAGCTTCTGGCGCGGCATCGACACCAACGGAAACGGGTTGGAGCAGACGCGCTGGTTCACGACGAGCGGAGACGTGGCCGACGCGGCGTACCTGCGAAACCCGGCGAACCACGCGCTGGGCCTGCGCATCGATGGCACCGAACTGGGAGAGCAGGACGTGGTGTTCGCCGCGATCAACGGCTGGTCGGGGGAGCTGACGTTCACCCTGCCGTGGACCGGTGCGGGGCGGCGGTGGCTCCTCGTTGGAGACACGTGCAGTGAAGACGGACTCGTCGAACCTGGAATGGAGCGAGCGGTGATGGGCAATCAACTTCGGGTGTGTGGGCGCGGCGTGGCGCTGCTGGTGGCGCGATGAAGCTGGGGCTTGGGTGTGGCGCGTTGGGCGATGCGCGGCTCGATGAGCGGCAGGCGGCGGCGCTGGTCGACGCGGCGCTGCGGGTGGGCGTGAAGGTGTTCGACACGGCGCGCAGCTATGGCGAGTCAGAAGGTCGGCTCGGCCGGTTCCTGCATCAGCGCGCGGTGACGATCTCGACGAAGGGCGGCTACGGCGTGGAGCCCGTGCGCGAGTGGACCGGCGCGGCGATCACGGCGGGCATCGAGCGGGCGCGGCATGAGCTGGGCGTCGATCGGCTGGGGCTATTCCATCTGCATTCGTGTCCGCTCGAGGTGCTGCAGCGGCCCGATTTGTTGGAGGCGCTGGAGTCGGCGAAGCGGCAGGGGCTGGTGGAGCGCATCGGGTACGCGGGTGACGGCGCGGCGCTCGAGTGGGCGGTCGAGTGTGGGCGCTTCGATGCGTTCGAGGCGTCGTGGAGCGTGTTCGATCAGGCGAACGGGCCGGTGCTGCTGCGGGCGAAGGCGCAGGGGAAGTTCGTGTTGGCGAAGCGGCCGTTGGGTGGGGCTCCGTGGCGCGGGTTGCCGTCGGATGCCGCGGGCGCGGAATACCTGAGGCGTATGCAGGCGATGGCGATCGACGTGGCCATGCCGTGGGAGGAGCTGGCCGCCCGGTTCGCGGCGCATGCTCCCGAGGTCGATGTGATTCTGGTCGGCACCACCCGGGCCGAGAACCTGGAGCGCATCGCCCTGGCCGTGGAGAAGGGGCCGCTCCCCGCGGGGCTGGATGGGCTGATTCGGGCGGCTTTCCGACGGGAAGGAACGAAATGGACGGCGCAGATCTGATTCGTCTTGACGAGTCGTCAGGCGCTCGGTATTTCGCGCGTCCACTTCGGCGCTGCACACGAAGTGGTGAACGAGATGCGGGAATAGCTCAGCGGTAGAGCATCGCCTTGCCAAGGCGGGGGTCGAGGGTTCAAATCCCTTTTCCCGCTCCATGAAGAACGAAAAGCCCCGGTACCCCCGGGGCTTTTTGTTTTTGGGCCTGGCGACGCTGCCGCTCAGGAACCTGCCCGACCTTCTGCATCAACGGCGATGTGCCTGCTGGTTGGCGATGGCCAGGCCCGGGAGCTCTCGAGGCGCTCCGGTTCGGCAGCGGACCGACCCTGCGCGTGCTTCGCGACCTCTCGCAGCAGGAAGCCCTTCGCGGCCTTCGGCGCCTGACGTTGCGTCGAGGGCCGCAGGGCCTGTTGGAGCGACTCAGTGGGCCGACTGCGTGGCTTGAGGCGGTCTCAGCGTTCCAGCTGCAGGAACTGCTCGTTGACGTGTCGGCGGCTCCGTCATTGCCGCTCGCCCGACTCGGGCAAACGCAGCTTGTGGAAGGGCTCGAGGCGCTCACGGTGACGGGGGCAGACCGAGAGCAGGTACGCGCCCTGCTCCGCCCCCGCTGGCCCGCCTTGCGGCGTCTCGAGCTTGGCCTTCCTGGAGGGCCTCTGGGCTGGGAAGACGCGCCGGCGCTCGAGAACCTGGAGCAGCTGGGCGTTGGTGGTGGGAGTGGCTGGGGCGCTGCGCTCGCGCAGTCCGAGCTACCTCACCTGAGGGAGCTCCGGATTCAGAAGATCGACGAGGCCACGCTGCGCACCATTTCGAAGGCCTCGTGGTTCGACTCACTGGAGAGCCTGCACATCGCGTTTGCGCCCTCGAATGCGCTGGCGTCGTTCCCTTCGGCGCTTCGTGTGCTGGTGGTTCGCGACTCCGCACTCTCGTCAGAGGCTGTCCGTCAGGTGCTCGCCCTGCCTTACCTTGCCCGGCTCGAGCTGCAGTGGACTGCGGAGCTGGAGCGGGCGGTAGGCACCTCCGAACGCGCTCCGAACCTTCGAGGGCTGACGCTCTGGTGCGCGCGAGACGTCACCAGCGAGGCCGACTGGTTGAAGGCGATGCCGGCCCTCGAGCGGCTCGAACTGGAGCAGGTGCCGTACCTCACGAAGGCGCTGGCGAGAGGGCTTGCGCGCCATTCCTCACTGGCGACGCTCTCGGTGTGGTGCGGCCGAATCGAGAAGGGTGCGGAAGCGGTGCTTCGGGAGCGCTTCAGTGATGGGCTCGTCCTCGGGAAGCCACCTGGCAGTTGACGAGGTTCCGTTCGAAACTTCCTCACATGCTTGGTTTGCTGGAGTCGGTGCTGTGGTGGGCGTGCCAGTGGTCGCCACCCTTCACCTCGTGCAGGCCTTCAGGCGTCGGTTGGACCGAACACGACTCAGGTGGCGGCAACGTCTGGCAAGTGTGTTGCGTCGACTTGGTGGCCGACGTCGAGGCCGGTGGACACAACCGCTCCTCGAGCGCTGTGGAGTGGGCGGTGCTTCGCCTCCACGTCGACTGCCCTCACCTCGGCCTTCGTGGTCTGGCGACGCTCCTGGGGCGCGTGGAGGGCATCTCGATGAGCCCACTCGACCGTACGTTCCATTCTTCAGCGTCGCCGCCATGACGTCGCCGAGCTCGAGTCCGTCAGACGACAACGCCCTCGCACCATCATCGTCCCCGCGCGCATGGTGCGATGGGGCATCGACCTGACGCTCGTCTGGGTGCTGGGCGTGCTGCCGGTGTGGCTCGTCGGCGTCGTCGACATGCACTCCAGTCGCCTCATTGCGCTCCGTCCCGTCACACCGACAAGTTCCGGCGTCGTCGCGGTCCTCAACGAACTCTTCCTCGAGCACGGTCGACCGGTCGCGGTGATGACAGACGACGGCGGACAGTTCATCGCTGCCACGTTTCGCGACGCCCTCCGTCTCGCGGGTGTTCGTCACAATCGAATTCGCCGCGTCTTCCGCACCGCTGCAACGCTTCTACGCGCCGGTGCTCGTCTCCCTCGACCACGTCCGGTCGTTCTGCGCCGATGTCCTTGAGTACTACAACCATTGCCGCCCGCACTCCTCTCACTGGGAACTGACGCCCGATGAGGTCGACTCGGGCAGACCGTGGCAGCCCGTCCTCTGCCGACGCGCCCTCGGCCAACTGCAGGCCTTCCTCTTCACGTAGCGACCAGGTCACGCTCTTTGAAATCGAGGGACGACCACCAACGACTGGGCACGTGTCCCTGTCGTCCGCCTCGGCCCAACTGACTCGACTCTTCCCATGCAATGGGGCGACGTCGGCGCCTGTTTGCGTTTGCTCGATCACTACAACTGGCCAGCAACGACGGGAATCGTGTCCTGTTGAACTTGACCGCCTCGCCGAGCAGAACATCGCGCCTCATTCGGCGCGTCAGCGATTGCTCGATCACTACAGCCCGTGGAATAGTACATGGACTTGTTAACAAGCGCGTGGAATACCGCTCGCTATGAAAACAGGGCCTACGCTTTCGGCCATCGTCTCCGGCATGGAGGAGTCCGTCTTGGCCAAGAAGAGAGTTGCCAGCACCGAGGAGGGGGCGCGCGCCATCGGCGAGCGCATCACCACCCTTCGCAAAGCCCGGGGCATCACCCAGGTAGAGTTCGCCGAGAAGCTCGGCATCTCCCAGGCCCTCGTCTCGAAGTACGAGCGCGGCGAGCTTCTCCTCCACGCGGAGCTGCTCGGACACGTCGCTACAGCCCTCCGCGTCTCCTCAGACGAGCTGCTGGGCCTTCAGAAGCGCAAGCCCTCCACCGCCCCCGTCGCGCCCCTCGTCGACAGGACCCTCGCTCGCCGCTTCACACTCGTCCAGGCGCTCCCTCGTCGCGACAGGGACGCCCTCGCCCGTACCATTGACGCTTTTCTCTCCGCCCGCGGCGGACCCGGCCGCGCTGCGTGATGCGCTACGACCCTACGAAGCACAGAGCGACACTCCAACGGCTCCGTGAGGTGCCTGACGATCGGAAGCTCTTCTTCGCCCTCTGGTGCCAAGATCCGTTGTGGCAGCGAGGCGGTGCTGCTCTTTTCTCCTATCTGTCGAAGAAGTCCCAAGCGGTCGTTCAGGACGCGCGAAAAGCGCTCTGGGAGCAAAGCCTCGGGGGGCCCAAAGCCAAGATGGGCTCGCAGCTGGCGGAGGCCCTCACCGAGTTTCAGGTCGAGGACGACGACTATTTCGGCCGCGTACGGTGTGCCTCTGCGCTCGCGGACCTCCTCGAAGCCTGCGCGAAGCAGAACGACCTATCCACCACCGCGATCAGCTCGGGGATGATTCTCGTGGCTGAACTCGATGCGTATCTTCAGGAGATTGGCGTGAAGGACACGCTCTCGACTCCGCTCATCCTCGAAGAGGTGGACCGCCAGTTCGTCATGCTCGACCACTTGCTTGAATCCGCGCCGACAACGGGATTGAGAGGATCCTCTCGACCGAGAGACCTATTCGGAGAAGAAGAAGTTGACGTCGTACTGTAGGGGCGCCGGTCGAACCACTGGCGAACAAGCCTCGCACGGCAGCGGCTTCTGCGTCGTCGTCCATGAGATTCCCCACTCCTCGACGACCGCGCCCTCGGGCAAGTGTCTCAGGATGGTCTGCTCAGCGTGATTGAGGGGCGCCTGCGGGTGCTTCGCCGGAGGGGCGGCGTATCGCGACCACCACTCACCGAATTCATCCTGTTCGGTCCAGTAGGTCTTGAAGAGCGAGTCCTCGCCCGTAACGACGTTGGCCTCCGGCACACCCTGGGCTGCCAAGAATCGTCGTTGCTCAGGCCTGAGAGAGTTTCTGCTGCCCGCTGCAAAGACCGTTCGGGTGCCGTTGGGCAGGCGCACCAAGGCAAGCGCGACAGTCGTGCTGCGCAAGTCACGCGGATGCTCGGCCAGTGCGTGGGTTCGAACAGCCACGTCTCGAAGAGCTCCGGCTTGCCACCGGAGTATTGGGTCCACGATTCGTGGCTGTGGCAGCGCTGGTCGCTGGGCGATGGAGATAAGCTGATCGGCCTCAACAGACAGTGGCGCAGACTCGAGCATCACGGCCACCGTCGTCGAACGAACCGCGTTCGTGGACATGAGAGAGCGCGCGCCCTGGAGGAGAGGCGGTGCCACTGCGAGCGCCGTCATGCCGCACGCCATCGTCACTCCCGGGCTCGCACGGCATTCGAGAGCGGCGTTCTGTACGCCATCGATGGTGGCGGTGACCGGATCCGGAATGCTCTCGATGAGAGTCCCGTCCTCACGATGGCCCTTCACCCCAGCGAAGTAGGCAGCCGTGAATCCAACTCCGCCGAGCCGCAGAGCTGCTCCAGTGACCGCACACTTCGTCAACACACAATCGAGTCCGGCTGCAGCCTGCACCGCAGACAGGGCCGCACCCTCACGCTCTCGGCGACACTGGGTCTCACTGAGCCCCAAGCAGAAGAGGAAGTTCGGCGGAGGACCAACGGTGGGCAGCACTGGGACTCCACGCCCGTCTGGGTCGGTGAAGCGAGTCGGGTTGCCAGCGGCGTACTGCCAGGGGTTCAGCTCGTTGGGGCTCTGGAGGTAGCTGGCTGCGCCGACGTCATCGCGGCTAAGCCAGGCACCGGTGGAGGAGTCGAGCCACCTTCGCTTGGCGTAGGAGAGGCCGAGTGCGTCCTCCACGCGGTGGCCAGTGAAGCCAGCCGACGACGCGAGAGGCCCGAAGTTGGTGCCCAGTGCAGTCCGGGTGCCCCACGTCGAGAACTGGGCCTCGTTGGTGTTGGCCCCGTCATCCTGCGCGACGACGCTGCCGATGCCGTCGTGACTGAAGACGTTGATGCCGTCTCCGACTCGGTAGCCAGCGACGAAGGTAGTGACGTTGCCGTCTTCTTCGACTTCGTCTTCACCGTCCGCCCCACCCCACGTCCAGTCCCGAATGGTGCTGACGGGCGGCCCATTGGTGGGAGTGATGGCCACCTGCGCCCGTCGACGCATGCCGAGGCCGTCGTACTGGTACGTGGCTGCAAGCGTTGGCAACCCCGGGCGACTCGAGTTGGCGGTGACGAGACGTCCGTCGACATCCCAGCCGTAGGTGGTGCTGACGCCGCCCACCGTCCGCTGCGTCACCTGGCCGTTGTTGTCATGCGTGTACCCAACTTCGACGAAGTTGCTGACGGCGTCTGTCACGGACTGCAGGGTGCCGTCAGTCCTGTACGTGTAATTCTTCGTCACGGCGGGGTTGGCGGTGGCGAAGTCGAAGGGCCGGCTGAAAGGCGTGCCGGCAGGCCACTGCAGCTCCTGCTGCTTCGCCCCGTCGCCGTGGAGGACCCACGCTTCGATGTGCCCGTCCCACTCCTGCGTCGCGACAAGTCTGTCGGCCGAGTCGTAGGAGAACTGCCGCACAGCAACGGTGCTGCCCGTCATCGTCTCTGTCAGCCGGTTGCCTCGGCCGTCATAGTCGTACCTCCGCACGCCTTGCGGTGTCGTCACCGACTTCAGCCAGCCTCGCCCGTCGTAGTCGAACGTCTCCGCCCCCAACGTCTTGAGTCGCTGGCCGCCCGCTTCCCACGTAACCCCCGTCACGCCCCACGGAGCGGTGACACTCGAGAGACGCCCGAGGGCGTCGTAGCCGTAGCCCAGGCTGTTCTTCAACGAGGGCTGTCTTGTTGGCGCATTGTAGGTGTACCTGACGCGCGAAGCAGTGAGCGCCAGCCCTCGGACCACCTCCGTCAGTCTGTGCGAGGGGTCGTAGGTGAATGCCTGCGTCTCCACCGGGCCGGCGCTACGCGTCTCGTCGATGCCGACCAGCGCGTCCCAGCCGTCCCAGCGAAGCGTCTTGCCGGTGATGCCCGGGGCGTTGCCTGGCACAGGGAAGTACTGCACGGCCGCCGCCCGCCCTCGCCCATCCACCAACGTCTTGCGTCTCTCTCCGTTGGGAGTCGTCTCCGTCGTCTCTCCCGACCCGTACGAGTACAGCCACGTGCTTCCTGACGAGTGACTCGTCATTCTCCCAAGCCCGTCTTTCCACTCGAAGCTTTCGACTTGCCGAGACGAATTCGCGGGTGGCGTGATGGACGTCAGGCGCAGCAGGTCGTCATAGCCGTACGTCCAGCGCAACCCGCCGGGCAGCACTACTTCGCGCAACTCACCTCGTGGCCCGTAGACCCGCGTCGTCGTCGCTACGTCCGACGTGCCGACACCTGTGCGAATGACTGTCGGCCGGCCGAGCTCGTCGTACTCCGTCTCTGTCGTCGTCGACTCGGACGCCGTTGACGAAGACAGGCGCTGACTCGTCGGAAGACTTCTGCCGGCCGTCGCGCCGGGTACCTCAAACTCGTACCCAGTCTCAGTCAGCCGCAGATCCGGGCTCGAGACGTGGGAGACGAGCCCTCGAACGTTGTACCCGTACTTCGTCTCCTCGGCGCCGAACTTCTCCAACTTGAGGCGCCCGTCGGTGCCGTACTCGAAGGTGCGCACCGGCTCTTCGGCCGTGTCGACTTCCTTCAGTCGTCCAAGCCCGTCGCGCACCCATCTGTCTTCCACCACTCCCACTCGGTGGAGCAGCGCGTTGCCAAGGCCGTCGTACTCCCAGTGCTCTCCCGTCGGAGCCACGCCAGGACTCCAGGTGTGGTTGACGTTGGCCGTGCGCCCCGACGTCGCCCATGTCGTGACGGTTTCGTAGGAGTACTGACTCGAGCCTGCGTTCCACGTCTCGCGCGCCAGCGTGGGGCGTCCCTGCCCGTCCCAGTCGCGGGTGATGACCTGGTGCCAGAGTCCATCGATGACATCGACGAGGTTGGCCTGGTTGCCGTTGTACTGCGTGGTCGTGATTCTCGTCGTCGAGCCAGCGTGCTGCTGCACTTCGACCAGCTGGGGAACGGAGCCGTCTGTTTGTGTTTGCTCGTCCACTACAATCGGGGCCGCAAGCACCCGCGCGTCGACGGCCCCGCTCGCGACCATCGCGAGCATCACCAGTACGAGTGTCGTGGCGCGCTTCACGTCAACGACTCTACGCTCGCCCGCTGGACACCCTCCGCCCACGCGCTTCACCAACGACACAGCTTCGGCTTCCGGCCTCGACTCGAGTGCCACACCCGCATCACCTCGACGAAGCCGTCCTTCTCATTCACCCGGTAGTAGAGGAGGTGCTGCGTTTTCAGCACCACCTGGCGTGTGCCCGGCCTCGCGTTCTCCACCGGCGCGTTCCGCGTCACAGGGCCGCGCCATCGCGGCCGGCCTGGTCGCCCTCACGCGGCCGCCCTGGGGAGCCCCACGAGACTTGTCAGCACAGGGCGTGCGCCCGAAGGGCCGGGCGAGGCAACGTCTGTTCGCGCTTCCTCGATCACTGCCCTCGCAGACGTTCGGTCGTTCTGCGAACGACGTCACGGAGCATTCCCTTTCCTCGCCAGAATTCGCGACCAGATTGGCAGGCCGGCTGCTCCAATACCCGAAGGGTCAAGGTCTCTGAGCTGAGCGAGAAGGGTTGCAGAGACAAGATCGGGCCGAAGAGGATCGAGCGTTTCCATCATCAGGGCTAGCGCCGCGAGAAACTTCGAGAAGGAAGAGCAAACAACGCGAGTTAACTGGCGCTTCTCGTCGAGCGCGTGGATCGGAAGCTCTGGCTGAGTCTTGTCCACCTTGTCGAACCCGAGCGTGATGCCTTGGTTCTCCAAGAGTCCAATTGGGATGAAGTCTGCCGGTTGGATCCAGAGCAGAGACGGCAAGTCGAACTGAAGGAGAATGACATTGGGCGGCAGAAGCCATGCCTCCGCTCTCGTCGTTGCGAGAAACGCACTGAAATCCAAGGGAAACCTGCATCCCATGGCATTCTCCATGTTCTTGATTTCTCTGCCACTGACCCCTGACTTCTGGAGCTGAGCAGACTCACCGAAGGATGGATCTGGAGCGCTCTTAAACGCTCGGTCACACCAATCGGAGTAGGCACTACGAAAGCGCTCAAGATTATCACGGGATTCCATGAATTGCCCCTCCAGAGCCTGGATGCCCACCACTCGGAACTGGCATCGTAGAAGGCCCCCGTTGGCCACCTTGGAAACTCAACAATGTGGTGATGCACCAATGTCTGACCCCTGTTGCCAGCGTGCTCAGGAAGTACTTAGCCCAAGTGGCATCTACTACGGGCGAAACACCGACCTTGTCTAGCCGGTAGGCATTCGAAGGGCTGATCGTCTCTGGGAATCGAATACGCCACAGTCGCCAGAACTCCAGATTGTCTCTTGGGAAGCCCTCGGCGTTGAAGTCGCCAGGATTTACGAAGCCGCGGCTGTCAATCGTTCTAGCGGGATCGGGCCGCCCCGGAAGCCTTGGGTCGTATGGCGTGTAGATGGGCGAGTCTGGAGGCTTGCTAGCGAATGGATTGCTCGGTTGTGTTGGCGGCTTGGCTCCAATCCCGAGGAACTTCTTCACTGCTCGGGCTGTCGCAGCAGTTCGTGCCGGAGCGAACGTGCTCTTGCCTCTGGTACCGGGCCGTCGAGCGGTGAGCCTGCCGCCCTTGAGCGCATTGAGTACGTTGAGCGCTCGGTCGACGTTCTCCATTGCCCCGCGGTCACCGGAGGCAACTTGGTCGTGAATGTCGTACCCGTGCCAGTTCGGAAACAGAGGCAGTTGGTTGACGGTCACGCCCTCTTGCGTGATCAGATAGAGGAAGCCCTCGCCATCGAACACGAAGCCGAATGGACTGTTGCCGCCCTCTGCATTCGCTTGGCCCAGTGCACCGAAAACGACCGGCTGTGGCTGGCAATCGCTCCCCCAGCAATCCTCAGCGAGCGCGATCGCATCCCTTCGCTGATTGAGGTTCCGCTCGACGAGCTCAAGTCCGTCGTTCCCGATCCCCGCAAGCGCTTGACGCCAGCCCGAGAGCTTCGCCCGCTCCGTCCTCAGCTCGTCAACCACCTGCTCCATCTCGTTGAGTTCGCCTTCTTCTTCGAGAGTTGGTGGTCGTCGGCCGTCAGGGTCGGTGTACCGAGTTGGGTTACCGGCGGCGTACTGCCAGGGGTTCAGCTCGTTCGGATTCTGGAGGTAGCTGGCTGGGCCGAGTTCGTGACTCAGCCAGGTGCCGGTGGAGGAGTCGAGCCAGCGCCGCCTGGCGTAAGTCAGCGCAAGAGCTGATTCGGTGCGATGGCCAGTGAAGCCAGCCGACGACGCGAGGGGCCCGAAGTTGGTAGCCAACGCGGTGCGAGTACCCCAGGTCGAGAACTGCGCCTCGTTGGTGCTGCCACTGTCGGACTGCGCGACGACGCTGCCGAGGCCGTCGTGACTGAAGACGTTGATGCCGTCTCCGACTCGAAAGCCAGCGACGAAAGTGGTGACGTTGCCGTCTTCTTCGACTTCGTCTTCTCCGTCGGCACCACGCCACTTCCAGTTGTGAATGGTGGTGACAGGCGGGCCGTTGATGGGAGTGATGGCCACCTGCGCCCGTCTCCGCATGCCGAGGCCGTCGTACTCGTACTCCGCCACCAGCGTTGGCAGGCCCGGGCCGCTCGAGTTGGCGGTGACGAGACGCCCGTCGACATCCCAGCCATAGGTGGTGCTGACGCCGCCCACTGTCCGCTGTGTCACCTGGCCGTTGCTGTCGTGCGTGTACCCAACTTCAACGACGCCATTGAGGGCGTTGGTGACGGATTCCAGCGTGCCGTCAGGCCTGTACGTGTAATTCTTCGTCACCACGGGGTTGGCGGTGGCGAAGTTGAAGGGCTGGTTGAAGGCCGTGCCGGCGGGCCACTGCTTCTCCTGCGCCTTCGCGCCGTCTCCATGGAGGGCCCACGCTTCGATGTGCCCGTCCCACTCCTGTGTCGCGACGAGTCTGTCGGCTGAGTCGTAAGAGAAGCGGCGCTCTCCAGCCGCGTTGCCTGTCACCCTTTCCGTCAGTCGGTTGCCGCGGCCGTCATAGCTGTACTGCCGCACGCCTTGCGGCGTCGTCACCGAGGCCAGCCACCCTCGCCCGTCGTAGTCGAACGTCTCCGCCCCCAACGTCCTGAGTCTCTGGCCGCCCGCTTCCCATTTCCACTGGCCGCGTCTCTTGCACGTCACCTGTGCCAACTCCTGTACGAATGACTGTCGGTCTGAGTTCGCATCCTCTCTCAGGGGAGCGGCCAGCGGGAGGCGCCATCGCGCTCGTCGAGACGCTGAGCAACATGAGGACGAGGGAGCCGCGCTTCACGGCCGCCACTGTACGTCAACGTCGGGTCGGCGCCCTGACTGGCCATGCGGGGATTACTCTGAGAGCGTGCGCCGCATGCGCTGCTTCGGTCTGGTTCTCCTGTTGGCGTCACTCCCTGCGACCGCGCGCGATCGTCGCGGCTTGAACGAGCCCGGCCCTCGCCAGGTTGCCGCGTTCAAGCGCCAGGAGAAGGTGAAGTTCAAAGAGTGCGCTGACGAGAAGTGCCTCGAAGCGGCGTTTCAGTCGTGTTCTCCCGCCCACCTCGTCTCAGCGTTCACCACGATCGAAGGAACGCCTGCGGTGTTCGACTCCTTCGTGGTCAGCCGCGCCGAGGGTTGTCGCATCGTCGAGTTCGCCGACTACTCGAAGGACGCCTGGGGCGGCTGCGCGGTGCGAAAGACCGTGTGCCCGAATATGAAGGCGGCTCACAGCGATAGCCCTGAGAGTCTTGGGTGCACGCCCAGTGAGGTGCTCCACAAGCCGAAGATCTGCAAAAGCCCAGTGCCGTAGAGAAACATTTCGCGAGCGTGACTGCTGCGTCGTTCGTAGTGACCGGTTCGGTGCTGACCTTCCACCAGCGTGTGTTCGCCATTGCGGCTTCGCTGCTGGTCGCGCTCGGTTCATCGCCGACCGACGTTCCGACCCAGTTCTCGGAGCGCGCCTCGCTCGGCAAAGCGACGCTCCTTCACGCGCTGCCGGCGCAAACCAACACCCCACGGCTCGAGCTCGGTGGGGTCGTTCCCCTTGCGCCGCCCGCTCACGCATCGACGGAGTGGGCTCACGCGACTCGCACCGCCGAATGGAAGCGCGTCGAAACGGTCTTCATCGACGCTCCACTGCTCGATGGCGCACGAGCAAGACGAACCCGAGCGCACCTCATCGCGACACCTGCGCAGGGACCTCCCGCGTCGACCTGAAGCCCGAGTCGAAGTGGTTCTCTTCATCCGCTCCATCGCCTCTTCGCGATGGGCTGAGGTCTCTCATGTCTCAACCAACCCACCAGCAGTGGGACGGAGCCAGGCTGTTGCTCGCGCTTGGCGTCTGCGTGGCCGTCGTGGTCGCGGCCGTGATCTTCGATCGCTGCTCCTGAATCATCTCGGCGCGGGTGGTGGGTTCGCTCATCACCCCGCCGTGTTTCAGTCCCGCTGTCATGCGCCACTGACAGTGCAATTCCCCACGCCCTGAACGATCGGCTGGCCTATCTTCGGCGCTTCATGCGGTCGCGCCGTTTTCCCGCCCTGCTTCGCACGCTGCTCGCGGTGCTCGTCTGTTCCGCTCCCGCCTGGGCCCAGGAGCGTGGCTTTCGCCTTCACCGCTACGACGGCCCTGCGGCCGGCAGCTGGACCTTCCTCGTCGATCGACCCTGGTACTCGGGCACGCGGTACGGCGCGGTCGGAATCACCGCCGACTCCTCCCGCAACCCGCTCGTGCCACGCCTCGCCACCGGCCGCACCGAGATCGGTCCCATCATCAGCGACGCGCTCCTCGGCCACGTCGATCTCGCCGGCTCGCTCTTCGATCGCGTGGTGCTCAGCGGCTCCGTGCCCGTCACCTTCCTCGAGCGCGGCCGAACGGAGCTCGTCAGTCAGGTCGGCCCCATCTCAGGCATCGCCGTCGGAGACCCGCGCGTCGGCGTGATGGTTCGCCTCTTCGGGCAGGCCGAGACCGACGCGTTCTCGCTCCACCTCGGTGGTGACGCGTGGGTGCCCATCGGAGCCGCCGCCACGCACCAGTCCGACACGGCAATGCGCTTCCGCCCGCGCCTCGTCATGGCCGGTGCGTTCGGCGTCGCGCGATGGACCTTCGACGCGGGCTTCCTCATTCGCTCGTACGCGTCACTCGGTCCACCCGCACTCGGCATGACCGCGGCCTCGGAAGCCCAGGCTGGCCTCGCGTTCGGCGTCTCGCTCCTCGGCGATCGCCTCTACCTCGGCCCAGAAGCGCAGTTCGGCATGCAGGTCGTCGGAGCCAACGCCTTCGCCACCAACGGCATGAACCTCGAGGTGCTCGGCGGAGCGCACTTCCTCATCGCCGACACGCTCCTCGTTGGCGTCGCGGGTGGAACAGGCTTCCTCGGCGCGGCAGGCACGCCCGATCTTCGCGGCATCGCGCGCATCGCGTTCGCTCCACGGCGCTCGACCACGGACGAGAAGCCGAAAGAAGAACCGGGGGTCGTCGAAGATCCCGCCACCACCGACGCCGATCTCGACGGAGTCTCCGACGCCGACGATCGCTGCCCGTTCGAGCCCGAGACGAAGAACGGCATTCGTGATCGCGACGGCTGCCCTGAGTTCGCGATGGAGGCCGGCTCTCCGATCGCACGCGTGCTCGCTCCCGTGGCCAACGCCCCTCGCCCTGCTCCCGTCGACGCGAGCGTGGCACCTGTCGATGCCGGCGTCGTCATCACCGTCACCACGCCAGTCGATGCCGGGGTCGATCCGGTCGTCGCCTTCGCCACGGCCGACTCCGACAACGACGGGGTTCCCGACGAAGCCGATCGCTGCCCCGTCACCAAAGAAGATCTCGACGGCTTCGAAGACGAAGACGGCTGCCCCGAGCTCGACAACGACGACGACGGCT
>JAACJQ010000192.1 GCA_016879935.1 Archangiaceae bacterium | reverse complement strand
CGGTGGGTAGTCGCCGGCCGTGTAGCGCATCGCACCCGCAGGTGACGGCGAGTTGCCGGGCCCCGAGGTCGGAAAGAACGCGCCCACGCCGAACGACGCCGGACCGGGACTCTCGAGCGGAGTCTGGAAGACACCGTGCAGCTCCTTGAAGCGTTTGAAGAGCGCGCCCCAGTCGCTCAGGCCCGACGCCCGCACCGCGAGCTGCGCCGCCACGAAGAGATGCGAGCCGCTGTAGAAGAACGTGCGCGCCTCGTTCGCGTCGCGGTTCACCGGCAGGTTCGCGTCGACGAGGTTGGTGACGCAGGTGTCGGGCGCGGTGAGCGAGCTGATGCAGGTGTGTTCGCGCTCGAGGCCCGAGGTGAAGCTGAGCAGGTGCCGGAGCGTTGCGGACGAGAGCCGGCTCGTTGCAGGTGGGTTCCACGCCGGCAGGAAGTCACGCACCGGGCTGTCGAGCGTGAGCACCACGCCGTTCACGCGCCCGCCGCCGGGGTAGCTCGCCGGGTTGGCGATGACGTCGAGAATGACGGTGGCCGAGATGAGCTTCGCCGTCGACGCCGACTGCAACGTCGAGCGCTCGGTGATGGTCGTCTTGCCTGGAACGGGGCGCGACATGCGGAACACCCGGTCATCGGAGCTGCGGCGCAGCTCGACGACGAAGCTCTCGGTCGTCGCCACCGCGGTGAGCGCCGCCGTCATCTGTGCCTCGAGCTCGACGGTGCACGTCACGCCGCCATCGATGGGAACGGTGATGCCCGCGTCGGCAGCGTCGATGGGCGGCGGCAGCATGTTGCGCGGTCCACACGCGGTCAGCACCAGGGCGGCGATGATGATGTGCCTCATGGGCCTTCCAACCCTGGGTGCGCGGTTTGGTTGCGGTCCTCGTCTCAGGGAACCCAGCCGTCGGGCGCGGGAGCCGAGGGCCGCAGCTGCTTCGCCGCGTCGTCGTGCGACGGCACGTTCACCACGTCGACGGAGCGCCCGGCAGCCTTGAGCTCCCGCGTGAGCACCTGCGTTCGCGTGAGTGACGGCTCGTCGAGGTCTTTCATGAGCCCCGCAGCGCCAGAGCCCGTCGAAGGAACCAGCGTGATGCGACCGACGCCCGACGTCGCCTGGGGCAGGTGCTGCTTGAGGTACGTCGCCGCGCCGCGGCCCGAGTTCGACTCGAAGAGCGCGTCTTGAATGACGAGATGATCAGCCTTCAGCTGCTCGCCGTTCTTCATCGCGTACATGAGCGCGCGGCCGCCAGCAGAGTGCACCGAGAGCGTCTGCTGGCCGACGTCTCCCGTGATGCCCGCTCCCGTCAGGGCTTCGCTCGTCGTGTCACCGATGCGCCGAACGTTGGTCCAGTCGGTGGGCGCGCCCGGCTTCGCGGCCTCTGGCAGCACGAACACGGTCGCGTCTCCGCGCTTCACCTGCTTCGCGAGGGCGTCGGCTGCCGGGTTGGCGGAGAGCGAGCGGGCGCCATCACCGTGGTAGTGCGTCTGCACCTTGAACGGCGGTGCAGCGTTGGGAGGCACGATGACGCTCACGGGCGCCTGACCATTCGAGGCCGCGGCGGTGACGAGCACCTTCGGCGCTGGCGCCATGCCGCCAAAGTTCGTCGCCGAGAACGCCTTCGCGTCGCGCACGGCCTGTTGCCAGGCCGGCGGCAGCTTCTTGAACTCGGCGCCGTTCACGTCGATGGACGAGGCGTCGACCGTCTTCGGAGCGGTGACTCCCGGCGTCGTGGGTCGAAGCGGCGTGGGGGTGACACCAATCGGGCCGGGCATGCCTCATTGTCGCCGAAAGCGGGCCCGTTGGTGCGTGGCGCTGATCACCCGCCGAGGTTCATGCTCAGCAGCGGCCCCATCACCGCGTAGGCCGCGCCCTGCAGGAACTTCGGAATCATCGGCAGCGCCTGCGACATCCACTTCGTGCGGTCCCAGTGCTCGTTCTGCGAGACGATCTTCCCCTGCGCGTCGAACGTCAGGGTCGACTCGATCTCGTTGTGCACCTGCTTGCCGAACATCACGTAGTCGCACGTCCACTTCGCCTTGACCGTGTCGCCCTTCGCTTCGAGCACCTCGGCCTTGAAGGTCTTGAACGGCGGAGACCCGTTCCACATCTTCATGATGCTCGAGCGCTTCGTGAGCGTGAACATGTCGTCTTTGAACTTCGCGTCGGGGCGGTAGTGCTGCTCGACCGTCGAGAGGTCGCGCTTGCCGAACGCCGCGAAGAACTGCTCGGCGGTGGCCTTGTTGCGCGTCTCGGTGGCGTTCGCCCCAGGCGCCGTCACGGGCGCTGCCTTGCCGCCCTTCGCCACCCAGCCCGCTTTCACCGGCTCGGTCGTTGCCGTCGCAGAGGCCTCGGCGCTGCTCACCGGCGCCTGCGCCGTGGTAACCACCCGCTGTTGCGAACCCTGGACTTTCACGTGTGCCTCCGGGACGACGAATCGCGAATTGAGAAACACTATTGTTTCTGGGTGGCGGGCGTCAAGTCCTCCGCCCGGCTGGAGTGCCGATGACGAAGACGACCCTGCTCGAGCGGCGCATGGCGAAGCCGAAGACGCGCGCCGACGCGAAAGAGACCCAGGAGCGGCGGCTGCTGCTGGCCATGGCCCAGCTCGTCGGTCGCAACGGGTACGCCGAGACGAGCATCGCGCAGGTCATCGAGCGCGCGGGCGTGTCTCGCAAGACGTTCTACGCGTTCTTCACCGACAAAGAGGCGTGCTTCCTCCAGGCGTACGCGCAGCTCTCGGGGCTGCTCATCGACGCGCTCGTCGCACAGGGCAACCAGGCCGAAGGCGCGGACCGCATCGAGGCGCAGCTGCGGCAGTACCTCGAGACGCTGGCGAGAGACCCGCTCGTCGCGCGTGCCTTCATCGTCGAGGTGTTGTCGGCGGGCCCGAAGGCGCTGGCCGCGCGTGAAGCGGTGAACCGTCAGTTCGCCGACCTCGTGTTCGCGCACACCTCAGACGATGCGCTGGTGCGAAAGGCCATCATCGGCGGCGTGAACGACGTCGTCGTCGGCGCGTTGCTGTCGGGAGAGACCGACTTCGTCTCGCTGCTGCCGAAGCTGACCCGCTTCGTGACGCGCCGGTGGACGGCCTGATCACACCCGAAGAATGAACCCACTCACGGCCTGACCCGTCGCCCGCTGAATCGCCGCGATGTACGCCTGCGTCTGCGCCTCGTACTTGCCGAGTGACTCGTCGATGGACTCGTCGGTCTTGAACTCGACCACCACCCAGCCGTCTTCCATCTCGTACGCGAGG
>JAACJQ010000191.1 GCA_016879935.1 Archangiaceae bacterium | reverse complement strand
TTGATTTCGAAGAAGCACTCTCCGCGCGGCGCCTCGCCGTAGTACCGCACGCGCAGCTTGATGCGGTCGGGCGCGCCCGAGACGTGCTGGTTCAAGAACGTGAAGTGGCGTGAGTCGAAGTAGAGCGAGGTGTTCACCTGCGTCGCGCCGGCGCGCAGGGCCACGGCGTCCTGCTCCATGAAGCCGTCGAGCACCTTCAGCGACGACTCGACGTACTCGCGCGGCGCCCAGAACTTGTACTCGAACCGTTCGAAGTTCTCGGTCGCCGTGGTTGCCATTCACTTCCCCCGCCCCGGGTAGGGCCGCGCCTGCTTCACCCACAACGTCGCAGGTTGGCCCGGAGCGTCGGCGTCGTCGAATTTGAACTCCACGTCCATCGCGTACCAGCCGGTGTTGCCCGCCGCCGGCCCGTAGGCCTTCGAGAAGTACGTGTGAATCGCGTCGAGGGCGCGGCCCAGCTGGTATGTCTGCGTCGTCGACAGCACCGTCGTGTTCGGCGCCACCAGGTTCGAGTGCGTGATGTAGGTGACGGGCTGGTTGGGCTGGCTGAAGTAGTAGAGCAGCTCGTCGCTCTTCACGCCGGCCGGAGGCGCCACCACCTCGGCGTCTCCACCCGCCTGCACGTTCACATAGAAGGCGGGGTCGAGGCCCGCCGCGTCGAACGGGTTCGCCGTCACCGCCACGCCGTTCGCTTCTTCATCGGGGAAGTTGCGGTGAATGAGCAGCGCCATGCCGACCGAGTGGTGGTCGATGCCGTAGAAGCTGCGCTCCTCGAAGGTGCGGAAGCTCCACGTGCTGGCCCACGTCTCGCGAATCGCGTCGAGCACCGTCGGCCAGTTCGTCGGGTTGCCGGTGTGCGAGACGTAGCAGCCGGCGCACGGAAAGCCGTCGAGGTCTTCCGAGTTCGTGCTGGTGCGAAAGCGCAGCTTCGAGCCCGCGAAGTTCGCCGTCTTCGAGCGCGCCAGAATCGTGTCTTGCAACGTCTGGTCGACCGGCGCCGCCATGATGGCCGTGTGCAGCTCGTTCAGCTTCGTCACGCGAACGCGTGCGTCGGTGCGGAACGACTCGTCAGCGAGGTACGAGTCGACGAGCGTGTACAACCCATTGCTGCGCATGAACTGGTCGTACGCGGCCATGGGCACCACGATGGCGGGCCGCACCGGCACGTTGGGAATTCTCCGTAGCACCGAATACTGCGCAGCCTTGCCACCGTACGCGCGCACCGACTCCTTGATGGCTTCACGCAGCGAGCCACCATCGGTTGGCAGCACCGTGCAGTCTTCGACGTCGACGACGGCCGTCTTCGTGACGTCGAACGCCGGCAGCGTCACCGGCGTCGGCTTGTGCGCTGCCCAGAAGGCCTCGGCTTCGGCGCTGGTGACCTCGACGACGCTCCACTCGAGCGCGCCGACGGTGAGCTTCACGAGCTTTCCATCGAGCGCCTTGAGCTTCTCGTTCGTGAGCGCGTTCTTGAGCCCCATGTTCGGCGTGCCGCGGTTCGCCGAGAGCACGTTGATGTGAGACAGCGGCGTCTGGAACGTCTGCGTGATGAGCCCGCGCACCACCGAGATGTCGTTCGGCGCCTGGTCGAGCACGAGCAGGTCCTGGTTGCTGGGCGGGTTCACTTCGGTCTCGGCCGCCGTGGTGAAGCGCAGCCGGCCCACGCCCGTCGCGAGCGTCAGCGGCTGATAATCGATGCCCGCGAAGAGCTGATCAGTCGTCATCTGCTTGACCGACGCCGGCAGCTTCTTCGCCTCGAGCGCGACCGCGTCTGACGTCGGGTGGAACACGAGCGCGCTGCCGAAGTACGCGTGCGCCTGCACCGCTTCATGGAGCGTGCGCATCATCTCGGCCGACGCCGTGTCGTACGGAGAGAACTCGAGCGCGAACACGCCCGGCCCTTCGTAGAAGCTCACCGCCGCGAGAATGAAGCGGCGCTCGGGCGAGAAGTACTCGGTGGTGTTGAACGACGCGCGCGAGGGCACCACGGGCAGGCTGCCGCCGGAGCGGTGCGTCGACACCCAGTCGTAGTGCACCGTGAAGCGCGTGCTGTTCTGGAAGTGCAGGGTGCCGTCGGCGGTGTCGAACACCACCTTCACCGAGCGCGCCCCGGGAATCGTCGCGTCGATGGGCACCGAGGCGAGCTGTGTGAAGTCGTTCAGACAGCCGACTTCGTCGAGGTCGTCGGGCGCCATCGTCGCCGTCGACACACACGCCCACGCGCGGCCGCCAGCGTCGGGCGTATTCGTCGCCTGAGAACACCCAACGAGGAGCAGACACCAGAGCGCGCGCCGGAACATGGAGGCCCTCAAGGAATCAGCGCGAAGCAGTAGAAGCCGCCGTAGCCGCCGCCAGAGCCCACCGTCGTCGAGTTCGCCATCGGCGGGCCCATCTCGATGAGGTTCACGCCCGGAGAGCAGCCCGACTCGTCGAGCGACGACATCCAGTTCGCGGGGTCCATCGCGCCGCCGCCCGGCCCGCCGTACCGCGGCCACGAGTGCCCGACGCGCGGCTTGCCTTCGAGCGCGCGGTTGCCGGTCGCCGACGTCCACGAGAGGCACGTCGCCGTCTGCGAATAGAGCCGGCCCTGCGCGTTGCTGCCCGTGAGCGTGTCGGGGTTGTCGACCTGCCCCTGCGTCGGGTCGGGCCGGTGGTTCGGCACGCCGTCTTCGTTGGGGAAGTCGTCTTTGATGGCGGGGTCGATGCCGACGGGCCGCGTGCTGATGAGGTCGGCCTTCGAGAGCGCGAAGGTGCGGCCGAGGCGGTCGTACCAGGGGCCGTTGCCGACGCGGTCGATGGCGTGCACCACCTGGCCGTTGCCGTCGTCGATGGCCGAGAGGAACGCGCGCCACGGCTTCGCGCTCGCGCCGGGCATGGAGCGCTCGGCAATCGTCGCGCACAGCTTGTCTGCGCCGCGCAGGCCAGCGCCGGGGCCCGTCTCTCCGAAGCGCAGGTCGCCACCGAAGCCCGACTGACTGCCGCTCAAGTCCTGCAACGCTTTGAGGCTGGTGACGAAGAACGAGAACTTCGGCAGCGAGCCCGCGTCGACGGTCTGCGCGGTACCGCCTGCAGACGCGGAGCCGCCGCCAGCATTGCCACCACCCGTCGAGCTCGTGCCCCCACCGGCAGACACTCCCGCGTCTTCGTCACCGACGACGACGCGACCGCAGGAGAAAGCAAGGCACGCAGCAGAGAGGAGAATCAGCGTCTTCACGAGTGTTCCTTTCACTGGCATCGCAGGTCCGGTTGGCAGGTCTGTGGCGGGGTGCACTGCGCGTTGTCGGTGCACGAGGTGAGGCCGGGAATGACGATGGCTTTCTCCTGCTCCGAGCCGACGAGCAGGTCGACGCGGCCCTGCTGCACCAGCGCCGAGCCCACGCGCTCACGGCGAACGATGACGGTCGGGTAACCCGAGACGCCCAGGTCGAGCAGGCGCGTCACCATCGTGGAAGAGAGCGTGAGCGTTCCATCATCGGCGGTGTCGCAGCGGATCTCGCCCTTGGTGCCGCCGTGGTGGCTGATGTCGAGCTTCACCTTGATGCGCGCCGCCGTGCTCGCGGCGCCCGCCGTCCACGTCAGGGTCAGCGGTTGGTTGCGCTCGAGCGTCGGCGCGGTGCCGGTGAGCGTGATGGCCGCGACGCCCGAGGACGTGAGCGTGAAGGGAATGATGCTGGTGCTGCCCGCCGCGGTGAGGGTCACGGCCGTGCCGTCGGTGAACGGCGGCTTCGCGAGGGTGGTGCCCGCCGGCGGTTGGTAGCCGTTGACGATGGGCGACATGTCGAACTCCAGGGCGCCCGAGGTGCCGACGAGGCCGGTCGCGTGCACGACGCCGACTGGCTTCGACGTGGGGTAGCTCTGGCAGACGTCGTTCTCGACACACACCGCCGAGCCGCCACATGGCGTCGCACAGAACGGTACGCGCGGTGTCATCAATTGACACTCGCCCTCGTCGAGCGCCTTTTCCCAGACGAGCGCCGCGGGCGTGGGGCCATCGGAGACCTTGCCGAACAACGACGCAGTGCCCGAGCCGGCCGTGCCGTCGCCGACCGTGTGCAGGAGTTGAAACGTGCCCACGAGCGTGCCGGCGTCTCCGAGGGGAACGTTGGCGTCGGCGACGAAGGTGGTGCCGGCATCGGAGCCTGCGTCGGTGCCCGACGAGGCGCCGCCACACGCCGAGGCGGTGATGAGCACGACGAGCAGCTCACGGCGCATTCGCGGCTCCGGGCGAGCGGCGCTGCACCTCGAACGTCTCGGCGCCATCGGTCTTGCGCGCCCACGACGAGCCCGACGGCGCCGCGTTCGGCGGCCAGGCCTGCTGCGCCACCGTCGCGTTGTTCGCGTCGAGCACCGTCACGAGGTCGCCGCCCGCCTGCGACAGGCCGAACTCTCCGCGCACGCAGGGAGACACGGTCGCCGGGCAGTCGGTCTCGAGGAAGACGGTGAACCAGCCCTTCGCGGGCACCTGCGCGCCGGTGGGAAAGCGGAGGCTCGTCGCGTACCGAACGCCGCCGTCGGACTCCGCGTCGGTGATGCCGAAGCCGCTCAGCTCGAAGGCGCTGTCACCGGGGTTGTAGAACTCGACGAAGTCGCCACCGCTGCCCGCCAGCTCGTTGATGACGACCGAGCCAGGCTTCGGCATCGAGGTGCCACTGTCGGCCGTGCTCGAGACGCCTCCGCAACCCATCGCCACCACTGCCGCCAGACCGCCCAGAACACTCCCTCTCCGTGTCATGGCGGCAAGGTGTCAGGGAGGTGACAGAAGTGATCAATCTCATTCTCGAATTCGGCTCTTCCCGATTTCTTTCAGGGGCTTGGCCGACCGCAGAATTGAGGGTAGGTGCGTGTCAGGCATGAGTCCGCAGCGATCAGCCGCGCTCGTCGAGGCGGGAGTCTTTCTTCAGCTCTCTGGCGACGCGGCGGGCGCGAAGGTGCTCTTCCGTCAGGCGCTGAACCTCGACCCTGCGAACAAGAAGGCGAAGGTGCTGCTGGGCGAAGAGCACCCGCTGGCGAGCGCCGACCCGACGACGACGTTGCCCGAGCCGGTCGAGCTGCCACGCGAAGCCGTCGGCAACGACACCTTCTTCGTCGCGCTCACGCCGCCGCAGCGCTCGGCCGCCGACGTCACCATGGTGGGCCGCCCCATCTTTCCCACCGAGCGGCCACACACGCCGGGCGCGATGCTGTTGCCCGCGGCGCAGAACTTCGGGCTGGGAGACCGCGGCCTCATCGCCGGCCACCTCGCCGACGGCGCGTTCGACAAGGCGCTGGGCGTCGCGCTCGAGCGGCTGCGCGTGGACGCCGACGACGTCGAGGCGCACGAGCTCGCGTGGGACATTCTCGTGGCCGCCGGGCAGACCGAGCTGGCCACGTCGCAGCTGGGCAACCTCGTCGAGGTCGCCGTGCTCAAAGGTGACGTGAGCCGCGTGCGCCGCTTCGTGCACGAGCTCGAGCACCAGCTGCCCGACCACCCCGTGCTGCCGCAAGCCCGCGCGCTGGTGAGCGACTCGAAGGTGGCCGAGACCGACGCGACGCTCATCGACGAGGCGCTTCGGTCGGTGCTGTAACCGTCTCTTCCCACCGCCTCACTGCTGATCAGGAGCCCGTTCATGAAAGCCACGACCTCGGAGTTGATTTCCCTCGTCGCAGGGGAGGTCGATGCCCAGACGCTCGCCACCCGTCACGGCGTGCCCGTCGAGGTCGTCACCGGCTGGCGCAGCGCCTTTCTCGCGGGGCTCCGTTCGGGCGAAGCCGCGCGCGCACGCCCCCGCTGGAGCCGCCTCTTCCTCGCTGCCGTGCTCGTCGTCGGCACCTTCGCCTTCGCGCAGACGTTGACGCCGATGGTGGCCGACCAGCCCGCGAAGGCCGACGACGTGAACGGCAACTTCACGCTGCTCAAGCAGTGGCTCGAGGCGAAGGTGGGCGCGGTCGGGAGCAACCTCGCCGCCGGCACGGGCAACATCAGCACCAGCGGCTCCATCTCGGGCGGCTCGCTCTCGACGGGTGGCACCCTCAACGCGACCGGCTCCATCACCGGCGGCACGCTCGTCTCGAACGGTGACGTGCGCATGGGCAGCACCTTTGCGCCGCGCGCCGACGAGAACCTGCGCATCATTCGTGGCACCGTGACGAACACCGGCATCACGGGCAGCGGCTTCACTGCCTCCGGCGGCGGCACCACGACGCAGACCATCACCTTCACGCGGCCCTTCAGCGCGACGCCCACCGTGCTCTGCACCGTTGGCCCGGGAGCTCCCAGCGCCGATGCCTGCAACTTCGTCAGCATCTCGGCCAGCGGCTTCGTCTCGACGACGGGCATTCGCAACGTCGCCTTCGTCGCCTCGAACATCACCTTCATCGCCATCGGCCCCAACTGAGGGAGCCCGGCTTGCCCCGCAGGGGCCGGCGTGGTGAGAGGCGGGCCGCATGCCGAACCGGAAATACGTCTTCCTCGCCGTGGTGGCCCTCAGCGTCATCGTGCTCGACCAGGTCACGAAGTTCATGACGCTCGACGCGTTGTCGCTCGCCTTCGAGGGCGCTGACAGCAAGGTCGGCGTCTTCTTCGGCAAGGCCCCCGAAGCCGGCTGGGACAGCTACCACTTCCGTCCGAAGGAGGCCGTGACGGTCTCCGACTCGTTCTTCCGCTTCCGCTACGCCGAGAACCCGGGCGCCGCGTTTGGCCTGTTCCGCAACCTGCCCGAGAACCTGCGCGGCCCGCTCTTCCACCTCGTCTCCATCGGCGCGGTGGTGCTCATCGGCTACTACTTCTCGAAGCTCACCGGCGCGAAGGTGGAGCGCTGGGCGAAGTGGGGCCTGCCGCTCGTGCTGGGTGGCGCCATCGGCAACTACATCGACCGCCTCGCCCGCGGCTTCGTCATCGATTTCATCGAGGCGCACTGGTTCGACAAGGCGTACTGGCCGGCCTTCAACATCGCCGACAGCGCCATTGTCATCGGCGTGGGGCTGCTCGTCGTCGACTCCTTCGTCCGCAAAGAGACGAAGGTGCCGACGCCCGCCGCGGCCTGAAGGCCTTCAGAAACGCTTCTCGCCCGGCCTGCTGGTCGTTACGCGACATTTCGCCGCGGGTGACCCTTCACCACAGCCCGTCGTCTCCAGGAGACTCTCGATGTCCCTTCGATTGCTCGTTCGTGTCGGTCTGCCGCTCTCGCTCGTTGCCTGCTCCGCCTCGATGCCCGACCCGATGATGATGGGCGAGGTCGACGCCGGCAGCCCGTACCCGGTGCTGGCCAAAGCCAAAGCGAAGAAGGTGCAGGTTGGCGTCGGCTTCGCGTGTGCGCTGACGACGACGGGCACGGTGCGGTGCTGGGGCCAGGCCTCGACCAACACGGCTGGCGGCGACGGCATGGCGTACCACTTCGGTTCGCCCGCCTGGCTCAAGGACATTCCCGAGCCGGTCGAGGTCGCAGGCGTCAGCAACGTCACCGACATCTCCATCGCGTACTCGCACGTGTGTGTGCTGACGAGCGCGAAGAAGGTGCTGTGCTGGGGCCGCAACTCCGAAGGGCAAATTGGCAACGGCACGCAAGACAACGTGCTCGCGCCGTTCGAAGTGCCGCTCTCGAACGTGAAGAAGGTGCGCGTCGGCACCGACCACACCTGCGCGCTGCTCGAAGACGGCACCGTGCGGTGCTGGGGCAGCAACCTCGACGACCAGCTCGAAGACGCTCCCGTCACCATCAACGCCGACCGCTGGGCGCCGCTGAAGATTCCCTACGTCACCGGCGCGAGCGACCTCATGGTGTCGGGCAAGACGAACTGTGTCGTGATGAATGGGCAGGTGCGCTGCTGGGGCGCGCTGCTGCCGACGGCTGGTGGAGCGCTCGACACCGACGCGCCCCCTCGCCTGCTGAACGTGGCCGGCCTCACCGAGCTGGTGCGCGCGCGCAGCACGGCCTGCGGCATCGTCGGTGGCGCTGCGAAGTGTTGGGGCGACCCGAGCGGCGGAAACCTCGGCACCGGCGCCGACCTCGGTGACCCGCAGCAGCCCATGCCCGCGAACGTGCGCGGGCTCGACACCGGCGTCACCAGCATGTCGAACGGCTGCGCGACGGCCGGCGGCAAGGTGTGGTGCTGGGGTGACTGGCCGCAGCGCTACGGAGACGGCACCACGAAGACGCGCTCGTTGCTGCCCGTCGCCGCCACCGGGTTGACCGACGCGGTGCAGGTCTCGAACGGCTTCGAGACGACGTGCGCCGTCACCAGCGCGGGCACCGTTTACTGCTGGGGTGACACCCACGCGGGCCAGGCCGGCATCGGCACGCCCTTCGAAGACGTGTCGCTCACGCCCCAGAAGGTGAAGTCCTTCGAGTAGCCGTCACTCGGCGCAGAACGTCGTCGGCTCCATCGTCGCCAGGTCCATCAGCGAGAGGTTCGCCGGCTCTCCAGGGTCGACGAAGGAGCCGCCAGTGCGGCGCGCCAGCTCGGAGAGCACGTAGCCGCCCACCGCGCGCGAGTCCTGCAGGTTGAGCCCGTTGGTCAGCATGCCGTCGCAGAGCGCGCCACACCTCCTGACGTTGCTCTCGCTGAGCACCAGTCGCGTGTGAATGGAGACGTTGACGCCGTACCAGGCCTTCATGGCGCGCAAGGCGTCTGCGACGTCGAACAGCGCCCCGTTCTGGTTGATGGAGGTGCCGGGTACGAAGTTGCTGATTCGCTCCCACGACGGAATCTCGGTGTCGATGAGGTTGCAGTACGCCGTGTCGGTGTCGGCCCAGACCAGCTCGGGGTGCGCCGCCGACGCGAAGGGGGTCAGCAGGTCGTTGCGAGTGCAGCGGGGAGAAGGCACTCCCGTCGAGAGCACCACCACGGCGTAGTGGGTGCGCGTGCGCTCGGCGTCGGGGAGCCCCTGCGCGTCGCGCTCGATTCGGGTGCGCACGTGCTCGAGCGCCTGCTGCAGGTTGGCGTGTTTGCCAAGCTCGGCCTGGAGCGACCACACCCGCGTCTGGAGCTGCGCATCGTCTGGCCGGGTGAAGGCGGTGACGGGCCAGAACCCCTTGAGGTTCGTCTCGAAGGGAACCACGGCGACCGACGCCGCGGGTCTGCTCCGAAGCGCCATCAGGAACGCGTTCATGGCGCGAACACGAGCAGGCACGGTGACGCCAGAGCCGCTGGTGGCCGCGGCCTGCTCACAGAACCCGTTGCTCTCCTGCGAGCCCGGAGGGTCGGCGATGCACATGGTGCCGCTCTGTTCGACGACGAGCACGAACTTGAGCTTCCACTCGGCGCGCTCGCTGGCGGGCGTACAGCCCGGGCCCGCGTCGACGCTCTGGCCACCTGCATCAGCGACCATCACGCCGCCATCACCGGGGCCACCCACCACCCCTGCATCAGCGCCCTCGCTGAGTTGACCGCACGCTGCCAGCAGCACCACCAACGACCCGAGAACCAGACGACGCATCGTGCACCTCATGGAGAACCCACCGACGGGTTGAAGAGCGGCAAGTCGAAGAGCGTGGTGAGCACCGTCCACACCGCGGCCGAGAGCCCGGCGACGACGAGCCCGCCGACACCCAGGCCGTTGCCCACCGAGACGAGGGTGTTGCGCATCACGCGCATCTGCTGGTCGAGCGAGACCGACTCCCGCTGCTGCTGCCAGGCGAAGACGAAGCCGCTCACCGCGAGCGCGAGGCCACCCGCGCTGCTCCACGCGGCGACGCTGCGGCCGGTGAGCACGGCCCTCGGCGCGCCCGGCACCTCGAACGCCTTGAGCTCCGGCGGCTGCCACGTGCCCTGGTAGCGCTCGACGACGGCGGCATCGAAGGGCATCGAGAAGAGGCGCTCCAGCGCGCGGTCGACGGCGCCCTTCTGCCGCGGGCCGCGCGTCATCACCTCGAGCGAGGCCACCTGCGTCGTCTCGGCCGTCAGCTCGAACTCGCGCTGCTCATCGGCCGAGCGGAAGAAGAGCGGCCGTTCCGCGGGAAGATGGAGCAGCGCCTTGAGCCCCGCGCCCGAGTGCACGTCGAGCAACCGCTCTCCGTTGAGGCGCTCGAGGTACGCGTGCTCGTTCACCGACGTCTCGACGCCTCGCCCCGGCCACGACAGCACCGAGATGGGCAGGCCCGGCTTGCCGCGCGGCGGAATGGTGAGGAACTCGGGCCGCAGCCGTGGGTTCTCGATGGCGCCGTTGGCCGTCTCGAGGAACGCGCCCAGCTCGGCGTACGAGACGGCGCCGTCACC
>JAACJQ010000023.1 GCA_016879935.1 Archangiaceae bacterium | reverse complement strand
GTCTGGCCTCGACGGCGCAGGTCCTTCACGAACCAGCGCACCTCGTCGGGCGTCTTCAGCAGCCGGGGAGTCGTCACGCGGGCTCCATCGCACCCGTGGGCGTGCCGTCGCAAGCGATCCTGACCGGCGCAGGTGCCCGAAAGCGCTGGGGCGACGTCAATCGGCCTGACAGTTCGGAGGGAATTCCGGCGGCCTTTTCGGGCGACACCCTTTCATGGTCGCTCCAATCTCGAAGCGCGTTCCCCGCAGCACGACGACGCCCTCTGCTGATCTTGGCCCCGGCCTCACGGCGGCCGCGAATGGGGAGTTTCTCAAGCGTGGCGCCAGTGGTGAAGGCGTGGCCGAGCTGCAGCGGGCGCTGAACGCGCGTGGCTGGCGGTTGGAAGAAGACGGCAAGTTCGGTCCCGCGACGGAGCGGGCGGTGCGCGAGTTCCAGGGCGCGACGGGCGCGGAAGCCGATGGCGTGGTCGGGCCTGAGACGGTGGGCAAGCTGCGCTCGTCGGCGGGTCAGCAGATCAACCGTCGTGAGCCGGAGCCCACGCGGCCGGGGAATGGATCGGACTTCGAACCGAATCGTCCAGCGCCGGTCGACATCGGCAGGCCGTCGGGCGACGAGCGGCAGCGCTACGACTACTACGCGTCGATGGTTCGTCGGGCCGGCGGCGAGGTGTGCCCGAATGGACAGCCGACGGTGCTCGGTCTTCGTGCGGGCGAAGGTGGAGCCGCACGGGAGTATCGCGATCGCTTCATCGTGCTGACGCCGAACGGCCGCGTGCACGAGTTCACGGGAGCGACGTACCCTGGTCAGTCGCGCTCCTCTGCCTCTCCCGATGTCACGGGCGATGGTGTCGGCGACGTCGGCATGATTCGGCCGGGCAACTATCAGGTGGTGCCGAACGGAGAGCACGCAGGCGCGGCGTCATTCCACGTGCGCACGCTCGGCGGCTCGGGTTCGATTCCAGGGTGGCGCGACTCGAACCACGACGGAGCATACAGCGAAGGCGAGCGCAGCGCTTCGGAGCGTCGCGGCGATCGGCTCACGGGCGTGCTCTTTCATCAGGGCAACTCGTCGGCGCCGTCGTCGATCGGCTGTCAGACGATGTCACCTTCGGAGTATCGCCGCTTCCTCGATGCCGTCGGTGGTCCGCGCGGGTCGTTCACCTACACGCTGGTGGCCTCGCGATAGCCTCGTCGGCTTCTGCGCCTCATTTCCATGCGATCGGCCGGATTTCGGACTTCAAGCGACCGGTGAGGCCGCTTCGAGCGCAATTTCCAGCCGATCGCCGGGATTTCGTCAGACCGGCACGCCATAGACACCGCTCTTCTCTTCGCGGGTCTCGGGCTGCTGCTGCACGTCGGGGTTCGACGCCACCAGCCGCATCGTCGTCGAGCGGAACGAGTGATCTTCATCGGGGAACGCACCGGCGCGCACCTCGGTGAAGAAGCCCTGCGCCGCCTCGCTCACCGTCTTGTAGCCCTCGGCGTAGCGCTTCACGAACTTCGGCTTGAAGTGCGGGTTGAGGCCCAGCAGGTCGTAACAGACGAGCACCTGGCCATCGCAGTGCTTGCCGGCGCCGATGCCGATGGTGGGAATCGAGAGCCGGCTCGTGATCGTCTTCGCCAGCTCGAGCGGCACGCCTTCGAGCACCAGCGCGTAGCAACCGGCCTGCTCGAGCGCGACCGCGTCTTCGACCAGCTTGCGCGCGGTGTCTTCGTCGCGGCCCTGCACCACGTAGCCGCCCATCTTGTGCACCGACTGCGGCGTCAGGCCGATGTGGCCCATCACCGGAATCGAAGCGCGCACGATGCGCGAGATGACGTCGGAGAACTCCGCGCCGCCTTCGAGCTTCACCGAGCCCACGCCGCCTTCGGAGATGAGGCGGCCCGCGTTGCGCACGGCCTCGTCCACCGAGTTCTGGTAGCTCATGAAGGGAAGATCGCCGACCACGTGCGCGCGCTGCGCTCCGCGGGTGACGGCCTTCGAGTGGTAGACCATCTGGTCCATGGTGACCGGCAACGTCGAATCGTTGCCCTGCACGACCATGCCCAGCGAATCGCCTACCAGCAGTACGTCGGCGCCAGCCTCATCGAGGATGCGCGCGAACGTCGCGTCGTAAGCGGTGACCATGCAGATCTTCTGACCTGCACTCTTCTGCTTCTTCAGTGTGTGGATGGTGACCTTGTTCACGGTTCACCTCCATGTGCGCTTCTGGTTGGGCGCTGTCGGTGCGGCGAACTTCGACTCGGGGCGCCGCGCTGCCCCGTCTTCCACGAGATCTCGTTGTCCTGAAATCTCTTCCCGGTGGTGGTGCGCCGCCTGTCGCCAGGTCGCCGTCACTCCGTTGAATGACCCACTCTCTATCGCCTACTTCCTGCTTGGCAACGGCTGGTAGTGCACCGTTCCCTTCCGGGTTTGCCGAATGACCGAGAGGAGATCCTCCAGGTCAGCGGGATTGTTGACGAAGTCGATGTCCGACGTGTTCACCACCAGCAGCGGCGTGTCGGTGTAGTGGAAGAAGAAGTCGTTGTAGGCCTTGCAGAGGCCGTCGAGGTAGTCGGGGTCGAACTTGCGCTCGAACTCGCGGCCACGCTTCTTGATGCGCGCGAGGAGCACGTCCATTCGCGCCTGCAGGTAGATGACGAGGTCGGGCTTGGTGACGCGCGGCTGCAGCGCCTCGAAGACGCGCTCGTACAGCGCCAGCTCGTCGGCCTGCAGCGTGAGGTTCGCGAAGATGCGGTCTTTGGCGAAGAGGTAGTCGCTCACCGTGACGGCGCTGAAGAGATCCTGCTGGAAGAGCTCCTGCTGCTGCTTGAAGCGCGAGAGCAGGAAGAACATCTGCGTCTGAAACGCGTACTTCGCGCGGTCGCCGTAGAAGCTCGCGAGGAACGGGTTCTCTTCGACGACCTCCATGACCCGGCGGGCCTGGAAGCGCTCGGCCACGATGTTCGTCAGCGACGACTTGCCGACGCCAATGGGCCCCTCGACCACGATGTAGCGGTGCTCCAACTTCATGGGTCGAATCGGGCTCCGAAGACTGCGGCGAGGCCGGTTTCCCGCCTCGAAATGTGACGCGGCACACAACCACAAGCGCTCTGGCGTCGCAACGAATCGCGTGATGCGCGAAGGTGCGACGACGATGACGGATGAACGCAAGCTGATCCGCGCCCTGCCCGCCCGCAGCGTCGAAGACATCATCGCCGAGCTCGCCGCCGCCCAGGTTCGCGCCGCCCGTGGAGAGCCGCTCAGCCCGCCGGTCGTCTCGGTGCACCTCGCGAGCGGCTTTCACGCCACCGGAGAGATCATCGACATTCTCTTCGACCAGCGCCGCGGCACGACGCTGCTGCTCCACCTCGTAGGAACCAGCCCGCACGACCGCTCGAGCGACGTCATCTACGTGCGGGCCGATGCGGTCGCGGCGTTGACCGTTCACGCGGCCGGCGGCCACGTCGCCCTGCTCTCGGCCGGCCAGGTCTCGGCGCCGGCGGGTCCTCCACCCACGAAGCTCGAAGCGAGGCGGTTGCTCGAGCGGCTGCGCTCGCAGCTGCAAGAACGGCTCGGCGTCGACGTCGCCCTCCAGTCCACCATCGACGAGCTTCCGGCCGAGCACCTCGGCGGGCTGGTCGAGCTGGGTAACGTCGTGTTCGGCGCGCTCCAGTCGGTGCTGCGCGACGACCTCGGAGTCGAGGCGGTGAAGACGCAGATCAAGGCGGTCTCCATCGCGAACGGTGCCGCCTTCACGCTCTCGCTCTCGGCTGGAACGTTGAGTGCCGTGGCGCCCCTCGCCGAGCACCCGCGCCGCTGGGTCGAGCAGACCGAGGCCGTCTCGCGCCTCGAAGCCCTGCTCTGATTTTCCCAGGAGTGATGAACACCTACACGATCTCGCAGGCCTGAAAATCGGCCTCGCGATCGCTGTACGCCTTTCGCGCACCCTCGTTTTCGTGAGTGATCTTCAGCATTTAGTTGACGGTACAGCACCCTACACGTATGGTCACGACCATGCCCAAGGGGACGGGACGTTCCGCGAAGGTCGTCACGCTGGAGCAACAGGCATCAGTTCCACAGGAGGTCGAGGCGAGCCCGCTCTTTGGCGTGGCGATGCTGAAGATCGCCATGGAGCTGAAGAAGGCCGACCCGCGCCCGCTCGACGAGCTGGTCACGGGCGTGTTGTCGCGCATGAAGCTGCCGGAGTCGGAGTTCCGCGCGTTCCTCGAGTCGAACGGTGGCCTGCTGCGCACCATCGCCGCGAAGCGGGGCTACTGAGATGAGCGCGAAGACGAAGGTGCCGGTTCAGGTGTTGGCGCGCGCGAGAGCGATGACGACGGCGACCGCGAAGAAGCCGACACCGCCGGAGCCGGTGAAGGCGAAGAAGCTGCTGCCACGCGAGAAGGTGATTCGCGCGCTCCAGAAGCTGCATCCGATGGACTGACGGCGTGTCATCGTGCGGGTGTGAGCCTGCCGAGACTGCAGCTGTTCGAGTTCAACGACGCGCCGTTCGTTCCGAAGTCGCTTCAGAAGACGATCATCTCGACGTTGAGCCGCACCCTGCGTTGGGGCCACATGCTCGACGGCCTCGTGCAGCCGTTCGTCGATTTTCTGCACGCCAGCAAAGCGCACGAAGTGCTCGAGATCGCCGCTGGTGCTGGTGAGCCCGCCGCCGTGCTCATCGACGCGTTGCAGGCGCGTGGGCATCAGCCGCCGACGTTCACGTTGACCGATCTGCTGCCCCACCCCGAGTCGTGGAGCGCGTTGTCGGAGAAGTACCCCGAGCGCATCTCGTTCATCCCCGAGCCAGTCGACGCGACGAACATCGAGCCCTCGCTCGGAGCCGGCCGCGCCCGCGTCATCATCAACGCGTTCCACCATTTCCCGCCGGCGCTCGCGCAGCAGGTGCTCGTCGGCATGGCGAAGGACGCGCCGGGCATCTTCATCAGTGAAGGCCTGGTTCGAAACCCGCTCTCGTTCCTCGCGATGGTGCCGTGGGGCATTCCTTCGTTGATGGCCGAGCCGGCGCTGGGCAGCTCACGTCTGTCGAGCGCTGCGTGGACGTGGCTGTCACCCATCGCGCTGCTCGCGTCAGGCTGGGACGGAACGGTGAGCACGTTTCGCTGCTACTCGCGGGAAGAGCTGCTCGAGTTCACGAAGCCGCTCGGTGCTTCGTGGCGCTGGGAGTTCGGAACGTACCCGGTCGGCTCGTTCGGCCAGGGCAGCTGGTTCTGGGGCGTGCCCGTCAAATCCTGAGCGAGTCGAGCAGGTCGGCGCCGTCGAGCAGCATGAACCACGACTCCCGCTTCGGAGCCGGGTGCAGCGCGAGCCAGAGATCGTCAGGCAGGTAGTTGCGCGCGGTGCAGTACGAGCACTCGACGAGCCGCTTCGTTCCATCGACGGGCAACGTCGCCTGACACTTCATGCACTGCATCACCACGGGGCCGCTGGAGGCCCGCGCTGGAGCGGAGGTCTCCTCGAACGTCTCTGCGTCGACGAAGCCACGCATGCACGGGTGCACGGCGAGGAACGCTGCGGGCACGGGCTGCAGCTCGAGCGACACACCACACTTGCAGGTCAACGCCCTGCCCTTGCTGATCGCGAGCTTCGTGCGCCGCGGCTCATGGGGCTCGCCACAGCCAGGGTAGTTCGGGAAGCGGTGGGTGATCGTCACCTTCGTCCCGTTCGCCTCGACGCGCGTCGTCTCGCCCGGCTTGCCCTGCGTGACGGCGGTGACGAACAGGCTCTTCGGCATCAACCGGTCCCACCCGTACTCGCCCGTGAGCTGCGTGACCTCCATGCAGCGGGCGCACTTCACCAGCGGCACCGGCCCGTTCACCGGCACACCGGAGTCACAGTGCTCGCAGGAGAACGACAGCCGCACCTCGAGCGAGACGATCACGTCACCGGACCCAGCGCGCGCTCGATGGCCGCGAACTCTTCGACCGACAGCGTCTCGGCTCGGCGTTTCCCATCGATACCGGCCGTCGCCAGCGCGGCGTCGAGGTCGTACTTCTCGACCAGCTTCGGATCGCTCGCGATGGAGTTCGACAACGTCTTGCGCCGCTGCGCGAACGCGGCCTTCACCACCTGGCGGAACCGCGCCTCGCTGACGACCTCGGCGCGCGGCTTCTCGCGGCGAGACAACCGCACCACCGCGCTGTCGACCTTCGGCGGCGGGTGGAAGAAATGCGACGGAATCGACAGCACCGACTCGACGTGGAAGCGCAGGTTCAAGAGCACCGACAACAGGCCGTAGTCACGACCGCCGGGCTTCGCAGAGAGGCGCTCGACGACTTCGGCCTGCAACGTGAACACCGCGCGCCGCACGTGATCGACCTGGTCGAGCACCTCGAAGAGGATCGTGCTGGTCAGGTGGTACGGCAGGTTGCCGACGACGATCACCTGATCGGTCTTCGCCGTCTTCGCGAAGTCGATGTCGGCGGCGTTCCCCTCGACCAGGGTGAGCCCTTTGAGGTTCTCGCCCTGCAGCACCTTCACCATGTCGCGATCGCGCTCGACGGCGATGAGCGTGCAGCCCGTCTCGAGCAGCGCGCGCGTGAAGTGCCCCAGGCCGGGCCCCAGCTCGATGACGACGTCGCTCTCGACCAGCATCGCCTCGTCGACGATGCGCGAGAGAACCACCTCGTCAGAGAGGAAGTTCTGCCCCCAGCTCTCCTTCGCGCGCAGACCGTGGCGCTTGAGCATCTCCTTCGGGCTGTCAGCCATTCGCCACCGCTCCTCCGAGCCGCCACGTCGCGTCTGCCGTCAGGAACGAGCCCGGCGCGACGCCTCGCCGAAAGGTCTCGTAGCCCGCGACCGCGATCATCGCTCCGTTGTCCGTGCACAGCCGCTTCGGCGGCAGATAGACGTTCAGCCCTGCGTCGGCGCCACGCTCCTCGGCGAGTGAACGCAGCCGCGAGTTCGCCGCCACGCCACCACAGAGCACCAGCGTCTTCGCCCCGACCTTCTTCGCGCCGAGAATCATCTTTTTCGTCAGCGCGTCTGCGACAGCTTCCTGAAACGAGGCGCAGAGGTCGTTCAGCGCCTGGCCGGTCGGCACGCCGTGCGTCTGCACGTGCGTGAGCACCGAGGTCTTGAGGCCCGAGAAGCTCCAGTCGAGCACGTCGTCGCCGCGCAGCGCCCGGGGGAACTTGATGGCCGCGCGATCGCCCGTCTGCGCGTGTGTGTCGATGGGCAGGCCACCGGGGTACGGCAGGCCGAGGAGCCGCGCGACCTTGTCGAATGCTTCGCCAGCCGCGTCGTCTCGCGTGGTGCCGAGGCGCGCGTACGAGCCGAACGCCTTGACGTCGTAGAGCGTGGTGTGGCCGCCCGAGACGCAGAGCCCGAGAAACGGCGGCTCGGGCGCATCGGGCGCGAGCCGAATCGCGAGCAGGTGCCCTTCGAGGTGATTGACGCCGACGAGCGGCAGGCCCGTCGCCATCGAGAGCGCCTTCGCGACCTGCAACCCGACGAGCAACGCGCCCTGCAAGCCGGGGCCGCTGGTGACCGCGAGCCCATCGAGCTGCGACAACGTCACGTTCGCGCGGCTCAGCGCTTCGTCGATGACGGGCATCACCTGGAGCACGTGATTGCGGCTCGCGAGCTCGGGCACCACGCCCCCCCAGCGACGGTGAATGTCCATCTGCGTCGAGACGACGTCGCTGAGCGCGACGCGGCCGTCTTTCACGACCGCAGCCGCCGTCTCGTCACACGAGGTCTCGATGCCCAGCACCAGCACGCCGCTGGCTCTACCTGCGCGTCACCGGGAGCGCCAGCACCAGCACCCGCCGGTCAGGCGTCTTCGACCAGCGCCCGCAGCCGTTCGAGCCTCGAGTCCCACTGGCGGGAGATGGCCTCGAGCAACGCCGTCGAGCGGGAGAGGCCCCTGGCCTCGACGGTCCACGAGGTCTCACGGCCCACGCGGGACCCGGTCACGAGGCCTGCGTTCGACAACACCTCGAGGTGCTTCGTGACGGCCTGTCGAGACACGTCAGCTTCGGCCGCGAGGGCGGCGATCGACAGCGGGCCGTCTTTCACGAGCCGGCCGAACAGCCGCAAGCGCGTCTCATCTCCCAGCGCTGCAAAGACTGGAGCTGCTTCGACCCATCGCTCGAGCGCCGCGTCAGCCACGGGCCACCCAGTTCGACACGAGCGTGCACTGCATCGTCCACCCACCGTCGTTGTCGACGAACGCGCGGGCGCGGCGATCGGCTGGCAGCTTCGAGAACCCCGACTCGGTGATGGTCAGCTCGACGCCTTCGGGCACCTCTCGAAGTGCGAATGTCACCAGCGTCATCGGAGCCGTCATGGCCGACTCGTCGGCCCGCAGCTCGTACGGGTGCCAGCGGAAGGCGAGGCGCTTCAACGGCTCCATCGCCTCGACCACGATCACCATCTGCTTGCCGACGAACGGTGCCTGCAACGACGCCACATGGGCATCGGCCCTGGTCTGCTGAATCGTTCCCTTGACGACGGCGCCGACGAGGAACGGGCTCTCGAACGCAGCGCCGAACCACGACCCGAACTCACGCGCATCGCTCAACGCACGCCACACCCGCTCAGGCGTGGCCTTCAACGTCACCGTCTTCCGAAGCTCGTCTGGGCTCGACATGAGCAACCTCCTGGTTGCTCATGAAACAAGCTCCATCCGCCGGAAAAAGCAACCAAACAGTTGCCTGTCAGGGAATGGCCTGGAGCGCCTGCCGCACCTCTTCGGCCTGGGAGCCCTTGGGGTTCAGCTCGAGGAACTTGCGGTACGGGGCCTTGGCTTCGCCGTCGCGCCCGAGGTTCTGGAGCGCGATGCCGAGCGCGAGCCACGCCCGGGCGTTCGCCGGGTCGGCCTTGGTCGACTCCTTGAGGTGGGGAATCGCCTCTTTGAACCCGGTCTCGGAGAACACGAGGCTGATGCCGAGGCCGGTCCGGGCGGCGACGTCGGTCGGGCGATCCTTCACGGCCTTGCGATAGAGGCCCACGGCCTTGCCCCACTTCTCGCCGACGATGGCGGCCTTGCCGTCTTCGATCAGCTTGTCGAACTCGTCGTCCGAGAGTGAGACGTCGGACGCAGCCACCGCCGCTCCGCCATCTTTCGGCGCAGCGACCAGCGCCGGAGCGCCCGCATCGACGGGAGTCACCCCTGCGTCTTTCGGAGCCACGCCCGCGTCCTTCACGGGGGCGCCTGCATCGACGCCAGCGTCCTTCGCGGGGGCGCCTGCATCGACTCCCGCGTCTTTCACGGGAGCGCCAGCGTCGACGCCGGCGTCCTTCGCGGCGCCCGCATCGACCGCTTCTTTCGCGAGGCCCGCGTCGATGGCGCCTGCGTCTTTCACCTCGGCGCCCGCGTCGACAGCGACCCCTGCATCGAGGCCAGCCACCAGCGTCGGCTCGACCGGAGTCACCTCGACCAGCACGCCTGCATCGAGCTCGAGGTCGCCGGCGTCGACCGGCTCGGCGGTCACGACGGGCACAACCTCTGCGCCAGCGTCGACGGCCTGCACGGGGTCGTCGCTGTTCATCACCATCACGGTGCCGACGATGCCCACCACGAGGCCGAGGGCGATGACGATGGGCAGCGCGCGCGAGCGCTGGGGAATCGGGTTCTCACCAGTGAACGGCTGGGAGTTCGTTCCGATGGTGTCTTCGAAGAAGGCCTCTTCGAGGTCCGGAGCGGGCGCCTTCGCGGCCGGCCCAACCGTCGGCACCACCATCGGCGCCGCCGCGGGCTTGGGCGGAGACGCAGGTGCTGGAGCAGGAGGAAGCGAGGGCAGCGGCGGCGGCGCGGCGACGGCGGGAGCAGGCCGCGGTGCAGGCGCGACGGCTGCGGCCGGGCGCGGCGTCGGCGGCGTCGTGGCCGGCACGGGCATCGGCACGGGCATCGCATGCGGCGGCGTCTCGAGTTCGGTCTCGGCCTCGAGGATCGGCTCCACCGGAATCTCGGTGGTGATGGGCGGCTGCGCCGGTGCCTGCTTCTGCACCGGGGGCAACGTGAAGCGCTCCTTGGCGGCGCCTCCGAAGACGGGCTCGCGCGCGGGCTCGACCGGAGCGACCGGCGCAGGCGCGGCAACCGGGGCAGGCTGCGCGAGCTGAGGCGCAGGCTTGCTCCACCCACTCATCGGCGCCCAAGTCGACGAGCCTTCGATGCCCTCGGTGTCGACCTTCGACCAGGCGTCGACCAGCGAGGCCCGCGCTCGCTCGAGTTCGCTGGGCGGCTTCTCGACGAGGAACTGCGACGGAGCGGGCGGCGTGGCGACGGCGCTCGTCTCGGGAGGAGCGACCACCGGCATCGTCGGCGCCTGACCGGGAACACGCGGGCGCGGCTCGAAGTGAACGACCGGCACCTGGGGTTTCGGAGTGGCGGGCGTCACGCTGGGGCCCGGGCCTGCCATCACGCCAGACGGCGACGAGGTGACGGGCGCGATGGGCGGCGGCGTCGGGCTGCTCGCAGTCGGGGGAATGGCCGGAGGCGGCGGGAGCGGATCGAGGTCGAGCGGCAACTCCACCGGCTCTTCGACGCCCAGCGGCGGCAGATCGGGTTCAGCGAGGGCGACCTGTTCGGCGACGCCCGTGTCGGGGCCCAGGGCAGACGCCGCCGGCGGGAGCGTGTCGGCCGGCGTCACGCTCGGCTGCTTGGGCGCAGGTTCGGCGCCAACCGGGTTCGGGCCGGTGTTGAGCCACTCTTCGATGCCCGGCTTGCGCGGGCCGGTGTTCGACGACGGCGCACCGACCTCCTTGATGAGCCCCTCGAAGTAGAGCTTCGAGATGATGCCCAGGGCCGCGAGATCTTCGAAGTCGGAGTCTTCGACCACGCGCTGCAACGTGCGCCGCCCGTCGAAGAGCCGCAGCAACCCGTTCACCTCGTCGGGGATCTCGGCGAGGCGATCGGCCAGCGAGCTGTAATCGAGCTCGAAGACCGTCTCGAGCGGAGGCAGCTGCTCGAGCATGCGGCCCCACTCGTCGAGGCGGCGCATGCCCTCCATCAACAGGCCCTGGGTCGAGACCTCGATGCGCTCACCACGCTCGACGGGCGCGAACGAGACCTCGAACTGGCCCTCGAACGTGTTGAGCATTCGGTAGAACGCGTTCTCGCCGCGCAGCCTCCCGAGCTCGGCGTCGATGACGCGGCCCTCTTTGAAGAAGACCGTGCCCTGCCGCTCTCCGAGGATCTGAATGGTGCCGGTCTTGCGGCCGATCTCGAACGTCTGCACGAGATCGACGACGCCCATGTCAGAGAGGTTTCCCGAGAAGCCGGCGCGCTGCTCCTTCTTCTCGAAGCGCTCCTTCTCGACCTTCGTGAGAATCATCCTCACGCGGGTGACGACCTCTTTGATGTAGATCGGCTTGGTGAGGTAGTCCTCCGCGCCGGTCTCGAGGCCCTTCACCTTCGACTCGACCGCCTTCTGACTGGTCAGGAAGACGTAGGGAATGTGACGGAAGCGGTCGTCGCTCTTGAGCACCTTGCAGAGCTCGAACCCGTCCATCTCGGGCATGCGCGTCTCGGCGAGCACGAGATCGGGCAGGCTGATCTGCACCTTCTCGAGGGCGTCTTTCCCGTGAATTGCGGTGGTGACCTGGAAGCCGGCCTTCTTCAGGCTCACCTCCATCACGCGAAGGCTCTTCGCGTCACCATCGACCAGGAGCAGGTGCTGCTTCGCCACGGGATCCATCCCTTTCGGCCACTACGAGAAAAAGTCGCGGAATGTTTGGCCTTGCACGGGGGAGTGTCAACGTTTCCAATGCTGATCATGAGCGCGGATCAGCGACGGTTCGAGCGCAAGAGCCTGAGCGTGCAGTTCCATGCCCGTGATGCGCAGGGCGTCGGGCAGCTGTTCTTCGAGAGCGCCGACCTCTCGACGGGCGGCACGTTCCTCAAGAGCGACCTGCTGCTCGAGTCGGGAGAGTCGCTCTCGCTCGAGTTCCAGGTGTTGCAGGGCCGGGTGATTCGAGCCCAGGCGCGGGTCGCGTGGGTTCGTCGGTTCCCGGGCCCGAACGAGTCGGCCGGTATGGGCGTCGAGTTCACCTCGATGCCCGACACCGATCAGGAAGCGCTCGAGACGTTCCTCACGGCCTGATCAGCCGAACAGGCCGCCGCCCTTCTTGCCCGCAGCGTCCTTCTCCTTCTTGCGGCGCATCTCGATGAGGCGAAGCTCCTGGCTGGCTTCGAGGTGGCGCGGGTTGACGCGCACCGCTTCACGGAAGTGCTTCTCGGCACGCTCCATGTCGCCTTCGACGCGTGCGATGACGCCGAGCTGGTAGTGCGCACGATCGCATGCGGCGTCGATGGTGAGCGCCTTCTGCATCATCGCGCGGGCGCTGGCGGCCTCGGCCTTGCGCGTCGGGTCCATGTAGATGGCCCAGGCCTGCGCGGCCAGCGAGGCGGCGCCCTTGTCGAGCAGGTGCGCGCGGGCGAAGTGCTCGTCGGCCTGCTTGTAGTCGCGCTTCTTGAAGAAGACCTCGCCCATCTTGAACAGATCAGACGCCTGGCTCTGACCGGCGGCGCTCGGCGACGACGCGATGCCCTGAGAGCGCGCAGCGGCCTGAGTGGCGACGTACGCCATGCGGCGCGAGTCGTCGTAGAGCACCTCGTACGCCTCACGAATCGACTCGAACACCGCGCTCATCTTCTGGGCGAGGTGCGGCAGCGAGGGTGGCAGCCGATCAGGGTGGAACGTCTTGGCGAGGCCGAGGAACGCGGCCTTCACCTGGTCGCGATTGGCCTGCTGCGTGACCCCGAGGGTGGCGAAGTGATCCTTCTTCTTCAGCTGCTCTGCGCGCTGTTCGATCTGCGTGGCGAGCTGCTGCTCGGCAGGCGTCGGAGCAGGCACGTTCGAGACGCCCGAGGGCCGAGACGGAGCAGGCGCGGGAGGCGACGACGGGCGCGCAGACGAAGGCGACGACGGTCGCGCGGTGATGCCGGACGGCGACGAGCTGGGAGGCGCGGGAACCACGCCCGAAGGAGACGAGGGCGCTGGCGCTGGCACGGTGCCGAGGCTCTCCATGGCGCGACGGAGCAGGCGTTGACGACGAAGGCGTGCGGCCTCGGCAGGGTCGGCGGGGTCACCCAGATCGGCGTCCTCTCGTGAAGGAACTGGCGTGGTGGTGCTGATCTCGGCCTCGATGATCGGCTCGACGGGCGCCGCCTGCCGGTTGGGTGCGGGCTGCCCGACGAGCGCCTCGAGGCTGGAATCGACGCGACGCAGGGCCTCTTCGAACGACGCCGAGTTGCCGGGCGCGGGGCTCGAGCCGCTCGCGGGCTCGACCATGTTCCAGAGATCGGCCTCTTCGTTCTTCTGATCACGGCCGAGCACGAGCGGGCGCGGCGCAGAGGGACGAGACGGCGGGGGCGGAGCGACGGGCGGCCGGAAGTTGGGGTCGGTCTTCTCTTCGCCGCGACGGGTCGGCACCTCGGGGGGCGTGGGCGCGCTGTCGGGAGCAGTGGAGACGGAGCGCTTGAGCGCCTCGTTCATCTCGCGGAGCAAATCCTGCTGTTGGCGGTGACGAGCGTGGAACTCCTTGTCCTCTGGCCGGGAGCCACCGACCGCCTCCTGCATGGGCCGGGGCGCGACAGGAGAAGGACCGACGAAGGTCTGGCCGGTCGGCTGGCGTCGGCGCTCTTCGGCTTCGCGCGCCATGGCTTCGGCCTCGGCCTTGAGACGGGCGAGCCGGGTCTGCTCTTCGCGTGCAGCTGCAGCACGGGCGAGCAGCTCGGCCTCTTCGCGCTCTTCGGCGAGTCGCTGCTCCTCGGCAAGGCGAGCCTCTTCGGCCTCACGAGCCTGCTCTTCCGCGAGCAATCGACGAGCCTCGGCGAGCCGGGCAGCCTCCTGCTGCACACGTTGCTGCTCGGCCAGGCGGGCTTCTTCGGCTTCTCTCGCCTCTTCTTCGGCCAACAGGCGGCGCGCCTCGGCGACGCGGGTGGCCTCTTCCTGTCGGCGCTGCTCCTCGGCGAGGCGCTCCTGCTCGGCGACACGTGCAGCTTCTTCGGCCCTTCGCTGCGCCTCGCTGGGGAAACGGGCAGTGTCTTCAGCCGCCTGACGCTGCGCCTCCTCCTCCGCCTCGAGCTGAGCGCGGCGCTGAGCAAGCTCGATGCGCTCGGCTTCTGCGGCCTGAAGCCGGGCCTCTTCTTCGGCTCGGTGCTGCCGTGCGAGGAGGCGCGCTTCTTCTTCTTCTCGTTCGCGTTCTTCTTCGGCGAGTCTTGCCGCTTCGGCGGCTCGAGCCTGTTCTGCCAATCGCGCCTGTTCAGCGAGACGGGCTTCCTCAGCGAGACGGGCTTCCTCAGCGAGACGGGCTTCCTCAGCGAGGCGGGCTTCCTCGGCGAGACGGGCTTCCTCGGCGAGACGGGCTTCCTCGGCGAGACGGGCTTCCTCGGCGAGACGGGCTTCCTCGGCGAGACG
>JAACJQ010000190.1 GCA_016879935.1 Archangiaceae bacterium | reverse complement strand
GACGAGTTGCCGGTGAAGTGAACCTTCTCGGTCCACGTGCCAGCGCGCAGAGAGATGGTCGTCGAGGTCGTGGAGCCCGCGACCATCACCGCCTTCGCGATGGTGCGCAGCGGCTGGGCCATCGTGCCCGGGTTCATGTCGTTTCCCGTCGTCGCGACGAAGAGCTCGCGGCTCGTCGACACCGCGCCACCGGCCGAGCCACCTGCGGAGGAACCACCTGCGCTCGAACCACCTGCGCTCGAGCCGCCCGCGCTCATCCCGCCGGACGAACCACCAGCCGCAGAACCACCAGCCGAGCCGCCTCCGATGATGCCGCCTGCTGCTCCGCCACCCGACGCTCCGCCTGCGATGGAGCCTCCGCCCACGGCGTTCCCTCCGGCCGTCGACGCCGAGCCACCCGCCGCGCCTGCGTCCTGCTGGCTCACGGGAGCCCCGCACCCGACGACACACACCACCGCAGCCACCACGAGCGTCTTCATCGAGCCGCCGACTCTGGGCCCGCGGGCTCGCCTGATTCAAGTCTGCTGCGGCGACGCTGACTCATCGACGTTCCACAACAGCACCGCCGTCACAGCGAGCAGCACCGCCGCGAGGCCAACCCACAACGGCAGCTGCTCTGCCATTCCGGGCAGTCCCTCGCGAAGACCGACGACGGTCGAGGCGGTCAACACGAGCGCGTACGTGCCGCCCAGCACGCCACCGAGCACCGCGACGACGAAGCCCCATGGCCGACGTCGCCAGAGCAGCGCGCCTCCGATGATGAGCGTCGGCGCAATCACCGTCGTGTCCATCGTCGCGATGAGCCGAATCGCGTCGGGCGTGAGGTTCACGACCTTACCCGTCGTCACGTACGCGGCCCACTGCGCGAACCAGACGACGACGAGCAGAGCACCGACGAGCACGAGCGCTCCACCCAACACGCGCGCGGGAACACGAGGCCCAAACGTCGCTGCGATGCGGGTGGAGTCGACCCGATGGAACGACACGATGAGCGTCACCGAGCACGTCAACATCAGCAGCACGTAGAGCGGGAACGAGACGCCGAGCGCAGCGCCGAAGAGGTAGTACGCGTCGTTGTAGAAGCAGAACCAGAGCAGGCCGAGCGCCAGCAGCAGCCAGCGTGTCGAGCCCTGCCGGGCACGCCACGTCGCGAACACCAGCGCAGGCACGGCCACGAAGGCGGTGACGGCGTCATTTCCCCGCCAGGCCGCGAGAATCCACGCCTGCTCGTCACGGTAGAGCGAGGGAACGAAGAACCCGCTCGCCGACTGAACCAGCATCAACCCCGCGAGGACGAAGAAGGCACTGAAGGGCACGCGCTTCATGATCAGCTGCACCCAGCAAGATCGGGCCCAGGGCCGGTGCAGGGGCAGCAAACTGGCATCGCGCAGCCGATGCGGGTCGAGGCTACGGTGCGCGCATGGAAATGCTCGCCGTTGGCCTCTGTGGGTTCGTCGTCGTCGCGCACGTCGGCTTCATGGTGCTCGAGATGTTCCTGTGGACGACGCCGTTCGGGCTGAAGACGTTCGGTCGAACGCCGCAGCAGGCTGAAGACAGCAAGGTGCTCGCGGCGAATCAGGGCCTCTACAACGGGCTCCTCGCGGCGTTGCTCGCGTTCGCGCTCGTACAGGCGTCGATGCCGATGCGGCTCGCGGTGCTGGTGTGCGTCGTCGTCGCCGGCGTCTACGGAGCTGCCACTGCGAAGAGGTCGATTCTCTTCATTCAGGCGCTGCCCGCGGCCCTGGCCATCGGCGCGTCGCTCGCGAGTTGACGCTCAGGGACAGGCGGGGCCGCCCGGAGCGCCGAGCTGTTCCCACACGCCCGCAGGCAACTGCCCCACCTCGGGCTTCATGCAGCTCTCGTCTCGATACGTGTGCGTGCCGTTCGAGTCGGTGACGACGAGCTCCACGAAGTTCCAGCCGTCGGCCACGCACTTGCCGTCGGGCGCGATGAGCCGAAGCCCCTCGAGGTACTCGAGCTGCGCCGGGCCGAGCTCGGAGCGGACAAGGCGATGCACGTGCTCCACGAGCTCGGCGGTCTGACGAAGCCACCCTGCTGCGTGATGCGCAGGCCCGAGCTGTTCGCGAACCAGACCGGAGCGCCGGGCGCTCCGACGCCACAGCCAGCCAGGAGCAACGACACGAGCGCGAGTCTCACGGTGAGAGATCGATCTTCACCACCACCGGCTTGCCACCGGCAGCGACGAGCACCCGACGTTCCTGAATGCGAAAGCCCGGCCGCTCGACGCGCACCTGATATCGGCCCGCCGGCAAGTCGAGGAGCAGCGGCGTTCGTCCGCGCGGCACACCATCGATGCTCACCTGCGCCCAGTACGGCTCGCCCGCGTGCATCGTGATGACGTTCAGCTTTCCTTTTCGTTTCGGCGCCGCGACGTACGTCGGCCGCCCACCATCGCTTGCCGCCTCGACCAGCACACCCGCGTCGCCGTCGTCGTCGTCGCCACCATCGAGCACCGTCTCGACCAGCGCAGCGCCGGCATCGTCATCGCCCGCATCGACCACCGCGACCACGACCGCCGGAACACCTGCATCGATGACGGTGACGGGCTCTTTCGGGTCGACCTTCGTCTCCCACGGCCGCCACAACGCGATGCCCACCGCCACGATGGAGATGATCGACAACACCACCATCGGGAGCCGGCTCGGGCGAACGCCGTTCGCGACGACCTCTCCCGTCATCGGGCCAACGGGCACGACCGGCGCAGGGTCGGGCACGACCACCGGCTGCAGCCGCGGAGAGCTCGTGCTCGGCGACAGACTCTCGAGCACCTTGAGGCCCGAGCCGGTGATGGTCGCGACCGCAGGCGGAGGACTCTTCGGCGCGGCCTGGTGCCCACCCGAGTCGCGGTACGCGCGCTCGAGCGCCTTCACCAGGTCTTGCCCCGAGTAGAAGCGGTCGTCGGGCTTCTTCGAGAGCGCCTTCTTCACCACGTCGGCGACGGCCTTCGGAATCCACGGGGCGCGATCGAGAATCTCGGGCGGCGGCGAGTGCGCCTGCATCTGAATCAACCGCAGCTCGCTGTCGGCCTCGAACGGCAGCGTGCCCGTCAGACACTCGAAGAGCACGACCGCGAGCGCGTAGAGGTCGACGCGGTGGTCGACGTCTTTGAGGCCCATCGCCTGCTCGGGCGCCATGTAGTGCGGCGTGCCCATCACCATGCCGGTGCGGGTGAGGCTCGCGTTCGCCTTGCGGCTTCGCAGAATGCCGAAGTCGAGAATCGTCGCGTGGCCCTCGGCCGAGAGGAAGATGTTGCCCGCCTTGATGTCGCGGTGGATGAACCCCTTCTGGTGGATGTAGTCGAGCCCCGCCGCGAGCTGCTTCATCAGCTTGAGCGTCTCGTCGCTGGTGAACCCGCCCTTCTGCCGCAGCACGCCCGCGAGCGTGTCTCCTTGCAGCAGCTTCATCACGATGAAGGGCCGGTTCTCGTGCCGGCCGACGTCGTAGATGGGCACGATGTTCGGGTGGTCGAGGCTGGCCGTCAGCTTCGCTTCACGCTCGAACCGCTCGACGACCTCCGCGTCGTTCACCAGCGTCGAGGCCAGCATCTTCACCGCGACTTCACGGTCGAGCTCGCTGTCGTGCGCGATGAAGACGGTGCCCATGCCGCCTTCGCCGATCTTCTGTCGGAGCTGATAGCGCCCCGCGAGCTTCTCGGCGCTCGCGATGGGCAACAGCGCGCGCGTGTCTTCCACCTGGGGCAGGTTGCGGGCCGAGTTGCGCTGGCTCACCGCCGTGCTGGGCCCCGACACATGCAGCTTCGGAGGCTCCGGCGTCGCCTGCGCCTTCTCTGCGGGCATGGCAGCAGCAGCCACTGGCGTTCCGCACGCAGGGCAGGCCTGTGCATCAGGTGGGAGCGGAGTTCCGCAGGTGAGACACGTCACACAAGGCTCGAGTCGAGAAATGGAGTGTACCCCTACTCTCCACGCAGAAACCCGTGAAAGGCGCGTGCGGCCGTGGCTACACTCCGCGCGCGTTTCTCTCATGGCTGGCTCGCCCGTTCAGGCCGTCGAGGTGCCCAGCCGGCGCTTCGGCCGCTACATCATCCGCTCGCGCCTGGGCCAGGGGGGTATGGCCGAGGTGTTTCTGGCCGAGGCGGTCGACGAGAAGGGCGATCAGCTGAACGTCGCGCTGAAGCTGATGCGCAAGGGCATGCCCGAAGACAAGTTCGCCGACGAGGCCGACTTGATGGGCCTGCTCTCGCACCCGAACCTCGTGCGCATGATGGAGGTCGGCAACGCGTTCGGCCGCCCGTACATCGCCATGGAGTTCCTCATCGGCGGTGACTTGCGCGAGGTGATGGACGCGCACCAGCGGCAGACGAAGGGATTCCCGCTCGGCATCGGCGTGCACCTGTGCATCGAGGTGCTGCGCGCGCTCGCGTACTTCCACACCGCCACCACGCGCACGGGCACACCGCTCAGCCTGGTGCACTCCGACGTGAACCCGGCGAACGTCTTCTTCTCGGGCGCGGGCGAGGTGAAGCTCGGAGACTTCGGCGTCGCGAGCTCGGGCCACATCGACATCGGGCCCGGTGACGGCATCGCGGCGGGCAAGCTCTCGTACCTGTCTCCTGAGCAGACGCGCGGCGAGCCGCTTGGGCCCGCGAGCGACCTGTGGGCGGTGGGCGTGATGCTCCACGAGCTCATCGTCGGCTACCACCCGTTCCAGAAAGAGGGCGCGAGCGAGCAGGAGATGATGCAGCTCATTCGCCAGGCGAAGCTCAGCATTCCCGACTACGTCGACAAGCCGCTCGCGCAGGTGCTGCAGAAGGCCCTCGCGCCCGACCTGCGGCAGCGCTACCGCTCGGCCGGAGAGTTCGCGGGGCCGCTGTTCGCCTGGGCGCTCGACCGCAACCAGCTGCCGACGAACAAGCAGGTGCAGGAGTGGCTCGAGTCGGTGCTCGGCCTGCTGGTCTGACGTCGTCGCAACCGAAAGTGGGAACCTCCGTGCGTCGAGCGCTCGTCGTCGTCGCAGCGAGTCTGTGGTGTTGCGGTGCTCCCGTGATGGAGGCCGACGCTGGCGCATTCGGCGGAGGTCTGACGGGTACGGGCGGAGGCATCGCAGGAGCTGCAGGCGGCGCTGGCACTGGCGGCGGCATGACCGGCGGTGGCGCGGCGACCGTCGACGCCAGTGTCGAAGTCGACGCGGGAACGTCGGACTCGGGACCACCGATGACCGACGCGGGTCGGGTGGACGCTGGCGTGACGACGATGGACGCCGGCTTTCCGCGCGTCGACCGCACCTCGCCTCAGCTCTTCCAGTTTCAGTTCCGCCCGTCGGCGGCCGACCCCGATGCGGGCCGCGTCGACGCCACGCAGCTCGCGGCGCTCGACACGCGCGTGGCTCCGCGTGGCCAGCTCGTCGTCTACCTGCACGGCGCGGGTGTTCCGACGACGTGCGGCTCCACCACGCACAACGCGATGCTCGCCTCGTGGGGCTACCACGTCGTCAGCCCCTGCTACCTCTCGGACTACGGCGTCGCGAACTGCGGCGCCGACATCGGCGGCTGCCGGCTCGAGGCGTTCGATGGGGTCGACCGCACCACCGTCATCGACGTGAAGCCGTCCGAGAGCATCGAGGTGCGCGTGGTGCGAATGCTCGAGCGCCTCGCCACGCTGAACCCGCAGGGCGACTGGAGCTGGTTCATCGTGAACGGCAAACCCCGGTGGGACGCCATCGTCATCTCGGGCATCTCGCATGGCGCCAGCAGCGCGGGACTCATCGGGCTCAACCGTCGCGTCGCGCGCGTCGTGATGTTGTCGGGGCCGCTCGACACGAACCAGGCCTGGCTCGCCGAGCCCTCACTCACGCCTCGCGACCGCTTCTGGGGCTTCACGCATCAGCGAGACCCGCAGCACCCGGGCCACCTCGCTGCGTTCACGACGATGATGGTGCCGGGCGCTCCCGCGAACGTCGACGTCGCCGCGCCGCCGTACGGAGCGTCACATCGCCTCTTCACCAACGCCGATGCCGGAGATCCCCACGGCTCCACGCAAGCAGGTGGAGGAAGCCCGCGGCTGCCCGATGGTGGCGCGCGGTTCCTTCCCGTGTGGGAGACGCTGTACCGCGAGTGAGCGAGAGGGCCCACGAGCGGTCTCCCCACACGCTCTGGGTCAGCATCCCTCGCCGCGAAGAGCAGCCTCACGATGACGACGCCCTGCCCTGCTCGACGCCTGGACCCGCGTCGACCGCTCGCGACGGAAGACGGCTCCTTCCCGAGCTGACACTCATCAGGCTCAGCTCCACGACTCGAACGACTGCGTCATCGGGCGGGGAACCGCGGTCGTTCGCCACGAGTAGAGTGCGGGCATGTCGCCCAAGCGCTTCGTGAACCTCGACGCCGCGAACGAGAAGTACGGCCGTCACCGCGTCACCCGCATGGGGCACTTCCTCGAGCAGGGAGACCCGCTGGCCGACGCCGCCGTCATCGAGCTCGCCGCGCGCCCGAAGCCCGAGCAGGACGTGTTGATGCAGGCGCTGCTCGACGGTGACGTGTCGACGCTCCCGCCCGCGCTGCAGGCATTCGAGGCCGCCGTCTCGGCCACGCCGATGTGGGTCGACCGTACGCGCGGAGACAAAGGCGGAGAGCTGCTGCTGCGCCACGGGCTGCTCTCGGGGCTGTCGCTGGCGTTCAAGTCGCTCGCGATCGGCTACTGCAGCCCCGCCGGCAACAAGCCGCTCGCCTTCTCGGCACGCCTCACCGAAGACACCTCACGCCGCCTGGGAGAGACGGCGAAGTTCGTCGAGGCGGTCTCGCTCCCGCGCGGCATGGAGCGCCACGGCGATGGCTTCGCAGCGACGGTGAAAGTGCGGCTCATGCACGCGCGCGTTCGGGTCGGCCTCAGCCGCTCTCCAAAGTGGAGCCACGCCGACTGGGGCCTGCCCATCAACCAGTACGACATGGCCGGCACGATTCTGTTGTTCTCGTTGTTGCTCGTCGACGGGCTGCGCCAGCTCGGCGTCGCGGTGTCGAAAGAAGAAGAGACCGACGTGCTGCACCTGTGGCGACACGTCGGCGCGGTGATGGGCGTCGACCACGAGCTGCTCGCTGCCACACGCGAAGAGGCCGACACCATCTGGGGCCTCATTCAAGACACCCAGGCCCCGCCCGACGACGACTCGCGCCGCCTCACCCACGCGCTCCTCGACAGCGCGAAGGCCCGGGGCGCTCCCGAGCCCTACGTCTCGTTCACCGCCGCCCTGTGCCGGCACTTCGTCGGCGCGCGGCTCGCCGATGCGCTGCACCTGCCGAAGAACGCGTGGGTCATCGCCCCGGCCGTCGTGCGCACCGTCATTCGCCCCATCGAGCTCGCGATTCGCGCGCTGCCGGGCGGGCGTGGCGCGGCGCTCAAGGTGGGCATGCTGTACTGGAAGCGCACGACCGAGGTCGGCCAGGGGCACCTCACCAACTTCCCGCTGCCGTCGGTGGAGCGCTTCGAAGCGAGGTGACGCTCACTGCGTCGGCGCACCGGCGAGGTCGTAGTAGGCCTTGATGGGCCCGAAGATGGTGCCCAGCAGCGTGCTCACCAGCACGAAGAGCGCGAGGGCGCCCACGAGCGCGACCACCACCAGCACCAGCACCCGCACCGCGCGAATCGTCTCTTCGTGCACCTCGGGCGCCAGGCGTTTGAGCGTGTCGTCGAGCGTGCCCGTGTGCTCGGCGATGCCCAGCTGCCCGAGCGTGTTGCGGTCGAACAGCGGCAACGACGCGAGCGCCTCGAAGAGCGTTCCGCCTGCGCGCACCTTCGCGACCGCGCCTTCGGCTTGCGCCATGAGTGACGGCCGCGACGTCGACATGATGGCCACGCGCACGGCCCTCGCGACCTCGAGCCCCGCCGACAGACTCAGGCCCAGGGTCAGCAACGCACGCGACGCGGCGAGCGAGCGCAACGCGCCTCCCACGCCTGGCAACCGGAGCACGAACGCGTCCCACGCGACCTCGGCCTTCAGCGCCGCGACCACCACGGGCGTCATCACCACCACGACGAGGCTGGTGAGTGCCACCATCAGACCGGGCATCAGCCCTGCGAGGTAGGCGGCTCCGACGCCGCTCATCGACTTCACGCCGCTGCTGCCGACGCGAACGAGCGGCGCGAGGAAGATGACGAGGCCCAGCAGGTACGCCGGCCAGATGGAGGCGGTGAAGGCCTTCCACCGCAGCCGACGAACTTCTTCGAGGTGCTTCGCGAGCGCCGCCAACACCACGTCGAGCGAGCCCGACTGCTCCGCGGCCGACAAGAGCTCGAGCTGATCAGCGTCGAACAGCGCCGGCTGCGAGCGCAGCGCTTCACCGAGCGTCTTCCCCGACGCGACCTGCTTCGCCACCTGCGAGAGCCCCTGCGAGAACGCCTCGTCGGGGGCGTAGGCCCGCAGCTGCACGAACGCCGTCGGCAACGGCACCGCCGCACGAACGAGCGCGTGGAACTGGCGGAAGAAGACCTCCTGCTTCCGCACCCGCGTCCATTGGCTGATCAGGTTCTTCGACCAGAGCGACACGGCGACCAGCATCGCGTGGAACCGACGACGACGCTGAAAAAGAAGGCGGCCCGGTACCAGGAAGGTACCGAGCCGCGGGTCTTCTCAGACTGCCAGCCCGACGAGGCTGCTGAAGTGGTGGGGGGGAACCTCCTTCAACCTCGAATTCGTCGAGCCACAGGGAGCCTTAGCGAGTGTCATGCCAAGCCGACTCTCGCCTGAATTCATGCGCTTAGGCTCACTCCCATGGGAGGGCAGGTTTCATGGCTGCAAGGGGCGCCTTTCAATCCTGCAAAAGCCGTCTGAAATCAGAGCCTTGTCGAGTCATTCAACTTCGAATGATCGGCTGACTTCAGTCGACTCAGCTGGCTTCAGGCGGCGGCTCACCCGAGGTCTTGAGCCCCAACCGCTTCATCTTCCGCCACAAGGTGGTGGTGGAGACGCCCAACACCTCGGCCACGCGCCCCAGATCAGGCAGGCGTTCGAGGGCCACTTGAATCGCGCGGCGCTCCGCCTCCGTGACCGCATCAGCAAGAGTGACGATACCTGCAGGACTGAACGGAATCGGCGAGGCGGGCGCGTCGGGCCCTCGGGCCTTCTTGAGCGGGAAGTCTTCGGGGAGCAGGTCTTCGCCCTCGGCCAGCGCGGCGGCCTGCTCGACCAGGTTCTCGAGCTCACGCACGTTGCCGGGAAAGCCGTAGCCCATCAGGTGCTCGACGGCCGCCTGGGTGATGCGACGCGGGTGGCGATTGCGCGCGTTGGCCCGCTCGAGAAAGTGCTGCGCGAGCAGCGGCACGTCTTCGAGGCGCTCCCTCAGCGGAGGCACCTTCAGCGTGACGACGGCGAGCCGGTAGAAGAGGTCTTGCCGAAAGCGCTTCTCGGCCACGTCGAGCTCGATGTCGCGATTCGAAGCCGCCACCACCCGCACGTCGACGGTGATGCTGGTGTTCTCACCGACGCGGCGAATCTCGTGCTCCTGCAGCGCGCGCAGGAGCTTCGACTGGAACGCGCCGCTCGTCTCGGTCACCTCGTCGATGAACAACGAGCCGCCGTGCGCCTCTTCGAACAACCCGCGACGGGCCTTCACGGCGCCGGTGAAGGCACCCTTCGCGTGCCCGAACAGCTCGCTCTCGAGCAGGCTTTCGGTGATGGCGGCGCAGTTGACGGGAACGAAGGGCGCCTTGTTGCGTGAGGAGAGCGCGTGAATGGCGCGCGCGACCAGCTCCTTACCGGTGCCCGACTCGCCCTCGATGAGCACCGTCGCGTCGCTGGTGGCCACGCGCGAGATGCGGGTGGTGAGGTCGCGCATGGCGGCGCTCTTGCCGACGAGCGCCGTGAGGCCGTGGCGCTCCTTGAACTCACCCGCGAAGGTGTCGACGGTGCTGATGAGGCGCGCGCGCTCGAGCGCCTTCTGCACGCGGTAGACGAGCTCGCCGTCTTTGAACGGCTTGGTGATGTAGTCGTACGCACCGGAGCGGATGGCCTCGACGGCCGTCTCGATGCTGCCGTACGCCGTCATCACGATGACCTGCAGCGACGGGGCGTTCTCGAGCGCCTTCTTCAGCAGCGCCAGCCCGTCCATCGGCTCCATCTTCAGGTCGGTCAGCAACAGGTCGTACGAGCGCTGGGCGAGCAACGCCAGCGCCTCCTCGCCACCGCCGGCCTCGTCGACCGAGAAGCCCTCGGCCCGAAGGAGCAACGCGGTGGTCGCGCGCATGTTGCGCTGGTCGTCGACGACGAGCAGGCGGCCCTTGTTGTTCTCGTTGCTGAGCGCGACGGAGGCGTCCACACGAGTGGCTTAACCCCCTGGCTCACGTGAGTCGATGGCATCGCAGACCCGATGTGAGACACTGCCGGCTCTCGCATGCAGCGGCTGGGTCGGTACGAACTCCTCGGGCGATTGGGTCGCGGCTCGACGGCGGAAGTCCTGGCGGCCCAGCTGACGGGTCCGGGCGGGTTCGTGCGGCGGGTGGCCATCAAGCGCATGCACCCCGAGCTGGCGCAGCGCCCCCGGTTCCGTGAGCTGCTGCTCGTCGAGGCCCGCCTCGCCGCCACCCTCGAGCACCGCAACATCGTGCAGGTGTACGAGCTGCTCGAAGAAGGTGACGAGCTGCTGGTCGTCATGGAGTACGCCGATGGCGGCTCGCTGCGCACGCTCCTCCAGGCGGCTGGCGGGCGCCCGGTGCCCTGGCCCGTGGTGGCGCAGATTGGCGCCGAGGTCTGCGCGGCGCTCTCGCATCTGCATCGGCTGTGCGACCTCGAGGGCCGACCGCTCGAGCTCGTGCACCGCGACGTGTCGCCCGAGAACGTGCTGCTGACCCGCAGCGGCGGCGTGAAGCTGGCCGACTTCGGCATCGCCCGCGCGCGCGGCCTCGAGCAGCGGGCTGGCAGGGAGATCATCGGCCACGTGCAGTACATGCCGGCCGAGCAACAGCTCGACCTCGGGGCCGACGAGAAGGTCGACGTCTTCGCGCTGGGCGCGGTGCTCTACGAGCTGGCCACGGGAGCCCCACCCTTTCCACACGGGCACGCGCTCGCGAAGGAGCGTGGTGAACGGCCGGTGCACCTGGCCGAGCGCTGCCCCGACTTTCCCCGCGAGCTCTGCGACCGGCTCATGGCGGCGCTGGCAGACGACCCTGCGCAGCGGCCCACCGCCGAAGCCCTCAGCGTCGGCATCACGCGTGTCATCGGCAACACCTCGTCGACGACGCTGCTCGGAGCGCTCGCGCGCTACGTCACCCAGCTCGTCCCCACGCCGCCCATCGATCGCCTCGAGGAGCTGACGCTGCCCGAGCGGCCGGCGGTGTCGAGGCGGGAAGCGGGCTCGAGCGTTCGCCTCGCGCAGCTCCAGGGGCTCGAGGCGCAGCTGCGTGAGCGCGCCGGCCTCTTCTCCATCGTCGGGCCGCCCGGCTCGGGCACCTCGACCGCAGCGCGCGAGGTGGCTCAGGCGCTCGGCCGCCAGGTCTTCTTCGTCGCGTGCACCAACCGGTCCGAGGAGCAGACGCTCGAGGCACTCGCGGAGTCGCTGGGCGTCACCATTCCCGACGCGCGCTCCGACGCGGGCCTGTCGAAGGCGCTCGCCTGCGTGGCCGACGCAGTGCTGGTGCTCGACGACGTCTCTCCCGCGCTCGCGAGTCTGGCCGGGCGGGTCGCGACGGCTGCGGCCTCGCGAGTGCTGGTCGCTGCTACCGCGCCGGTGGGGCTGCCTCAGGAGCGCGTGCTCCGCCTCGCGCCGCTGTCGGTCGACGAAGCGGTGGTGATGCTCGAGCGAGGGCTCGGTGCTGGCGTCGCCTCGCGCGAGGCCCTGGCCTCCATCGCCGGCCGCCTCGACGGCACCCCGCTCGAGCTGGGAGTCGCCATCGACGCGCTGCGGGTGTCTCGGCCCGAGACGCTCGCGCTCCGGCTCGCGCAGGGCGAAGGCCTCACCGGCACCCCGTCACCCGCGGCCGCGCGCGCCTTCGAGCGAGTCTGGAGCGGCCTGAATGCGGACGAGCAGACGCTCGTCGGCGCGCTCTCGGTGTTTCACGGTGGCTTCACCGTCGAGGCGGCAGGCGCCGTGGCGACGCACGAAGACCCGCAGGTGACGAGTGAAGCGCTGGAGCGGCTTCTGACAAAGAGCGTGGTGGTGACTCGACGGCAGACCGCGCCGCCCTCGAAACGAACGCCGAGCCTGCGACGCTTGCGGTACGCGGTGCCCGAGTGGTTTCGACAGCGCGTGGTGCAGCACCTCGGCGCCAGGCTCGACCCGGCGCGGGAGCGGCACGCGCACCACTTCATTCGTTCGGGGAGCAGCTGGCTGGCTGGAGCGCCCGGCCACCTCGGCGCGGCCTTTCGCGAGATGTTGCGCGACGAAGCCGAGAACCTGCTCGCGGTGCACCAGCGCTCGCTGCAGGCCTTCCCGCTGACGGGAGACGCGGTGAACCACGCGCTCTCGGCGGCGCTGATGCTCGCGCCGTGGCTGAGCCAGGTCGGGCCGTTCGAGCGGGTGGCCGCGTTGCTCGACTCGGCGCTGGCGGTCGCCGAGCCGCTCGACTGTCACCCGCCCCTGTTCGTTCGTGCGCTGGTGGCGCGCGCCGAGCTGCACCGGCGCCGTGGCGCCCTGTCTGACGCGGAGCACGACGTGACGCGCGCGATGCAGCGCTGCGACGCCCTGAAGGACCCCCGCCTGCTCGCCGAGACGCTGCTCGTGCGCGCCGCCCTCTGCATCGACCGCACGCACCACGAGCAGGCCGCCACCGCGCTCGACCAGGTGCACCAGTTTCTGCTCGTGCACGACGACGAGCGCCTCGGGGCGCAGGTGCACGCGTCGTGGGCGTTGCTGGCGCTCGAGCATGGCGACTTCGAGGCCTCGCTCGATTCGGCGAAGACGGCGCTCGAGCGCTATCGCGCGCTGGGAGACGAACGCTACGAGGCCGTCTGTCTCGCCTCGCTGGGCGCCGTGCACCTCGAGCAGGGGCGGTTCGGAGCGGCGCGGAGCAACCACGTCGCGGCCATCACCACCCTCGACTCCCTCGATGACCGCTACTCGGCGGCGCTGGTGCGGGGCTACCTCGGCCTCGACGAGCTCTTCTCGGGCGACGACGCAGCGGCCGCGCGGGCCCTCGAAGCGGCGACGACGGCCCTCTCGACGATGGGCGAGCTGCGCTACCTGGCGCTGTTCCGCGCGTGGCTCGCCGTGGTGCAGAAGCAGTGGCCGCTGGCCGAGCGTGTGGCCCTGGTGAACGAGTCGCTGGCGGTGCTCTCGAAGCTGGGCGACGCCGTCTTCGGGTGGACGGTGCGCGTGCTGGCGGCGGTGGTTCGGGGCGCAGCGGCACCTCCACCCGGCGCCGAGCACCCGGAGCGTGACAACGACGTTCGTCTGGCGCGGCGGTTCGCGCACCGCATCGCCCGCGCCTGAACCCCGGCTCCCAGGACTGCGCGGAGAGCGCGTCGCCAACTCGGCGTGTCCAGTCGATGGGCATTCACACCGAACTCGAGCCGTCCCACGCTGGCGTGTCGGTCGGCCGTCGACACCGTCTTCCAGAAGCGACGGAGCCGCGATGCCCTCAGCGCTCGTCAGGTGCAGAACCCGACACAGGTGTTCGAGCTGCACTGGCAGCCGGCGAGGCAGGGCGCGCCCGACTGCCGCTTCCCCTCGCAGGTGTTGATGGAGCACCACGAGTCTGCGTCACAGCGGCCACCACCGCAGACGGTCGTGCAGCTCGTGTAGCAGCTGCCCGAGTTCGTACAGGTGTACCGGCCGCAGTCGTTGTCGGGGTCGGTGAACTCGGGGGCGTTGGCGCAGACGCCCGGGGCCTGACCGGGCAGGCCAGCGCAGCGCTGGCAGGTGCCGCTACAGCCAGAGCTGCAGCAGACCCCGTCGACGCAGAAGCCCGAGAGACACTCGCAGCCGCCGCCGCACACGACGCCGATGGGCTTCTTCGCGGTGCAGCTGGTGCCGACGCACGCGCTGGTGGAGTCACACTGGGTCGACGCGCAGCCTCCCGAGCAGGTGGTGGAGCACGCGCCGGCTCCGTTGCAGGTGAACGCGCCACAGCCATTCTCGGGGTCGGTGCCGCTCGCGTGGCTGCGGCAGGTGCCGACGAAGCCCGTCAGGTTGCACGCCACGCACGCGCCGCTGCACGAGGAGCTGCAGCACACCCCGTCGACGCACTGGCCAGAGCTGCACTCGCACGCACCGCTGCACGACGCGCCGTTCGCCTTCTTCGCCGTGCAGGTGCTGCCCGCGCAATACGCGGCGGCGTCGCACTGCGTGGCCGAGCACGCTCCCGAGCAGCTCGTGCTGCAGCTGCCCGCGCCGTTGCAGCCATAGAGGCCGCAGGCGTTCTCCGGGTCCTGGCCCACCGCGTAGTCGCGGCAGGTGCCGACGAAGCCCGTCAGGTTGCAGGCCGAGCAGGTGCCGGCGCAGGCGACGTTGCAGCACACGCCGTCGTCACATTGGCCCGAGGTGCACTCGGCGTCGTCGGTGCAGGTGGTGCCGTTCGACTTCTTCGCCACGCACGAGGTGCCATTGCAGTACTGCGTCGAGGAGCAGCCATTGACGTCACGCGGGCAGAGGCTCGAGGTGCCGGTGCATGACTCGGCGACCGTGTCACACGAACCCGAGGCCGCGCGGCAGACGGCGGTGATGGGCAGAAACGCGTTCACCGGGCACGCGCTCGAGGCGCCGGAGCAGGTCTCGGCCACGTCGCACACGCCGGCCGAGGCGCGACAGACGGTGCCGCTCGGCGCGAACGCGTCGGCCGGGCACGACCCCGACGAACCTGAGCAGGTCTCGGCGGCGTCACACGGGCCGGCGGCGGCGCGGCACGACGTGCCCGCAGGCTCGAAGGTGTCGGGCGGACAGGCGGCCGAGGTGCCAGGGCAGAGTTCAGCGGCGTCGCACGCTCCGCTGGCGGCACGGCACACCACCGTGTTCGGCGCGAAGTCATCGGCGGGGCAGGTCTTCGCCGTGCCATCGCACCCCTCGGCGACGTCGCACATGTTCACGGCCGCGCGACAGATGGTGCCCTGCGGTCGAACGTCGTCGGCCGGGCAGCCCGCCGAGGTGCCGGAGCAATGCTCGGCGACGTCGCACGCGCCCATCGAGGCCCGGCACGCCTGGCTCGCCTGCAGGAACTGATCGGCCGGGCACGTGGCAGACGTGCCGCTGCACCGCTCGTCGACGTCGCACGCACCGCTGGCGGGGCGGCACACCGTACCCATCGGCTCGAGCTTGTCGCTCGGGCACGCGCCTGCCTGGCAGACCTCGACGGCATCACACGCGCTGGCCTCGAGCCGGCATGGCAACCCACCACAGTGCAGGTCGGCGCAGTCGGTCTGGCCGTTGTGATCGTTGTCGACTCCATCGGCGCACTCGCCGTCGTTCACGCCCTCGACGCCGGCGTCGTTGAACACCGAGCCTCCGGCGGCTCCGCCACCCGCCGAACCACCACCGGCGACGCCGCCTGCAGAGCCACCAGCCGTTCCTCCGTCGGGCACCGAGACGGGGCCACAGGCGATGGCCACGGGGAGCGAGAGACACAGCGCAGCCACGCGAAGAGATTTCACGATGACGCCTCCTGCGCCGTCACGGAGCATCAGCCGGGCCGCGCGCGCACCACGACGAAACGTCGGCCCCACGTGACACCGCCTTGCGCACCGGCAAGGTGGGTGGGTGCAGAGTTTTCTTGAGGGAGCGCAGGCCACGCTTCGACGTCGCGCTCGATTGTGCCCCTCGACGGGATTAGGCCTTCACCGCACCTTCACGCCGGAGCCGTCATGCCCTTCTCGTACACGCCCATCCTTCCGCTCGAGCACCACGACGAGACGCCGTGGCGGCTGATCACGAAGGACCACGTCTCGACCTTCACTGCCGACGGGAAGACGTTTCTCAAGGTCGCTCCCGAGGCGCTGACGGTGCTGACGGCCGAGGCGATGAAAGACATCGCCCACCTGCTGCGGCCGGGGCACCTCGCGCAGCTCGAGAGAATCCTCGAAGACCCCGAGGCCACCAACAACGACAAGTTCGTCGCGCTCGACCTCTTGAAGAACGCGGTCATCGCGTCGGGCGGCGTGCTGCCCATGTGCCAGGACACGGGCACCGCCATCGTGAAGGGCAAGAAGGGCCAGTTCGTCTTCACGGGCGGCGGCGACGAAGAGGCCATCGCGAAGGGCGTGTACAAGACGTACACCGAGACGAACCTGCGCTACTCGCAGCTCGCGCCGCTCTCGATGTTCGAAGAGAAGAACACCGGCTCGAACCTGCCGGCAGAGATCGAGGTCTCGGCCACCGACGACGACGAGTACCACTTTCTGTTCATGGCCAAGGGCGGCGGCTCGGCGAACAAGAGCTACCTGTTCCAGGAGACGAAGGCGCTGCTGAACCAGGCGAGCCTGATGAAGTGGCTCGACGAGAAGCTGCGCACGCTGGGCACCGCGGCGTGTCCTCCGTACCACCTGGCCGTCGTCGTCGGAGGCACCAGCGCCGAGTACGCGCTCAAGACGGCGAAGCTCGCGAGCGCGCGGTACCTCGACGACTTGCCGAAGAAGGGCAGCGAGGGAGGCCACGGCTTCCGCGACGTCGAGATGGAGGGCGAGGTGCACAAGCTGACGCAGCGCCTCGGCATCGGCGCGCAGTTCGGCGGCAAGTACTTCTGTCACGACGTGCGGGTGATTCGGCTGCCGCGGCACGGCGCGAGCTGCCCCGTCGCCATCGCGGTGAGCTGCTCGGCCGACCGGCAGTGCCTGGGCAAGATCACCAGAGACGGCGTGTTCATCGAGGCGCTCGAGCGTGACCCGGCGCAGTACCTGCCCGAGGTCGACGAGCAGGCGCTCGGCGGTGAGGTGGTGAAGGTCGACCTCACGAAGCCGATGAGCGAGATCCGCGCGCTGCTCTCGAAGTACCCGGTGAAGACGCGGCTGTCGCTGAGCGGCCCGATGGTGGTGGCGCGCGACATCGCGCACGCGAAGCTGAAGGAGCGCCTCGACTCCGGCGCCGGCCTGCCCCAGTACCTGAAGGACCACTGCGTCTACTACGCGGGCCCGGCGAAGACGCCGAAGGGCATGGCGTCGGGCAGCTTCGGGCCCACCACGGCCGGCCGCATGGACAGCTACGTCGACCTCTTGCAGGCGAACGGTGGCAGCTTCGTGATGCTCGCGAAGGGGAACCGCTCGAAGGCCGTCACCGACGCGTGCAAGAAGCACGGCGGCTTCTACCTCGGCAGCATCGGTGGCCCTGCGGCGCGGCTCGCGCAGGACTGCATCAAGAAGGTCGAGGTGCTCGAGTACCCCGAGCTCGGCATGGAGGCCGTGTGGCGCATCGAGGTCGTCGACTTCCCCGCGTTCATCATCGTCGATGACAAGGGGAACGACTTCTTCGCGAACCTGATGCCGCCCGGCGTGAAGGCCTGACCGCTCCAGGCGCGGAGACCCGGCATGTCCATCGTCGCGGCGGCGAAGTCGTTCCGGTCTGGGAAACCTGAAGCGGCCCTCGAACAGTTGCTGCGCGCCTGGCATCGGTCGCGGAGCCCGGCGCTGGCCGAGGCCATCACCTTCGTCGGCGGCCTGGTCGACGCAGCCCGCGAGAGACTTCCCTCGAAGCGCGCGGAGCGGATCGCGGCGGGGAAGAAGCGGGCCGCGCGGGAGGACTGTGCAGACGTCGGCGTTCTGCTCGCGGGCCTCGACGGGCTCGTCGCCGAGCAGGCTGCGCCGTTGATCGACAGACTGCGCAAGTTCCCGGCCGACCCCAGAATCGTCGACGGGCTGCTCGCGCTCGCCGACTCACCGCCCACGGGCATGCGCGGTCGAAAGGCGGCTCCGTTCTGGAGTGCCGTCTTCACCACCATCGGCGCGATGGGCGACCCGCGCTCGGTCGCGAGACTGAAGGCGCTGCGCGCCAGGTGGGCAGGCGATTCACAAGAGCGCCGGCACATTCACTGGGCCGACTCCAGCGCAGTGCTGCTCGCGGCGTTCGACTCCGTGAAGCTCGCGCCGCCACCCAGGCCGAAGAAGTTGGGTTCGAAAGACACGGCACTGCTGCTCGGCCTCCAGCCCACTGCGCCTTCGAATGACGTCGGGGCGTTGACGGCGCAGGTCTTCGCGCGACCTGAAAACGACGACGTGCGGCGCGTGCTCGGCGACCTGCTGCTCGAGCGCGGCGACGTTCGTGGCGAGCTGATCAACCTCCAACTGCTTGCGACGCTCGACGCTGCGCAACGCAAGCGGGCGAAGGAGCTGCTCGATCGCCACGCCCGCGCGTGGCTGGGTCCGCTCGAGCCGGCGATTCTCAAGAGCGGGCTCGTCTACCGACGCGGGTTTCCGGCGGTCGCGAAGCTCTCGACCAACCAGAGATCCGTCGTCGACAGCGTGATGGGCCGCCCCGAATGGAACACCTTCGAAGCGCTCGACGTGGAGCAGTGGCCGGCTGAATCGAGGAAGGCGTTCCTCGCGCAGCCCCTCCTCGGTTTGCGTCGCGTGTCGATGGTGGAAGAGCCGGGCGAGCTGCCCGACCGGCCCCTCGAGTGGCAGGCGCTCAGCGTTCGTCTCGGGCGCGCCGAGCATCTTGCCGCGCTCTCGAAGCTGACGACGCTGCCGAAACTGAAGCGGTTCGGCTTCGAATCGCAGCTGCGGAGTGACGAGCGCGGGAGCCTCGCTATGTTCTGGAAGTCAGCCGTCGCCCAGCGCCTCGAGACCATCAGCGGCTTCGACTTCGTCGACTGGGCACTCGAAGCACCGCACAACATCACCAGGCTCGACGATCGTTACTGCGCTGGCGAGCGCACGCCGAGTGGCCTCGTGGTCACCATCGCCTGGGACTTCCCGCAGGACCTCAGCAGCTTTCGCTCGAAGCTCTCGCAGGTGAAGAAGCAGCTGCGCTCGGTGAAGGTGACCACGAAGGGCGAGGTCGACCGGGCCGAGAAGAAGGCGCTGGAGAAGGCCGCGGGCTGCTCCGTCGAGTGGGCTGTGCGCGGCGTGAAGGCCTGACGTTCAGGTGTCGATGCGCGCGCGCATCGCGTCGAAGACGATTCGGCCCAGCGCGGTGTGCAGGTACTTCTCGACGTTGGTCTGGGCCGACATGCCATCGAGCGACGGGGGTGACTTCGCGTCGACGATGAAGCCTCCGAGCGCAGCACCGGTCTCGAGGTCGAAGACGAGCAGCTCGACCGAGAGGTGACCGGGCCGGTACGTCTTCGAGGCCTTGTCGACGGCGGGTGCCGTGAAGGCGCGCTGGCGGGCGACCGCGACGTACTGCAGGGCCGCGCACCGCTTCACCTCGCTGATGGTGTCGAAGTCGGTGGCTGCGGCTGGCGCGAGTTGCGAGAGCTGCTCGCAGCGCGAGAGTCGCCACCAGAAGTCGTCGCAGATGGGCGCGTCGGAGAAGCAGGCACCGAGTGAGGTGAGCTGCTCGACGGTGACGAGGGTCGCCGAGGCCTTGCGGCCGCCGGGCAGCGCGAGCGTGTCGGCCGAGAGGCGTGGCGTCGCGTCGACGGCTTGCTTGATGCGCGGGAGCATCGCGAGGCGCGCCTTCACGGCGGTCGCGGCCGATTCGAACGCCGGGTCGACGGGTGGTGGCGACTTCTTGCAGGACGAGCTGGCGACGAGGCTCACGACGACGACGACGCGCAAGAGCATGCGGCAGTGTACCCGGAGAAGCGCCTGCCGCATTCGCGATGCAGTAGACCGTGCCGATGCGCCAATTCGTCGTGGGGTTCGTGCTGCTCGGAGTTGCGTGCGGTACCAGCGTGGTCTCGCCCGATGGTGGTGCCGCGCCAGCTGGTGGATCCGCGACGGCAGGCGGATCCGCGACGGCAGGCGGATCCGCGACGGCAGGCGGATCAGCGACGGCGGGCGGATCAGCGACAGCTGGTGGATCCGCGACGGCCGGTGGATCCGCGACCGCGGGTGGATCCGCAACGGCTGGTGGATCCGCGACGGCTGGTGGATCCGCAACGGCTGGCGGATCCGCGACGGCGGGTGGATCCGCAACGGCCGGCGGATCAGCAGGTGGTGGTGCTGCGAACACCTGCGGCCCGCTCGAATCGGCCTACCTCGTTGCTGTCGAGACGGCGAAGCGATGCCCGCTCAACGCGCTCGTGAACCCGTGCAGCGCGACGCGGCCGAACGTCGTCACCTGCGGATGCCCGACCTCCATCGACCCGAACAACGCTGCGCCGGTCGACGCGATTCAGACGCAGTACACCGACGCCGGCTGCGTGCCGATGGCGTGCCCGCGATGCGCTCCGCTCGATGCAGGCACGTGCGAGCCAGTCGACGGTGGCGCCATCGGCTTCGGCGTCTGCGTCGATCGCCGCTAGGCCCGCGCACCGCTGCCAGGCAGCTGTCGCAGCCTCAGCAACAGATACACCGCGAAGCCGGTCGCCACGCCGGGCGCGACGCCCAGCACGAGCGCCACCCAGCCGTGCCTGATGCCGTGCGCCTTCGCCTCGTAGACGACCCACGCGCCGAGCACGAACCAACAGAAGATGGTGTCGAGCGAGTAGCCCGTCGCGAAGGGGTTCACGAAGCCTCCCGCCAACGCGCCGATGAAGTCGGGCGCCTGCACCAGCGGAGGAACGCAGATGACGGTGAAGGCGACCGCGAAGGTCGAACCGAGCGCGACGAGTGCGACCCGAAAGGTGGTGAGCGTCATGATGGGAGTCACTTCGCATACTCTGCGCGTGCGGTTTCGTGGGGCGTTGCCAGACTGCGCTCGTGAACCTCGATCCTGAAGTCGTGGCCAACGTGTTGGCGAACGTCTCGGTGTTGCGCAGCATCGAGCGTGAATCACTGCTGCTGCTCGCGGCGCACCTCGAGCCGCTCTCGGTGAAGCCGGGCGCCGTCGTCGTGCGTGAAGGTGACAAGGCCGATGCGCTCTTCTTCGTCATCGATGGCGAGGCCGAGGTCGTGCGCGGCGGCCTGCACGTGCAGACGATTCGCGCGGGCGGTGAGTTCGGCTCCTTCGGCATGGTGACGGGCCGGGTACGTGCGGCGACGGTGACGGCGAAGACGCAGCTCGTGCTCGCGAAGCTCTCTCCGGCCGCGTGGAGCGCGCTGCGAGAAATTTCTCCCGCCACCGCGCTGCAGCTCGTCGAAGCGCTCTTCGCTCAGGCGCGGGAAGAGCTCACCCACGTCACCGACGTCGTCGGCTCGTTGATGAAGGAGCGCTCGTTGCCCCGCAGCGGCGAAGTGCGCGTGAAGCTGCTCGGCGGTCAGCAGCTCGTTCGTACCGGCACCCGCGTCGACGCGCTCTTGCCGAAAGAGCTCGATGGCCACCTCGTCGTCGCAGCGCTGATGAACCACAAGCCGGTCTCGCTCAAGACGCCCGTCGTCTCGGACACCACGCTCGCGCCGCTCACGGTGAACCACTGGGAAGGCCGGCAGATCTATGCGCGCAGCGTGGGCCTGCTGCTGCTCGAAGCAGCACACGGCGCGGGGCTCGACCTCTCGCTCGGCCCCTCGGTGGGCACGCACCAACTGCTCGAGCTCGCGACGACCGGACGCTCCCTCGAAGCCATCGCGGGCGAACTGCAGGAGCGCATGGTGTCGCTCGCGGGGCGCTCCCTCACGTTGAGACACGAGTACTGGGCCGTCGACGAAGCGCGCCAGCACTTCACGAACCGCGGCTGGCTCGCGCCGGCGCAGCTGCTCACCACGCACCGTGCGGCGACGGTCTCGCTCGTCTCGTACGCCGACGTGTACGCGCTCAGCCCCGGCCCGATGCTGCCGCGCACGAGCGACCTGAGCGGCTTTCAGGTCGCCGTCAGCCACGGTCACCTCACGCTCGACCTCGGCGCACGCGACCCGCGCCGCAGCACCTTCACCGCGCCCGCGCCCGAGGGCTCGATGGTCGAAGAGCACCGTCGATGGACGCGCTCCATGGGCGTCACCAGCGTCGGCGCGTTCAACGACCTCTGCATCACCGGCCGGGTCTCCCAGCTGATCCGCGTGGCCGAGGGGTTTCACGAGAAGCAGATCAGCCTCGTCGCCGACGCCATCGCGAAGGCGCGCGACCGGCTGCGCATCATCGCCATCGCGGGCCCGTCTTCGTCGGGCAAGACGACCTTCATCAAGCGGCTCTCGGTGCAGCTGCAGATCAACGGCGTCACGCCAATCAGCCTGTCGCTCGACGACTACTACGTCGACCGCGAGAAGACGCCGCGCGACGAGCACGGCGAGTGGGACTTCGAGGCCCTCGAGGCGCTCGACCTGCCACGCCTGCAAGACGACCTGCGCCGCCTGCTCGCCGGAGAACGCGTCACGCTCTCGCGCTTCGACTTCAAGGCGGGCGCGAGCATTCCCGGCGGAGGCCACACGCTCGAGATGAAGCCGGGCGACGTGCTGCTCATCGAGGGCATTCACGGGCTCAACCCCGCGCTGCTCGGAGACGTGCCGAAGCAGGGCCAGCTGTTTCGCGTCTTCGTGCACCCCGCGACCGCCCTGCCCTTCGACGCGCTCTCGCGCATGAGCCCGACCGACGTTCGCCTGCTGCGCAGAATCGTGCGCGATCGCCACACGCGTGGGTACAGCGCAGCCGAGAACATCGCGCGGTGGCCGTCGGTGCAGGCGGGAGAGCGCAAACACATCTTCCCGTTCCAGCAGCAGGCCGACGCGGTGTTCGACTCGGCGCTCGTCTACGAGCCTGCGGTGCTCAAGGTGTTCGCCGAGCGGTATCTGCTCGAGGTGCCGCCGACGCACCCGGCGTACGCGACGGCGTGGAGACTGCGCCACCTCATCGACCGCTTCGTCGCCATCTACCCAGACCACGTGCCGCCCACGTCGATCTTGCGGGAGTTCATCGGCGGCAGCGGCTTCGAGTACTGAGGGGGGATCGTCTTCCTCGCCTGCGGCACCGAAGTGAATACGATGCACCCGCCGCTCGTCTGCGGCGCACCTCATCTCACGGGAGCACTGCATGTCGATGTCTCGGGCCAGCTTCGTCGCAGGCGTCTGTCTGGCGTCACTGTCGTTCGCACAGACGGTTCAAGGCGACGCACCGCCGCCGCTGCCAGCCGCGAGCCGGCCGGTCGATGCTCCGATGGCCCCCGCCGAAGAGCCGTACAAGATGGGCGTGCGGGTCGGCGGCAGCGCGGGCATCGGCGCGTGGATTCCCGGCATGATCAGCTTTCATCTCTTCGACCTGCACGGCGGCATTCAGGTGAGCCCCATGTTCGCGGCGTATCTTCGCGTCGGGTACAACGCCTCCATCGGGCTCGGCATCAGCGCGAACAGCATGGGCGGCTCGGTCTCGGCGTCAGCGGCAGGCATGTGGCTGGTTGGTGCGAACGCCGAGCTCGGCCTGGGTGATTCGTTCTTCCTCGCTGCGGGCCCGCAGGTCGGCATCGGCAACTGGGCGCGCACGCGTGTCACGGGCAGCACGAGCGGCGGCTCCATTCAGGCCATCGTGTCGCAGGGCGCGCACCCCGGCCTCAACTTCAAGCTCGGCGTCGGGCTCGGCCAGCCGAACAAGGTCACGAAGCGCCGCACGCAGGCCACCATCGCCCTCGACCTCTCGCTCCTCTACGCGCCGAACGTGACCGAGGCTGCCGTCGGTGGCAGCGCGCAGGGCGCGAGCGTGATGGTCAACTTCAGCGAGGCGCTTGCGGTCGTTCCCACGCTGCACGTCGGGTTCGAGTTCCGCTGAGAACTGTGCTCGAGCTGATCAGCGCCCGGCGCCGCTCGCCTGAGCGCACGTAGCGAATCGTGAGCGGTGCGCCTTCGATGCCGACGATGACGTCGCCGTTTCGAAGCCCCGCTCGCGCGAGCAGGGTTCGCGGAGCAAGGACGAACAGAGACTCAGGGTCGAAGTCCTCGGGCGGCAGGAGTGTCAGGTCGAGGCGCTCGTCTCCGCGGCGAACCTCGACGACGAACCGGCGCGCGCACCGCAGCGTGGAGTACACGACGAGCGCCTTCTCGGGGCTGTTGAGGTCGAGGCCGTTGACTCGTTCGATCACGTCGCCATTCTGGAGCCCCGCTTCGCGCCACGCCGAGCCCGGTCGAATCGAGAAGAGCTTGAAGCCGATCGCCACTCCACGCTCGAAGGCCGGCACGATTCGCGCCTGAGCAGCGACGTCTCGTGCTGCATCGACGTCGAAGAGCGGGCGACACCCGCGTCGTTCGACCCAGGCCGTCGTCGACGACGCGACCTCGAGGCCCTGGTCGTCGTCGAGCAAGACCGAACCCGCCTCGATTCGCTCGACCCTCGCACGCAGTCGGCGAACCACCATCGAGCCTCCTTCCATCTGCAGCTCGTTCGAGCCTTCGACGAGGTCTCCCTGCCGAACGCTGAACGAGCGGCTCGTGTTCGGGTCGCGCAGCACCGCGACTCTCTCGGCGGGGTCGTCGTCGTCGAGCACTCCGATGAGCTCGAACCGCGACGTTTCGGGCGGTGGGCACGCCAACAACTCGAGGGTCAACGCGAGGAGCACCATACGGGCGGAGTCAGCAGCTTCGATGCCACGCGGTCTGGCTGGGGAAACGGCCACTTCGGCGGCCGCCTGCGGTCCGAGCTGTCACAGCGCGCTCGCGCTGCGTGACATCCTGTCAGCGAAGAGACGTGAGACTCGCGCGTGCTCGCGGCGTCTGCGTGCTGATATTCGGTGAGCTCGAGGAGCGTGTGATGAGGGCGACCCTGGTGCTGGTGGCGGTACTGCTGCACGGCTGTTCCATGCCGACGCAGGAGGTGTGTTCGGGAAGGAACTGCGCGGGCTGCTGCGACCAGGCGGGAGTGTGTCAGGCCGGAGTGATCACCTCTGCCTGCGGTGAGCGTGGAGCGACGTGCGCTTCGTGCTCCGCCGGCCAGGTCTGCATGCAGGGCACTTGTGTGTTCTCGAACTTCGGCGGCTCCGGTGGAGGCTCGGTGGTCGCAGGTGGATCCGCGGTCGCAGGTGGATCCGCGGTCGCAGGTGGATCCGCTGTCGCTGGTGGATCCGCGATCGCTGGTGGCTCGGCGTTCGCTGGTGGATCCGCG
>JAACJQ010000189.1 GCA_016879935.1 Archangiaceae bacterium | reverse complement strand
TCGATTGATCATGACGCTCGAACGCCGCCTGTTGTCCCTGCTCTCATTGATGCTCGGCGCGTCGTTGGTGTTGATGGGCCTGCGCGTCGAGGTGGCGCTCCGAGACCGGGCGACGGCGAGGCGCTTCGAGGCACTCGAAGGTGTCGCTGGCGCGTTGAACGAGGCAGCCGGCTGGCAGGCCATCGAGCGAGGCACCGGAACCACCATTCTCAACGCGTCCACGCCGGCCGAGGCGCTGCTCACGCGCTTCGGGCAGGTGGGGGAGCGGGGTGACGAAGCGGCGGCGAGGGCAGAGCGACACCTCGAGGTGTTGCTGACGGACTTCTCGACGAGCGAGCTCGAGGCGTCGGTGCAGCGCTGGCGGCAGAGCCTGGAGACGCTCCGGGCCGCGCGGGCCGGCGTGAAACGGCACGGGCTCGAGAGCCAGGCGTGGGTCTCGCTGGCGACGCAGAACATCGGGCGCGAGTTCGACCTGCGCGACGTGGCGCTGCGGCCGGTGGGCGACCACGAGCAGGTGCTGCTGGCCAACGCGGTGGTGCGCGCGAACGTGGCGACGCTGGCCGAGTACGCAGGCCGCGAGCGCGCGAACCTGGGCGGCGTCATCGCGTCGGGCAGACCCATCGACCCTGCGCTGCGCACGAAGCTCGTCGGCTACCGGGCCATCGTCGAGGTGGCTGCGGCTCAGGTGGCCGCGCTCGAGGCCAGCCCGACGACACCGCCCGAGCTCGCGGCGGCCATCACCTCGTTCAAGCACGAGTTCTTCGACGTCTACCAACCGCTGCGGCTCGAGGTGTACGCGGCGAGCGACGCTGGCGGCCCGTACCCCGTCGATGGCGCAACGTGGATCGCGAGGTCGACGCGCGCCATCGACTCCGCGCTCGCCGTCTCGACGGCCATCGGTGACTTGTCGAAGCAGGCCTCGAGCCGGCTGGCGAGCTCGGCCTCGCGTTCGCTCCTCGTCACCGCGGTGGTGCTGGCGCTCATGCTGGCCACCTTCGGCTTCGCGCTGCGCTTCGTGCGACGCAACGTCGTGGCGCCCCTCACCCGCGTCATCGACGGGCTCTCGCAGGGGGCGCGACAGGTGGCCGATGCCTCGGGCTCCATCGCGGCGTCGAGTCAGACGTTGGCGGCCGGGGCCACCGAGCAGGCGTCGGCGCTCGACCAGACGAGCCGCTCGCTGGCGAACGTGTCGGAGCGCAGCGCGCAGAACGCCCGAAGCTCCGACGCTGCCCGCCGCGCCGCCGACGAGAGCGCCGCCCTCATCGCGCGCGGCACCACCGCCATGCGGCAGATGGAGGCGGCCATGGGCGACATCACCACCGCCTCGAAGGAGATTGCCCGCATTCTGAAGGCCATCGACGACATCGCCTTCCAGACGAACATGCTCGCGCTCAACGCCGCCGTCGAAGCGGCGCGCGCGGGCGACCCGGGCCAGGGCTTCGCGGTGGTGGCCGAAGAGGTGCGGGCGCTCGCCCAGCGCGCGGCGCAGGCGTCGAAGGAGAGCGAAGCGCACGTCGACCAGGCCATGCGCACCACCAGCAGCGGCGCGGCGGCGCTCGAGCAGCTGAGCACGGCCCTCGCGCAGATTTCCGGTACCGGCACGCGCACGACGGCCCTCGTCGGCAGCATCTCGGAGGCCTCGCATCAACAGTCGCAGGGCCTCGGTGAGGTGTCGACGGCGATGGGCGAGATGAACGCGGTGGTGCAGCGCACGGCGGCCACCGCCGAAGAATCAGCCGCAGCGGCAGAGCAACTGAGCGCGCAGGCCGAGCAGCTCGACGCCTGGGTGAGGGACTTGAGCGCGCTCGTGGGGCAGCCGCACCGCCACTGACGGCCACTACAGCGCGAGCTTCTTCACGACCCGCCCATCGACGGGAATCTCCACCTCGATGACGGTGTCGACGTTCTCTTCGCGGTTCAGCAGCCGCAGCCGCTGCGTTCCGGCCGGCAACGAGACGTCGAGGAGCGGCGTCTCACCCAGCAGCCGCGCGCCGGCGTAGACGTGCGTCCACGGGTCGGTGTCGAGGCTCAAGCGGCCCTTGCGCACTCGAGCGCCCGCATCGACGACGGCGGGCACCTCGACCACGGCCGTGTCTCCGACGGGCTGGGGAGCCGGGCCGGCGACGTTCTGGGTGGGCGTCGGCGACGTGTCGGGAGGCGGGGTGACGGCGACAGGCTCGAGCGCGGGGGCGTCGACGTGCGGAGCGGGTGCGGTGTTCGACGGCTGCGGTGCCGCGCTCGGTGGAGTGAGGGCAGGTGGTGACGAAGGGCGGCTCCAGAAGGCACCAGCTGCAGCCGAGGCCACGGCCACCACCAGCGCGCCGGCGACGAGGGGCGCCCGCGAGGTGCGAGGCTTCGGCGGCCCGTCCGGCAGGCTGCGGTCGGTCGAGCCCGAGGGCGTTCGAACCGTCGCGCGATGAAACTCCGGCAGCTTCGAAATCTCGTCGCGGAAGCACGTCGTCATCGCGGTCAACAGCGTGACGCTGCGCTCGGCCGCGCTGCGCGAGTTGAGCCACTGGGCCAGCACGTCGGCGAAGAAGTGGCCGTCGAAGTAACGCTCCTCGGGGTCGAGCGAGAGGGCGCGGGCGATGATGTCTTCGAGGGCCGGGTCGACGGGCGCCCGCTCCGAGGCGCGCGGCATCGGCGCCCGCGAGGCGAGGTGATGCAGCACCACGAGGTCGTCGGCGCGTTGGTACAGCCGCGTGCCCGTCGCCAGCTCGAAGAGAATGACACCCAGCGAGAACACGTCGGCCCGCGCGTCGAGCGGCTGCCCCATGGCCTGCTCGGGGCTCATGTACGCGACCTTGCCCTTGATGAGCCCGGTGGCCGTCTTCACCAGCCGGCCGGTGGCGCGCGCGATGCCGAAGTCGAGCACCTTCGTCTGCGCGTCGTACGTCACCATGATGTTCTGCGGCGACACGTCGCGATGCACGATGTGGAGCGGCTTGCCCTCGGCATCGACGCGGCGGTGCGCGTACCCCAGGCCCCGCGCGGCGGCCTGAATCGTCTCGGCAGCGAACACGAGCGGGAAGCGGCCCATCTGCTCGGTGAAGCGCCGGCCCACGCGGCTCAACGTCTGGCCGGCGAGGTACTCCATGGCGAGGTAGTACGACGCTCCGTCCTGCCCGAGCTCGGTCACCTGCACGATGTTGGGGTGGTGCAGGTGCGAGGCGATGCGTGCCTCGTCGAGGAACATCTGCACCGCGGCTTCGTCGTCGTCGGTGGTGATGATGCGCTTGAGCACCACCAACCGCTCGAAGCCCGCCGCGCCCCGCTGATGCGCGAGCCAGATTTCGCCCATGCCGCCGCGCGCAATCTCACGTTGCAGCGTGTACGAGCCAACGACCGCTCCGGGAACCCACGTCGAGACGCTCGAGGACACGCGGCGCGTACTGTACGTCAGGCGTCGTCGGCGCGGGCATTCGGGTAGTCTGGAGCGTCATGCGAGCGTTCGGCTGGGTGGTGGTGTCAGGGCTCGTGTCTTTCGTTGCTGCCGCCGAGCCCAACCTCGAGCGGGCCAAGGCGCTGGTGGGAGCGCTCCAGTTCCCCGCGGCGAAGAGTGCGTTGCTCGAGGCGAAGAAGGCGCAGGCGCTCACCCACGCAGAGGTGCTCGACCTCTACGAGCTGTCGGGCATCGTCGCCGGCTCGACGAAAGACCCGCGCGCTGCCACCGAGGCCGTCCGCGTGCTGCTGGTGCTCGAGCCGGGCTTCAAGCTGAAGGGGAAGTACTCGCCGAAGGTGACGACGCCGTTCTTCGAGGCGCGCGCGCTCGCGAAGCAGGTTGGCTCGCCAGACCTCGTGCTCGACCACCGTGACCACGCCGAGGGGGTGCTGACGAAGGTGGTGCTGCGCTCGACGAGCGACGGCGGCGGGCTGGTGAAGCAGGTGCGCCTCGACGTCGACGAAGACGGAGCGACCAGAGTCGTCACCCTGCCCTGGGCCGCGCAGCTCGAGGTGGCCGTGCGTGCACGCAAGCTGGTGGTGACGCCGGTGCTGCTCTCGGAGGCTGGTTGGCGGTTGGTGGAGCCCGCGGCGCTGATCAGCGAGGCCCCTGCGCCACCACCACCGCCTCCTCCAGCCGTGACGGTGCCCGTCGTCGTGGTCGCGACGCCTGCGCCGGCAGCGACCACCTCGGGCGTCCGAACGGTTGGCTACGTCCTGGGCGGTGTCGGTCTCGCGGCTGCGGGGCTCGGCGCGTACTTCGGCGTTCGTTCGCAGACGGCGCGGACGACGCTGCTCGGCGCGGTTCGTGATGGCGTGGTGACGGGCGTCACCCGCGCACAGGCCCTCGAGCTGAATCGCGAGATCGTGACGGGCGCGACGCTGGCGAACCTCAGCTTCGCGTCGGCAGGCGCGTTGATCATCGGCGGGGTGGTGTGCTGGCTCGTTGGCGCTCCACCGAGCACGGTGGTCTCGCTCGTTCCGCTCGAGGGTGGCGGCCTCGGCTCGGTGGGGGTGTCGTGGTGAGGAACACGGCGGGCAGGGCGTGGTGGGTCGCGGTGCTCTTCGTGTGGGCGGGCTGCGACTGCACTTCGGTCGATGTCGATGGGTTGCGGTTTCCGTGCACGACCGACGCCGAGTGTGGAGCCGATGCGCGTTGCGTGGCGAACTTCTGCGTCGTCGGTGACGCCGGAGCCGTCGACGCGGGTGGCTCCGACGCAGGTACAGCTGAC
>JAACJQ010000188.1 GCA_016879935.1 Archangiaceae bacterium | reverse complement strand
CGCCGAGCCGCCCGCCGCGCTCCCGCCAGCCCGCGCCGCACCACCCGCGACTCCACCTGCGCTCGCCGTTCCACCTGCGCTCGCCGTTCCACCTGCGCTCGCCGTTCCACCCGCGCTCGCCGTTCCACCCGCGCTCGCCGTTCCACCCGCGCTCGCCATTCCACCCGCGCTCGCCGTTCCACCCGCTGCGCTTCCGCCTGCGCCAGGTGCTGCTGCTGCGCCTGCCGCTCCGCCTGCGGTTGCAGCGCCGCCCGCGGTCGTTCCATCGGCGTTCGCCATTCCACCTGCGGCGCCACCGGCAGAGGGGCCGGGCTTCGTTGGCGTACCGCAGCAGGCGAACACCACGAGGCAGACGAGAGGGACGAGGCGGTTCATGAGAGCTCCAGAGCGGCGGGGAGGGCGGGTTAGCGAACGTTCGGCGACTCCGTCAATCGCAGCGCTCGGTTGGCATCTTTGTCACAGTGCGAACGTGTTCACGCCGCTGCACCAGAGCCCGCTCTTCACGCGACAGCACGAGGTCTACGAGGGCCTGGGAATGCGCGCGTGGAGCGAGGGAATCGTGCCGTGGCGCGCGACGACGTGCCCGCTGCTGGCCGACGTCGAGGCCGAGCTCATCGCCGCCTTCGCGGAGGACGTCGGCGAACCGGTCACCGTCATCGACGTGGGTGCCGGCACCGGCAGGCTCGGCTTTCACCTGGTGCCAAAGCTCGAAGCGCGCGGCCTGAAGGCGACGGTGGTGCTCGCAGACATCGCGCCGTCGAACGGACGCGCGTTGTCGGAGCAGCCGCAGCTCGCCGCGCTCGCAGCGACGGGGCGGCTCACATTCGAGGTCCTCGATGCGCTCCACCCGACGCCACGCCGGGGAGCGACGGTGCTGCTGGCGCACTACCTCTTCGATTCGCTGCCCCACCGCGCCTTCCGGGTGACGTCGTCGGGCGAGGTGCTCGAGGGGCTGGTCGACGTGACGCAGACGCCGTGGGCCTGGCGCTACGAAGCGACGAACCCGCGAGCCGAGCTGGAGGGACGAGGTGCAGGCACCTTCCTCGTCCCCGTCGGAGCGGCGCAGGCGCTCGCGGCGTGGCGGAGCACCTTCGAAGGGCCGCTGCTGGCGCTCGCGGCCGACAAGGGCGTGACTCCGCGCGGGCCGCTGGAAGACCCCCTGCTCGCCCAGCATGAGTCGGTCTCGGCGGGCGTCGACTTCACGGCCCTCGCACGACTGGCCGACGGTTGGGTGCACTCGAGCCCAGCCAGCGCCTCAGACGTCTTCGCGCTGCATGCGTTCACGACCACTGCGGCTCCGCAGCTGATGAAGTGCTGGCGTGAGCGGGGCGGCAGAAACCAGGTGCTCCACCTGCTCGAGCGCTTCAACGAGCTGCTGGCGGCGACGCCCGACGCAGAGGCGCTGCTCGGCTTTCTCGAGACGACCCACGACGACCCCGACCTGCTGGCTCAGCTTTCACCGCACCTGCGCGAGCTCACGCTCGACGATCGCCAGGCTGGAAGGCTCGTCTCGTTGCTCGCGCGCGCGGGAGAACGCCACTTTCACTTCAAGCAGCAGCTCGACGTGCCCTTCTCGCTCGGCATCACGGCGCATGGCCTCGGAGCGCTGCAGCTGGCGATCGCCTGGTACGGCCGCTCGCTCGCCGAGAGCGGCGCCCACCCGTCGACGTTGCTCAACCTCGCCCTCGCGCAGAAGACCCTGGGCCGAGTCGACGACGCGTGCGCCGCGCTCGAGGTGTTGCTCGAAGCGGAGCCAGAACACCCGCGCGCGAAAGCCCTGCTCGACGAATGGAGTTCGGCGTGAGTCGGCGTCTGGTCTTCACGGGGCTCCTCATGGCTGCTTGCGCGAAGCGCCCATGTCCCGAAGGGCAGGAACTTGCCGGCGCGAACCACGAGGCCGCTTCGTTTCTTCAGGGAGAGGCCGTGCCGCGAGCCAGAGGGTGCCGGGCGCGGTTGCCCGACGGTGGAGCGCTGCTGCAGGGGCGGTGGACGTTCTTCAACCTCGATGGAGAGGTGATTGCGGCAGGTGACTTCGTCGACGGGTCGCTCGGTGCCAGCCAGCGCGCGCACGACGAGTCGGTCACAGGTCGCGAGGGACCATGGCTGCTCGAGCCGGGCCACACCGCGACCTTCGCGCGTGGCGTTCGCGAGGGAGCTGAGACCTGGCGGGAAACACCCGAAGCGGCGACGCCAGCACACCTGGTGACGTGGAAGGCCGGCCGGCGTGACGGCCTCGAGCGAACCTGGTTCTCCAGCGGGCAGCTCGAGCGCGAGACGTTCTTCGTGAACGGTCAGAAGGAAGGCACCGAGCGCGAGTGGTACGAGACCGGCCAGCTCGCTGCCGTCAGGCGCTTCCACGACGGCGTTCAGACTGGCCACCAGACGCTCTTTCACCCCAACGGCGTTCACTGGGACGAAGCGGACTACGTGGACGGTGGGCGCGAAGGCCTGTCGACGGCCTGGTACGACGACGGCGCCCGCATGACCGAGACCCGCTACGTTGCCGACAAGGAATCGGGGCTGATGCGTCGGTGGACGAGGGAGGGCACGCTCGAAGAAGAGGCCTCCTACCGCGACGGCGAATGGGAAGGGTTGTGCACCGACTACCTGCCTGACGGCGGCCTCGCGGGGCGAACGAACTATCGCAAAGGCGAGCATCACGGCCGTCGTGAGCTCTGGCACCCGAACGGCCGCAAGTCGTTCGACGCCATCTACGACGGCGGAGTGTTGGTGAAGGGCCGGGCGTGGGACGAGAGCGGCAAGCCCCAGCCAGTCGACTGATCAGCGCAACCCGGCGTCGAGCAACACGTCGAGCCGCTGAGACACGTCGTCGACCGGCGGCTCGTGGGCGTCGTGGTACGCCTTGTCGAGCCGCTCGATGCGCTTGCGACAATCATCGAGGGCCTTCACGACGTTCGGGCTCGCGCCGCCGTCACGGGCCAGCAGCTCGGCGAGCGCCGCACACGCGCGCGTCTGCGCCTTGATGTCTTCCGGCAGGTCGGTCTCGTCGGCATGCACCTTCGCGAGCGGCCTCCTCACGTGCACGCGTGCATTCTGAATCGCCTGCGCCAGCTGCTTCGCCTCGGCCGACTTCGCGCTGCCCGGCGGCACCTTCGCGAGCGTCTCGAGCACCTCGTCGAAGGCCTTCGAGTCAGGGCGCTCGGCCTTCGACACCAGCGCTGCGTGTCGCGCCTTCGCCTCGTCGTACGCCTTCGCGCCTTCGTCACGGCACGACGCCAACAACACCATCGAGAGGAGCCACGAGCGGCGCACGGCTTCAGGCTTTGACGCGAGGCCGGCGAAGAAGCAACGCCGCAAGCGCGAGCAGCACCCAGAACCCGGGAGCGCTCTGACACTGGCAACCGACGGGCGGCTCGCCACCGATGCCCGCGTCGAACGGCTGGAAGATGCCGCCGTCGACGTTGAAGCCGCCTCCGCCGCCACCTGCCCCACCACCGCCCGTGTTCGGCCCCGCGTCGACCATCGGGCCTGCGTCGACCGTGACGACGCCACTGTCGGGACGACCTGCGTCGGCGACCACGACTCCACCATCGGGGCGGGGCGGCGCCGGTGTCCACGTGACGGGGAAGCCGCGAAGCACGGCGGCCGTCGTGGGAACGCTGCGCCCACAGCTCGCGGTGAAGCCCGGCAGGTCGGGAGCGCCCGCTTCGGCCCACGCCATCCACAGGAGCGACGACATCACCGTCAACGCATCGCCCCACCGCTTGGCCGTCATGTCGCGCGACTGGGTGAAGAGCACCTGGCGTTGGTAGCCGCCGCCGCCCGCGTCGAGCCCGCCGGCTGCGACGTCTGCCGCGATGAGCCCGGGCACGAGCGGGTTGCCGACGAGCACGATGTCGAACGTCGCGTAGCGCGGGTCGATGACGCCGGGTGTTCCGTAGAAGGTGCGCGCCTGGTCGCGAATCGCGTTGATGTTGGCGGCGGTGTTCAACATGTCCGACTCCCAGCGGTTGTGCAGCCCGTCGTTGGGGTCGAAGTTCTTCGTGTCGTGCAGCACCGAGAACGAGTCGGTGACGTAGTGAGACATGTAGAACGAGCGATCGAGAATGCCGTTCACGTCACGCGCGCGGAAGGCGGCGACGAGGAGCGCGTACTGGTCCTCCACACGCCAGGGCACGGTGCCGTTGCGGGTCGCGTTCTGTCGAAGCTGGTCGAGCGCCATCTGCCAGTCGCGCGGGTACGACGAGGGCGGGTTGACCCAGTCGACCTCGAGGTAGTGGCGCGGGGCTTCGGTGGAGTCGGTGACGCGCTCGCGATCGGGGTCGCACGCGCGGTCTTGCAGCGCCGTCGTCTGTCGCGAGGCGTACCAGGCGCCGAGGCAGTGATTGGCTGGCAACGGCTCGTGCATCATCGAGGCGAGGCGACGGTGACCGTCGAAGCCCCACGCGAAGCACAGGTTCGGCAACAGGGCGGCGAGCAGCAGACGGCGAGACACGATTCGCCCTTCATCCCTTGATTCGTCACGTCTGTGCAACAGGCGCCATCACAGTGGGAAGAAGATGCGCCCCGGCGCCGCGTTCAGGCCCATGGCGGTGTGACAGGTGTTGCAGTCACCCTCCATCTGCGAGCTTGCCATGGCGTTCGTCTTGCCGTTCGCCTTCACGCGCGCCTTGTACGGCAGGGTGAAGCCTGCGGTCGTCTTCGTCGAGTGGAAGTTGCCCGCGGCGTTGATGGGTAGCGTGGCCTGAACGACGTCGTTCATGTCGAGGATCTCGACGACCGCTCCGGAAGGAACGTTGGCGGCCGCGCAGAGATCGGCCTGACGAACCTCGCCGTACGCGGTGCCCATGAAGAAGTACGCCTTGCCGCGCTCGGACGCACCCGAGGGGTTCTGGTTCTGGAAGTTGTTGCCGAGGTGACAGCTTCGGCACGCAAAGCCGGGGTTCATCAGCTCGCTCTCGGAGGTCCCCGCGGTCCACAGCTGGCCGCTGGTGCAGGTGTCGGTCGCGCCCGAGCTCGCAAAGCCGTTGCCCAGCGGTGACACGCCACCACCGCACGCCGCCAACAGAAGAAGAGGAAGGAGCTGTCTCACGAACGTCAGACTCCGCCAGGCCGGCGGTGGCCACCACGACGTGCGTCAATCGGGGAGCGACGCCACCCGGGCGAGAATGACCTCGGGGTTCGACGAGGGCAGCTCGAGCACCGCGCCCGTCGAGACGTCGAGCGGGCTGACGTCGCGGGTGGGCGCAACGAAGAACGCGGTGGTCGCACCGACGAGATCGACCGGACCGCTTCGCGGCCACACCACGAACACGAGGAGCAACGTCGCCACGGCTCCGGCCAGCACCCACTTCGTCGGTGCCCGGCGCTGCTCGGCCATGCGTGCGCGCAGCCGCTCGAGCCCGAACGGTGGCGGCTCGACGACCTCGAAGACCTCGTGGCGTTTCATGACGCATCCTCCAATGGGCCAAGCACCGTCTCGAGCTGCTGCATCGCCTGATGTCTGCGCGAGCCGACGGTGCCGGGTGGAATGCCGAGCGTCTGGGAGATCTCGTTCGTCGACAGCCCCGAGAACTCGCACAGCACCACGACCGCCTTCAGCTTCTCGGGCAGCGCGTCGATGGCTTCGCGCACCTTCGCGCGGCGCTGCTCCGTCTCGAGCGCCGTGTCTGCATGCTGGCCCGGGTCTCGTTCGTTGGCGACGCTGTCGAGTGAGAAGAACCGTCGCAGCCGCCGGACGCGCAGCCGATTCGCGGCGAGGTTGAGCGCGCTCTGGAAGACGAGCGGCTCGACGGTCTCGAGCTTCACCCGCGCCCTCGCGTTCCACACCTTCATGAAGGCCTCCTGCGTCACGTCGCGCGACTCTTCGGTGTTCCACAGCCACCGGTACACGACGTTGAACACGGGCTTCTCGAGCTTCACGAACACCGCCTCGAACCGCGACCGGGAGAGCTCTTCATCGGCCATCGCCGCCGCTCGGGGTCGCCTTCACGATAAAGAGCACCGAGCGCACGGGCTCGTTCGGATCTTTCGCCGGAGCGCCAGACGACGCGAGCACCACCGTCTTGCCCGGAGCGAGCCGTACGCGCGTGTTGATGCGCTGGCCGAAGCGCTCGAGCCGGAGGTCGGCGGTGAGCACGCCGTTCATGCTGGTGACGTACTGATCGACCGAGGTGTCACGGCCGTTGAGCGCGCCCCGCTCTCCCGACAGCGACGACACCGACAGCTTCTCGACCAGCGAGAACCCCTGCGGGCCTTCGGCCTTCTTGACCTCGGCGAGCGCGGCCTCCAGCTCCACCGGCATGGCCTGGCTCTGCTCCTGACCCGGCGTGGCGTTGACGATCCAATACGTGAGCGTCACCGACTCGGCCTCCTTCACGGGGTTCGCGGCGACCGACGCGACGAGCGCCTTCACGCCTTCGTGCACCGGCTCGCTGGCGAGCACGATGAGGCGGCCATCGGGCCCGACGTCGACGCGGCCCACCCACTTGTTCGAGTCCTTCCCGTCGGAGCCGAACCACAGCACCTCTTTGAGCGCCGAGCGCAGCCGCTGCGCCTGCCCCGCTGGAACGTCGTAGGTGCGCAAGACGAGGCCAGCCATCGGGTTGGCAGCGGAGGTGTCGGCGAGGTGGCAGCCGGTGACGACGAGGGCGAGCGCGAGGAAGAGTGGTTTGAAGGACATGAAAGGACTCCAGCAACAGCGGGTGGTGCGCGGTGTTACCCGCGACCTTCGAATTTCTTCGGTGCCGCGTGCGTTTTTCGGAGCGCCCCGTCTTTTCGACCCCTTCCCGCCCTCGACTGAACCGCCACGGCACACTACGAGCCCTCCTCCATGCGCTGGTTTCTGCTGCTGACCCTCTCCACCTCGGCCCTGGCCCAACAGGCGCCGGCTCCGAAGATCACCCTCGCCGACCTCGAGAAGGCGTGCAGCAAGGGCGACCAGGTGGCCTGCGTCGACTACGGCTTCAACCTCGAGAACGCCGACCCCGAGAAGGCCGTCTCGGTGTACCGGGCCGCGTGCGCGAAGAACACCCTGCCTGCGTGCAGCAACCTGGCGCTGATGCTGCGTGACGCGCGCGGCGCCCCGAAGAACCTCGACGAGGCCGCGAAGGTCGCGAAGAAGGCGTGTGATGGCGGCAACGCTCCGGGCTGCCTGCACCTCGCGCTCGTGAAAGACGCCGCCAACGACTTCACCGGAGCGACCGCGGCCTACGACGCAGCCTGCAAGGTGAAGGTGTTTCAGGGCTGCACCAACTACGCGATCAACGTGCTCAAGGGCGTGGGCATCAAGAAAGACGAGAAGCGCGGCATGGAGCTGCTCGAGAAGTCGTGCGGCGAGTCGGTGAAGAAGGGCGTGCAGTACCCCTCGCTGCGCGCATGCCTGGTGCTCGGGCAGATCTACGAGCAGGGCGCGCTCGTCGAGAAGAACAAGGAGGCGGCCAAGCGCCTCTACAAGCTCGCCTGCTTCGGCGGCCTCGAAGAGGGCTGCGAGCGGCTGGGCACCGGCCCGAAGAACGTGAACGACCACGACGACGACGGCCACGGGCACTGACGGCGGCGCCAGTGCGCAGGTAATCTGTGCGCCCATGGGAACGGTCAGCCTCAAGACGCTCAAAGCCACCGCCACGCAGCTCAAGTCGTTCGTCACCGAAGCCGATCGCAACAAAGACGGTGTCGTGTCGGCGAAGGAGCTGAAGAACGCGGGCTATTCGAGCGGAGCCCGGCAGCCGTTCGCGCGTTCCTCCCTCTCGATGTTCGCCGCCACGGCGAAGGGCGCGCCGACCACCACCGTCGCTGAGCTCACCAGGACCATCGACGCGACCGTGAAGGACCTCGCCGCGAAAGACACGAACCACGACGGCTTCCTCGACAACGGCGCCGAAGTGACGGCGGCGCGAAAGTCGAAGCGGCTGGCAGCGCTGTATGACCTCGCGCCGAAGAGCGCGGTCGAGAGCTACGGCGGGTATCATCGGAGCGAGTCGGTCACCTCGTTGCTCTCGCACGTGACGAAGAAGACCGAGGCCACGTACACGAGCCCCTCGCAGGTGCCGACGAGCATGAAGCGCTGGGTGCTCGAAGCGACCGGCACGACGACGCTGACCGAGGCGTTCCGGGTGGCGCAGGGCAACCTCACCGTTCGACGCTTCACCGATCTGCGCACCGACGAGCCACACGCGCTCGTGACGTGGTCGGGTGACGGTGCGGGCAGCCTGTTCGCGACGCGCAAAAAGGAACGCACTGCGACCGTCATGGGCTCGGTGCTCCAACCGCTCTGACGCGGCTTCCCGCTTCGTCGGAATCACGCTTTGTTCCGAGACCCCGTGCTCCGTTCAACAGTGCTCTGTGGCGTTCTGCTGTCTGCTCTCGTCGGCTGCTCGGGGGTCGTCACCGAACCCGATGGCGGCCGTGAAACACCAGACGCCTCCGCGTCAGTCGATGCAGGCAGTGACCTCGACGCGGGCCTGAGCATCGATTCGGGCGTGAGCCTCGACGCGGGTGTCGACGCAGGCACCGTGGCAGACGCTGGCGTCGACGCGGGTGTGCGACCGATTCTCGACGCGGGCCCGTATGACGCGGGGCTCTTCGACGCGGGCACCTGGCCGTGGACCGATGGTGGCGGCCCTGCGTGGCGCAGCGGCCTCGCGCTCAATGCGTGGGTCGAGATTCCCGGGACCAGCGGCGCGGGCGGAGCGGCCATCGATGCGTGGGGCGCGCTCGCCGAGAACGAAGCGACGGCCGAGCTCTACATCGCGGCGTCGGGTGGCCACAGCGACAGCGCCGACAACCGCGTGGTGAGCATCTCGTTGATGGCCGACGCGCCGGCGTGGGTGCAGCGGCACGCGTCGAGCACGAACACACCGGTGAACGTTCTCTATTACCCCGATGGCCTGCCGACCTCGCGGCACCTCTACCATCACCTCCACTACATCCCCGCCCTCAACGTCGTGCTGCTCGGCGGCTGCCGCTACGGCTTTGGTGGCAACACGCCCACGGGCCCGGGAATGGATGCGTTCTCGCTCACGACCAACGCGTGGCTGCCCCGCTACACGTTCCCCGACATCACGCCGTACAACGGCTACGTCATCGAGATCGACGGCGCGGGCCGCGCGTGGACGCAGTCAGGCAACCGCTTCGACCCGTCGACCAACCGCTGGAGCACGCCTGGCACGGGCCCCGGGCTCGGCCGCTTTCCCCACGCGACGGCGCCTTCGCGCAACCTCATCTTCAGCCTGCAGTACGGCGATGGGCAGGGCTACGACCTGAACCTCGGCGTCGTCGCGAGAAAGCTCGACACCACGACCGGAAACTCCGTGGCCATCACCTTCAACCCGAGCACCGCGCTCACCGAGTTCATGGCCGCGCAGCCGACGTACGCCGGCATGGACTACGACGCGGCGAATGATCGCTTCCTGTTCACGCACCACGCCGAGCGCGGGAAGGTCTACGTCGTCACGCCGAACGCCACCACCACGTGGGACCTGAGCGTGCTGACGACGACGGGCATGCCCGCGGTGACGTCGGGAGCGGGCATCAACAAGCGCTTCCGGTACCTGCCGACGCTCGGTGGCTTCGTGCTGCTGCCCTCGCGGTCGTCGAACCTGTTCTTCCTGCGCACGAACTGAGCGGTCACGCAGGCAGTCATGGGAGCTGGTCATTCGGCCACGCCGACGCAATCGGGTGTTGGACTGTGAGGGCCGCGTGACAGACTCCGCGCGCACGTTTGCCGAGGGGGCCTCATGCCGTCGCCGTCGCAGGTGATCATCTTCGGAGCCGCAGGCGATCTCGCGCTGCGCAAGCTGCTCCCCGCGCTCGCGAGTCTCGCGTCGAAGACCCAGCCCGCCGAGGGCTTCTCGGTCGTGGGCGTGTCGCGTCGCGAGAAGACCGACGAAGCGTTTCGTGCCGAGGTGGGCGAGGCCATGCCGCCCGAGCTGAAGGCCGCGTGGAGTCAGCTCGCGCCCCGCGTGCACTACGTCTCGGGAGACGTCGGCAGCGTGCAGGACCTCGATCGTCTCTCGGTGAAGCTCGACACGCTGCCCGGCGGGAAGAACACCGGCCGCCTCTTCTACCTGTCGCTCAAGCCCGACCTCTTCGCGAACGCCATCAGCAACCTCTCGTCGAAGGGCCTGCTGCACATGCCCGAGGGCGAGACGGTGGCGTGGCGCCGGGT
>JAACJQ010000187.1 GCA_016879935.1 Archangiaceae bacterium | reverse complement strand
CTTCGAGCTGCGTGCGGTCGAGGAAGTCGAGGCGGCGTGAGGCGGCTCCGAGCGGCAGGTCGGCGAGCACGAAGCCCGCCTTCGCCAACCGCGCCACGCCGCGCATCGTCTTCTGGTCCAACGGGTCCTTCACCACGAACACCGCATCGACGTCGGTCGGCACCGTCACGTCTTCGGGCTTGGTGAGCGAGCTCCAGTCGTGGTGCAGCACCGGCACCGTCGGCTGGCCGAGCGCGTTCAACACCTCGAGCAGCACCGAGTGACTGCCTTCACCTTCGGTCGACGTCAGCACCACGCGCGCGTCGGTGAGGCTCGCGACGCCGGGCTTGAGGAACAGCAGCACCACCTCTCGGCTCGGCAGCTCGGCGCGATGGAGCACCGGCGGAACGGGAATGCCGCCCTGCACGAAGGCGAGGTCGACCTGGCCCGTCGCGACGAGCTTCGCCGCTTCACGGCTGCCGGCCACCTCGACGACCTCGATGGCGAGCCGCGGATCGGCCTTGAGCAGGTCTTTGAGTTCGGCGGCGTCGCGGTCGGGCAGCGCGAGGCTCAGCGAGGTGACTCGAAAGAAGGTGACGTACGTCCACCCCACGAGGCCGACGAGCGCGACAGCGAGGAAGAGCACCGGCAGGCGGTGGAGCGAGAAGGGGCGCTGCATCTTCGCCGACACCTGCTCGGCGTTGCGCGCGGCCTGCGCGATGGAGGCGGTGCAGCGCGCGAGCCCTTCGTGGGTCGGCAGCTCGCGCTTCACCTGCTCGGCGATGCGGTCGGCCGTCTCGATGAGTGGGCCAATCTCGAGGCGGGCGACGGTCGATTCTGAGCGGGCCATCGCCCGACTTCAAAGCACGAGTCGCGGGCAGGGGCTCCAGCTTCGACGGGCTGCTCGACTACGCTCGCGCGCCATGCCGACCCTCACCGCGGAGCAGGCCCAGACCGAGCTTCGCCGGAGGATTCGCACCTACTTCTTCTCGGTCGTCGGGCTCTTGCTCGTCGCGTTCCTCGTCGTGCCGTTCGTGTTGACGGTGGTGCTGGTTGCGGCCGGCATGAGCAAGGAGCACGCAGGGCCCGTCGTCGGCATCAGCGTCATCGTCAGCATGCTCGGAGTGGCCGCGATGTCCTGGTACCTCGTGTACCGGCTGTGGCGCTGCCCGGCGTGCGACGCGAACATCTACTGGCTGGTGAGCTGGAACATGTCGTTCTTCGCTGGCGCGTACGGGAAGAAGGCCTGCCCGAAGTGCGGCATCGAGCTGTTCGGTCCGCGCAGCGGGCGCCGCTTCATCCTCGTGTTGCTCGGCATCGCGCTGGCGTTCGGAGCGCTCGGTGCCCTCATGAGCCTCGGCGCTCGACGGCCCAGAACGCCTGCACCCGCGACCAGTCCTGCCACGCCCTGATCAGAACTTTCGCGTGAACGGCATCGGCGCGCGCATGCGCACGAGCAGCAGAATGGGAATCGCCACGTAGGGAATGTTGAACGCGAGGAACTTCACCGCGTTCGTCGTCTGGTACTGCGGCTCTCCGAAGAACTCGACGCCGAAGACGATGATGCCGGTGATGGTGCTGATCATCGTCGCGTAGATGACGGCCGGCAGCTGAATGCCGTTCTTCCCCTTCACGAGGCAGTACGAGAGGACGAAGTAGAACGGCCCGTACACGAACGTCGAGAGGCCCGTGACGATGCGCATCCAGATGGGTGCGTTCATGAACAGCGGGTCGGCGTCGATGGCGTACCAGTAGTTCGCGCGCGCGAGCGCGTTGGGGCTGTCGGGCGTGATGGGAATGCCCAGCGTCGGAATCGCATCGCTGATGCCGCTGGTGAGCGCGAAGACGAGGAAGATGATGGCGAAGAAGATGTCGATCTTCCGGTCTTTGAGCGGAAGGTTGGCAGGAGTGGACGACATGCGGTGGGGCCGTAGCGCAGCCCCTGCCCGGCGTGAATCGTCGAGTGCCTACTGGTGCTGCAGCTCTCCTGAGGGAAGCAGCAGGTAGCGCTCGGGCGAGAGGGACGAATCGCGACGGCCACCCAGCACGTGCAGGTCGGTCCCCGAGGTGACCAGCGCTGGCGTCGCGCGGGTCAGCCGCATCGGAGGACCGAAGTGCCAGCCCGAGAGCACGCCACCATCGAACTCGGCGATCTGCACATCGAAGAAGTCGACACCTCCCGCGGTGCCACCGAACAGAATGAGGTCGCCGTCTCGCGAGAAGACAGTGTGGCCCGCCCGGCCTCTCGTGATGGGCGCAACGCTACGCCACGGCCCGAGTCCTCCATCGACGAGCGTGGCGACCGCGACGTCGGGAATCGAGGCGTCGAGGCCGGTCTCTCCACCGATGCAGTAGAGTTGATCACCCACTATGCCGAGGGCGTGCCCGGCGCGCGGCGACGGCAACGGCGTGAGTGTTCGCCACGGCTCGAGCCCTCCGTCTGGCTGAATTCGAGCTGCGTAGACGTTCGCAACGTGTTCGAACGTGAAGGGGCTCTGACCGAAGCCGCCCACCACGATGAGGTCGCCTCGAGCGACAATGGTCGCGTGACTCTGCAGAGGAAGCGGCAGTGCGCGCGTCGACGTGAAGGCGCGGAGCACCCCATCACTCAAGGACGCGGTGAGGACGGCGTCGCTGGGACCTGTGCTGGTGGCGCCTCCCACGAGGTACACTAGGTCTCCGTTCACTGCGCTGCTCGACTTCGAGGAAACAGCGCTCGGACTGGGGATGGTGTAGTTGTCCCAGCCGTCGAGGCCACCATCGCTGACGATGCGGCCCTCGACCAACCGGTGCCCGATCAGCCAGAACTGGTCGTTCCTCTGGAACGACGTGGCGTCGAGGCCACCGTAGGCTCCGGTTCCTCCAGCGATGGAGCCAGCCCCCGTCCCGCCCCCGACACTCGGTCTTCCGCCGCCCGAAGGGCCGCCAGCCGACGCTGACCCGCCCGCAAACACCGGCGTCCCGCCCCCCGACCCACCGCTCAAGACTCCACCGCCCGCTCCACCGCCACCACCATCGTTCTGCCCCACACTCACGGGCTCGAAACACGACGCAAGCAGCAGGCTCAAGAGAACGAGCGGTCTCATGCGCAGGTTGGTGGCCAGTGGGCGCTGAAACCGTTGCTGCGCACGAAGTCGCGTGTCTGGCACGGAGTTCTTCGTGCGGTCGCCACAGCGGCCCCACCGCGATGAGCAGCACAACCCCGCATTCGACACGTTCCCCCGAGGCGATGGAACCAGCGCGGCCAGGCACGTTCGACAAGACCATCGGCACCAGCATCGGCAGCGTGCGGCGCTCAGGTTCACGGCCGAGCACGCTCATCCACACGCTCGTCATGTAGCGGAGCAGCCGCCTGGTGCGACTGGAACTTCGAGACTCGTCTGGTCGTCCGCTTCACGGCCGGTCGCGAGAGCAGAATCGGTGCCGGAGCGTCGCTGCTCGCGCTTCTCGACGGTTGCTCCCGCGAAAGACGTCTCGTCGACGAGACTGAAAAGTCTCTTCGTCCGCCTCTCGTGGTCCGAGAGTTTTCAGCTACTCCGCGAGCGCGCCATCGACGACCGAGCGCATCAACCCGTTGGGGAAGCGCCGGCGGAACTCGTTCGCCACGTTGTTCGCCTCGATGGAGCGACCCGCGCGCACCAGGGCCATCACCTGCAACGCCATGCGTTCTTCGGTGAGCTGCCCCTTCGGGAAGCGCTTCTCGTGCTGCGTCAGCGCTTCGAGCGCAGCCGTCGGGTCCTGCCTCGCCATCGCCGCGCGCGCCTGCTCGACGTAGCTCTTCTCGAGCGCGAGCTGCTCGTCGGCTGACAGCTTCGGCATCGGCGGAGCGACGAGCGTGGGTTTCGGCTCGACCTTCTCGACCGGCGCTTCGACGACGGGCGCAACGGGCGGCGGCTCGACCGGCTTCGGGGGCTCCTTCACCACGACGGGCGCGGCCTGCTGCTCCACCGGCTTTGGCGTCGCGACGACGGAGTGAACCCCAGCGCCAATCGCTCCACCGACGGCCAGCGACGCGACGCTCGCGCCCACCACCAGCTTCGTCACCATTGCCTTCGCGACGAAGCCACTCGCTCCTGCGCTGGCACCCGCACCACCCGACGGCGCGGCGGGAGACGACGAGCCACCGCTCCCGCCCTGCGACGAGCCACCACCATCACCACCGGGCGCATCGAACAGCTCGCTCGACAATCGCGACATCATTCGCGCCTTCGCACCGGCCGGCGCCGCGCTGATGGGCTTCTCGGCGTCGAGCAACGCCTTCAGGTCTGCCGACAACGGCTCGAGGTCATCAGGCGTCATGACGCTCCTCCTCTGAGCCGGGTGACTGCTTCTTGAAAGTCACGCCGCGCCAGGCGCAGCCGCGAGTACGCCGTGTTCAACGGCACCTCGAGCGCTTCGGCCACCTCGGGAATGCCGTGGCCTTCGAGCTCGTGCATGACGAAGACGGCGCGGCGCTCGACGGGCATCGACTCCATCGCCTTGAGCACCAGCTGCTTCGCCTGCTTCGTCTCCATCTGCGCCTCGGGCGTCGGCCGCTCATCCGTCGAGTCGGGCTCGGCGTCGGCGACTTCCCGTTTCTGCCACGCCTTGTCGCGAAAGTCGGAGGCCACCCGGTATGCGATGCCGAACAGCCAGGGCCGCACGGGCCGCGAGGTGTCGTAGTCGCCCAGCTTCTTCCACGCGGTGACGAAGACGTCGTGCGCCACGTCTTCCACGTGCGCTTCAGGAATACCGAGGCGGCGCACCGAGCTCCACACGTAGTCGAACTCGGCTTCGTAGAGCCGGTTGAAGTCAGCGCGAGTCGGTGCGGGCTTCGGCTCCATCGACGGCGCGCACCGTAGCAGACGAACTACGGCACCACGTCTCCCCACAGCTTGAAGTGAAGCGACGCGAGCGCGGTGAGGGCGAACTGGCCCGACTCCCAGACCGGAACGCCGCCGATGGCCAGCGTCACCCGCGGCTGCACGAGCGCGTTCGCCGAGAGCCTCAAGCGCACCAGCGAGCCGACGGGCACGTCGAGCACGCCGCCACCACCGAGCCCGAAGAAGAGCGCGCCTTGCGGCCGCGGGTTCGGCAGGTCGACGGCCCACGCTTGCAGGCTGCCGACGTTCGCGGTGAGGCACAGGCCGAACACGAGCCACTTCGCGCAGCCCTGCACGCCGCCGTCGAGCAGCATCGCGCGCACGCCTCCGCTGCCGACGTTCAACGCGCCAGGTGTCGTGAGTCCGACGCGGGCGGTGAGCAGGCTGTATCGCCTGCCCCAGCTCACGTGCAGCTCGCCCAGCGCCGCGACCGTCGGCACCTGCCCGATGGAGACACCGCCGCCGAGCCCGGCCGAGATGGCGTTGAGTGGAGGCAGCTCCTCTTTCTTCTTCACCGGTGGCAACGGCTGCACCGACGAGACGGGCGGGCGGGGCAGTGGGGGGAGCTCGACCGGCACGGGCTGCGGCGTGGCCTTCACGGGTGGTGGGCGCGGCGCATCGGGTGGGCGGCTCAGCGGCGGCCCGGCCCACTCGTCCTTCACGCCCGCATCGAGCGCGGGCGCGGGGCGCGTCAACACCATCGGGTCGATGACGATGGCCGACGCGAGCACCACCGCACCCGAGAGTTCGGTGCAGTCCGACGAGGTCGAGGTCAGCTCGCGCCGGCCGGTCTCCTTGCCCGCGAGGTCGGTGAGCGAGACGACGGCGAGGTGACGGCTGGCGTCTGCGGAGAAGCGAACCGAGAGCAGGTGGTGCTCGTTCTTCGGTGCCGTCGACGGCTTCTTCGTCGCGTCGAACGGGTTCGCGAGGTCGTCGTCGGGCTGGGCTGGAGTCGGGAGCGGCGCGACGTCGACGAACGGGTCTTTGCCCAACCGCTCCGCGATGGCGCGGCGCAGGCGGGGCTGGTCTGGGCAGGTCGTCGCGCGCTCGTCGCGTTGCACCTCGAGCGTCCACGTCGAGGTCAGCACGAGGCTCATGAGCACTGGCGTCACCGGCACACTCCGGAGGCGCACGTGGTGCCTGCGCTGCAGAGGCGACAGGCAGCTCCGCCTCGGCCACACGTGGTGTCCGAGTTTCCCTGCAGACACGTCGCGCCGGAGCAGCAGCCGTTGCAGTTGGCGGGCGAGCACGGAAGGCACGTGCCGTTGATGCACCGCTCGGTGAGCGCGCAGCGGCTACAGACGTCGGCCCGCGTTCCACAGGCCACGTCGCTGGTTCCGTCGAGACACGAGCCGTTCGAACAGCAGCCAGCGCAGTCACCGCACGTCGAGGCCGGCTTGCACAAGCCGTCGAGGCAGCGGCCCGAGCAGCGCTGACAGGGGCCGGTGGTGCCGCAGAAGTTCGAGTCCTGCTGTGCGAGCGGCACACAGCGCCCGAAGTCGCAGCAGCCGTTGCACGACGGGCACGGCGGGGAGTCGGCCAGGTCGAGCCGCGTCTCACACGCCACCAGCGAGAGGAGGAACAGCACCCACCAGCGACGCATCGCGCGCACCATACCCCGCCACCTTCTGGCCTCGGCTTCGTTTCGCGGGCGCAGGTCGTCTCATGGCCACTCGTTGGCCGACACACGTCTGGCCACGCATGGGAATTGGGGAGGCCTCACGATTTCCGTCACGGCTTGACGAGGTGGGGGAGGGCTGCGAGTTCAGTGGCTTTCCGGGGGGCTCACATGCGCGTCGTTCTCGCGGTGGTGTTGTGCGTGGCGGTGGCTGGCTGCGGCGGCTCGAGCACGCCAGATGGTGGAGCGTCGGCAGGTGGAGCCGCGACGGCTGGAGGATCCGCGACGGCTGGTGGATCCTCGACGGCTGGTGGATCCGCGACGGCTGGTGGCTCCGCGATGGCTGGTGGATCCGCGACGGCTGGTGGCTCCGCGATGGCTGGTGGCTCCGCGACGGCTGGTGG
>JAACJQ010000004.1 GCA_016879935.1 Archangiaceae bacterium | reverse complement strand
GGCAGCATGCCCGCGCTGAACGAGAGCGGCGCCGTCCCCGTGGCAGTGAGCCTGAACGAGAAGGGCGAGCCTGCGACCGCGAAGACCTCGAGCAGGTTGGTGATGACGGGCCGAGCGCGCGCGGTGATGACGATGGTCTTCACGTCGGTGCCCGCGAGGTTCGACGCTCCGAAGACGATGCTGGTGATGCCTTCGGCCGGCGGCGTGCCCGAGAGCGTGCGCGTGTTCTGGTCGAAGTCGAGCCACGCCGGCAGGCTGACCGCCTGTACCGTGATGAACTCGGTGCCCTCGAGCGTGAGCGCGAAGGACAGCGCGTCTCCCACGACCGCGTCGATGGCGAGCGCCGAGGTGATGCGCGGCCGGGTGCGAACGGTGACCTGCAGTGACTTCGTGTCGGTGCCCACGCCGCTGGTGGCGACGAGGCCGATGGTGAAGACGCCGTCCTCCGTCGGCGTTCCGCTCAACACGCCCGTGTTCGAGTCGAACTGCAGCCACGACGGCAAGCCGGTGACGGAGCGGGTGATGAACGGTGTGCCCGACGCCGTGAGCGTGTAGCTGAAGGCATCGCCGGTCACCGCGGTGGCCGTGAGCGCCGAGGTGATGACGGGCGTGGTGCGCACGGCGATGACGAGCTCGCGAGCATCGGCGCCGGCGAGGTTCGACGACTGCAACGTCACCCGAACCTCACCCTCCGAGACGGGCGTGCCCGAGAGCACTCCCGTCTGCGGGTCGAACGACGCCCACGACGGGAGCCCGCTCACCGAGAGCGCGAGCGGCGCGGTGCCCGTGCTGACCAGTTGGTAGGTCATGGCCTGGCCGACGACGGCCGCGAAGGTGAGCGGCGAGGTGATGACCGGCGCTTTCCGCGAGGTGATGGTGAGCGTCTGCTGGTCGACCCCCGAGCCGTTGCTCGCGGTGAGCGTGACGCTGAACGTGCCTTCGACGTCGGGCACGCCCGAGATGACGCCGTTCGCGAAGCTCGCCCACGACGGCAGACCCGAGAGTGAGAGGTTCAGCGGCTCGGTGCCGTTCGCGGTGAAGCGGTACGAGAAGACCTGACCGACGACACCATCGGCCGTGAGCGCCGAGGTGATGACCGGCGTGGAGCCGACCGTGATGACGAGCGAGCCCGACGCAGCGCCTGCCGCGTTCGAGGCGCCCAGCGCGATGGTGAAGGAGCCGTCGGCCGTCGGCGTGCCGCTGATGACGCCGGTGCTCGCGTTGAAGCTCGCCCAGGCCGGTAGACCACTGACGGAGCGCGTGACGGGCGCCGTGCCGCTGGCGGTCAGCGTGTACGAGAAGGGTTGACCGACGACGCCAGCAGCCGTGCCCGCAGACGTGATGGCCGGGCGCGCGCGCACCGTGACGACGAGGGTCTTCGAGTCCGCGCCGACGCCGTTGCTCGCACCGAGGGAGATGGAGACGACGCCATCGACCGTCGGCGTGCCGCTGATGACGCCCGCGTTGAAGGAAGCCCACGCCGGAAGGCTCGAAGCCGAGAGCGAGACTGGCGCCGTGCCGCTCGAGGTGAGCGTGTAGCTGAACGCGTCTCCGACGACGGCGTCGACCGCGAGCGCCGAGGTGATGCTGGGCACGGAGCGAACGGTCAGCACGAGCGTCTGCGAGTCACTGCCTGCAGCGTTCGACACGCCGAGCGTGATGGAGGTCGCGCCTTCGGCGTTCGGTGTTCCCGAGATGACGCCGGTGCCCGCGTTGAACGACGCCCACGCGGGCAGCCCGCTCGCCGAGAGCGAACGCGGCGACGTTCCGCTGGCGGTCACCGTGTACGAGAACGCCTGGCCGACGACGCCAGAGGCCACGAGCGCCGACGTGATGGCCGGCCGCGCACGCACCGTGACGACGAGCGTCTTCGAGTCAGACCCGACGCCGTTGCTCGCGCCGAGCGAGATGGAGACGACGCCATCGACCGTCGGCGTGCCGCTGATGACACCCGCGTTGAACGACGCCCACGCCGGAAGGCTCGAGGCCGAGAGCGTGACTGGCGCCGTGCCGCTGGCGGTGAGCGTGTAGCTGAACGCGTCTCCGACGATGGCGTCGACCGCGAGCGCCGAGGTGATGACCGGCACCGAGCGCACCGTCAGCACGAGCGTCTGCGAGTCACTGCCCGCCGCGTTCGACGCACCGAGCGAGATGCTGAAGGAGCCGTCGGCCGTCGGCGTGCCACTGATGACACCCGCGCTGAACGAGGCCCACGAGGGCAGGCTGCTCGCAGAGAGCGAGACCGGCGCCGTTCCACTCGACGTCAGCGTGTACGAGAACGGCTGGCCGACGACGCCAGAGGCGACGAGCGCCGACGTGATGGCCGGTCGCGCGCGCACCGTGACGACGAGCGTCTTCGCGTCGGAGCCCACACCGTTGCTGGCCGAGAGCGAGATGGAGACGACGCCCGCAGCGGTCGGCGTGCCCGAGATGACGCCCGCGTTGAACGACGCCCACGCCGGCAGGCTGCCTGCGTTGAGCGTGACGGGCGCGGTGCCGCTCGCGGTGAGGGTGTAGCTGAACGCGTCTCCGACGATGGCGTCGGCGGTGAGCGACGAGGTGATGACGGGACGGGCGCGAATGGTGAGCGTCAACGTCTTCGAATCCGTGCCCGCGGCGTTCGACGCGCCGAGCGTGATGGAGAACGACCCCGTCGCCGTCGGCGTGCCGCTGATGACACCCGCGTTGAACGACGCCCACGCCGGCAGGTTGCTCGCGCTGGTGCTGACGGGCGCGCTGCCCGACGCAGTGACCGTGTACGAGAACGCGTCACCGACGATGCCGTCGGCCGAGAGCGCCGAGGTGACGAGCGCTGGCGTCTCGATGGTGATGACGAGCGACTCCGAATCCGTGCCTGCGCCGTTCGACGCCGCGATGCTGACCGAGAACGAGCCGTCGGCCGTCGGGGTGCCACTGATGACGCCAGTCCCCGAGTCGAACGACGCCCACGCCGGCAGGTTGCTCGCGCTCAGGGTGATGACGCCGCTGCCCGTCGCCGTCAGCGTGTACGAGAAGGGCACGCCAATCTGGCCGGTGGCGGTGAGCGCCGAGGTGACCTGCGGCGGCGCCTGAATGGAGATGACGAGCGTCTTCGAGTCGGCGCCCAGCGCGTTGGTCGCGCCGATGGTGACCGACGTGCTGCCGCCGCCCGACGGCGTTCCCGAGATGACGCCGGTGTTCGCGTCGATGCTCGCCCACGCGGGCAGCCCCGTCGCGCTGAACGTCATGGGCACCTGGCCGCTCGCGGTGATGGTGTACGTGCAGGCGACGCCCGAGCTGCCGCTCGCAGTGAGCGCGCTCGTGATGGCGGGTGGCGTCGGTGTCGGCGGCGGCGCTGCGATGATGATGGTGAGCGTCTTCGAGTCGCTCCCGATGCCGTTCGCCGCGTCCATCGTGACGGTGAAGGTGCCCGCTGCGGGCGGTGTGCCCGAGAGCAGCCCGGCGTTCGCGTCGAACGAGAGCCAGGCCGGGAGCCCCGACATGCTGCGGGTGATGGGCGCCGTGCCTTCGGCGGTGAGCGAGTACGTGAAGGCCTGGCCCGCCGTGCCGCTCGCGGTGACGTTGCTGGTGATGACGGCCGGCCCGTCGACGGTGAGCACGAGCGTCTGGCTGCTGCTGCCGACGCCGTTGGTGGCCGAGAGCCCGATGGAGAGCGTACCCGCGCTCGTCGGGGTTCCACTGATGACGCCAGTCGCAGCCGTGAACGTGGCCCACGAGGGCAGCGACGACGCGCCGAGCACGATGGTCGCGGTTCCAGTCGCCGTCAGCGTGTACGTGAAGGCGTTGCCGACGGTGGACGACGCGGTGAGGGGCGAGGTGATGACGGGCGCTCCGCCGACCGAGATGGCGAGCACCTTGTAGTCGGAGCCGAACGCGTTCGTCGCGATGACGGGCACGTTGTAGACGCCCACCGCGCCCGCGTTCCCGGCGAACACGCCAGTCGTGCTGTTGAAATAGACGGTGCCCGGCATGTTGCTCGCGTTGAACTGAATCGGCGTCGCGCCGGAGGCATTCACGTCGATGGTGCCCCACGCGGTGCCAGCGGCCGCGAGCGTGTACGTCAGCGCCGAAGTGATGGTGGGCGCCAGGCCCGCAGTGATGGTGAGCGTCTGCGTCGCGGTGCCGTTCACGTCGGTCGCCGAGAGGTCGGCCGTGAACGTTCCCGCCGAGGGAGCGGTGCCCGAGAGCACCTGCGTCTGCGCGTCGAACGACAGCCACGCCGGCAGGTTCGTCGCGCCGAAGGTGATGGGCGGCGTGCCGAGGCCGGTGACGGTGAACGAGAACGGGCGACCGACGGCCGCGCGCGCGGTCGACGGGCTCGTGATGGCGATGGGGTTGCGGTCGAACGTCGCAGTGACGGCCTGCCCGCTGGTGACGGTGAAGGTGCACGCGCTGGTGCCCGAGCAGGTGCCGCCGCTGAACCCTGCGAACACCGAGCCCGTCGCCGGCGTCGCCTGGAGCGTCACGCTGGTGCCCACGCCGAAGCCGCTCGACGTCGTCGTGCAGCCCGCGCCGCACGAGATGGCTGCCGGCGTCGAGGTGATGGTGCCCAGGCCTGCGCCCGCGCGCGTCACCGTCACGTACTGCATGGTGCCGGCGATGGTGTCGTCATCACCGCCGCCGTTGTCGAGCGCCGCAGACTCCACCGTGCCCGCAGGCGCCGCCGCGAACGCCGTGACGCTCACGGCGCCGATGCCCGTGCTGAGAATGACGTCGGCCTCGAGCGAGTAGGTGACGCTTCCTCCCGATGGCAACGTCGCGAGCGTCGAGAGCGCACCGGTGCCCGACGCCGCGCCGCACGCGCCGCCGCCCTGCCCCACACACGTCCACGCCAGGTTCGTCAGCTGCGCCGGCGCGTTCGACGAGATGGGGGCGTTGGTGGCCGTCGCGGGCCCCGCGTTGCGAACGGTGATGCTCCAGGTGACGTGCTGGTTCCACATGACCGAGGCGGCCGCGTCGTCGACGGTGGTGACGAGGTTCACGTACGCCGCGGTGCCGCCAGTGGTGACGTTGGTGGTGATGAGCGGGCCCGTGAGCGGCTGCTCCTGGTTCGACTGGCTGTAGTACCAGCCGTGCCGAATCGCGCCCGTGGCCGTGGCGTCAGCGCGCACCGTCACCTTCACGTTGGTCGACGCGCCGACGGCGATGGCGCCCAGGTCGCAGGCGACGGTGCCGCGCGTGCCGACGGTGGGCATGGTGCAGGTGATGCCGGGCGTGTCGATGCTGCGGAAGGTGACGCCCGCCGGCAGGTACGCCGTCAGCTTCGCGCCCGTCGACGTCGCCGACGAGCCGTTGAGCACGCGGTAGGTGTACTGAAAGTCGCTGCCAGCCTCGACGCTGTCGGGCGCGCTGCCGTACACGACGAGCCCGGGAATGCTCGAGCCGAAGCTGTCGATGATGGCTTCACCCCAGTGGCCCGACTGCGCGCAGCCACCCGCGATGACGGTGGCCGTGAGCGTGTCTCCGATGCTGACGGCGCCACGAGACAGCGGCAGGTCGAACAGCAGCCAGTCGGTGAAGACGACCTGCCCGTTCGCGGTCGACTGCCACGGCACGCCGGCCTCGTTCGAGAAGTTGAAGCGGCTCGCGAGCGTCGTGCCCTTCGTCGTGTTGGTGATGGTGACGAAGTAGTACGGCTGCTCACGCAGCGAGTGCCCGGGGTTCTGGAGCACCGGCAGCACGACGAAGCGCACGTGCACGAGGCCGTCGGCCGGGTCGATGTCGGCCGTCGTCACCACCGACGACTGCGTGATGCGGTTCGCGTTGTACTGCGCGCCCATCTCGTTCACGACGGCAGCCCAGTTGCCGAAGCGGGGGAAGCGCACCGGGTCGGCCGCGGTGAGGCCGGGCGGAACGAGCGAGAACGGCGTGCCCGCGTCGTACACGTTCGTCTTCAGCACGCCGCCCGCGCGCAGGCCCAGCTGCGACTCGGCGGTGACGGGGTACACCTGCACGCCGGGCGTCGTGGCGACCAGGTTCGTCGTCACCGTCCAGCTGCTGGTGTTGCCCGTCTCGAACCCGGAGTTCACGAAGAGTGCTTCGGCGGTGTGCTGAGGCGAGTCGGACTCTCCCCGGGGCAGAAGAGAATCGGAGCACGACGACGAGATGAAGAAGGCGCCGGCGAGCAGTGCCGCCAGGCGTGCAGTGGTGCGGTCCATGGAGACCCTCGAAGAGAAGTTGTGGGTCCCGATTGCGATTCGGCGGCCAGCGCCGATCACCAGCGAACCTTGCCGGTTGCGTTCGAGGAGCGCGTGTCGGTGCACACCCTTCGTCACATTCGTGGCTGGGTTCGTGACCCGGGAGGCGAGTCGTGGTCGGTTCGCCGGCCATGTCGCGTCGACGCATCGTGCTCGTGGCAGTCGTGGTCCTCCTGCTCGCCGTCGTGGGCCTCGTGCTCGACACCCTCGCCGACGCGGGAGCCTTTCGAACGCTGGCGCCTCACGGCTTCGAGCAGTGCACGAAGGTGGCTGGCTTCACCGGCGCCGAAGACCTCGTCTTCGATGCGTCGACGGGCCTCGCGTTCATCTCGAGCAACGACTTCCGCGCGATGGAGGCCGGCGCGCCGAAGCCCGGCGTCATCTTCTCGTGGGACGTGGCGGCGAAGGGCGCTCCGAAGCCGGTGCCGCACGACCTTCAGGCGCTGCACCCGCATGGCCTCGGCCTGTTCGTTCGTGACGGCCTCAAGCGCCTCTTCGTCGTCAACCACCCGACGCGCACCTCGAGCACGGTGGAGCTCTTCGACGTGCTCGACGGCCCGACGCTCAAACACGTGCGCACGGTGGAGGCGCCCGAGTTCGTCAGCTTGAACGACGTCGCGCCCGTCGGGCCCGAGCAGTTCTACGTCACCATCGACGCCGGCACGCGCGCGGGCACCTTCGGCCGGGTGGTGGAGACGTTCGCGAGAATGCCGTGGTCGGGCCTGGGCTTCTTCGACGGCACGAAGGCGAGCGTCGCGGTGTCGGGCCTGCGCTACGCGAACGGGGTGGCGGTCTCGAGAGACGGAGCGACGGTGTTCGTGTCGGAGACGACGGGCCGCCGCCTGCTCGCGTTCTCACGTGACGCCGCGACGGGAGCGCTCACCGAGCGCGCTGCGCTGATGACGCAGGCGGGGCTCGACAACATCTCCATCGGCGACGACGGCGCGCTCTTCATCGGCGCCCACCCGAAGATGCTCGAGTTCCTCGGGCACGCGAAAGACCCGGCGCACCACTCGCCGTCGCAGGTGCTGCGCGCGACGTACACGAACGGCGCGTTCGAGCTCGGCGACGTGGCCCTCGACGACGGCGCGCTGCTCTCGGGCTCGAGCGTCGCGGTGCCGCTGGGGAGTGGCCGAACGCTGATTGGCAGCGTCTTCGAGCCGCATGTTCTCGACTGTCAGCTGCGCTGAATGGCGTGGCTTCGATCACGCCTGGCTGGCTGGGAAGCGGCGTGGGAGCCACGACCTCGGCGTGTGTGCGCGCCCCGGTGTTACGGTTCGAGGCGCAACTCGCTCGGGTGACTCGTCATGACCCCATCGTCGGGAGCTGTCTCGATTGAGTGGTTTCTGGAAGCGGCGAGCAAGACCGCCGCCGCCCTGGCCCGGTTTCACCTGCAGCAGCCGGTGCACGGCGCGCTGACGCCTGGCGCCATCGCCACCGACCGCGGCACCGGGGCGACGCGCATCGAAGCTCAGCGTGACGTGCCCGCCGCCATCTCGTGGGTCTACGGCTCTCCGGAGCACACGGGCCGACTCGAGCGACCGGTCGATGCCCGCAGCGACCTCTATTCCCTCGGCATGGTCTTCTTCGAGTGGCTCACGGGGAAGCTGCCCTTCGAGGCCCGCGACCCGCTGGAGTGGGTTCACGGCCACCTCGCCATCGCGCCGAAGCGGGCAACCGAGGTCGCGGCGCACGTGCCCCCGGTGTTGTCCGAGCTCCTCGCCAAGCTGCTCGCGAAGGACCCCGACGAGCGCTACCAGACCGCCGCGAGCCTGACGCTCGACCTGCAGCACTGCGAAGCAGAGTGGCGGCGGGCGCACGCGCTCTCACCGTTCACCTTCGCGGCCAACGACGCCAGCGACCGGTTTCTGATTCCCCAGCGCCTCTACGGCCGTGACGCCGAGGTCGCGCAGGTGATGGCCGCGCTGCAGGCGGTGAAGAACAGCGGCCAGGCGCGCCTCGTGCTGCTGGCTGGCGAGTCGGGCGTCGGCAAGTCGGCGTTGGTGCGCGAGCTCGCCGCCCCGCTGGCTCGGGCAGGGAGCGTGTTCAGCAGCGGCAAGTTCGACCAGCTGCAGCCCGACGTTCCGTACGCGCCCATCGTGCGCGCGTTCAGACACCTCACGGCCCTGGTGCTCGCCTCCGATGAGAAGCGGCTGGCCGAATGGCGCGACCGGCTCTCGAGTGCGGTCGGCCAGCACGGGCAGCTGCTGGTGTCGCTGCTGCCCGAGATGCAGCTGATTCTCGGAGCGCAGCCGGCGCTCGGGCCGATGTCGCCCGCCGAGGCCCACCAGCGCTTCGCGCGCGTGATGCGGCGCTTCATCGCCGTCTTCGCGACGGAGCAGACCCCGCTGACGCTCTTCCTCGACGACCTGCAGTGGGCCGACGCGGCCAGCCTCAAGCTGCTCGAAGACGTGGCGACGCACCCGTCGACCCGTTCGCTGCTGCTCGTCGGCGCGTACCGGAGCACCGAGGTGCCTCCCGACCACGTGCTCGAGCAGACGCTCGCGCGAATTCGCGGGAAGGGCACCCCCGTCGACACCATCACGCTGGGCCCCCTGTCGGCCGACGCGCTCGCGCGCCTCGTCGGTGACACGCTGCGGGCGCCGCCGGCCCAGTGCGAGCCGCTCCTGCGCCTGCTGAGCGCCAAGACCGGCGGCAACCCGCTCTTCTTCACCCGCCAGTTCGCGGCGCTGCACCGGGCACGCGTCATCAGGTTCGACGAGGCGGGCCGCACCTGGAGCTGGAACTTCGACGACGTGAGGGCCGAGGCGGTCACCGACAACGTCGTCGACCTGCTGACGCACCAGCTCGAGGCATGTCAGCCCGAGCTGCGTCACCTGCTCAGCCTCGCCGCGTGCGTGGGCAATGGCTTCGACGCCGCGACGCTCGCTGCCCTCACCGGCTCGACCGTGGAGCAGACGACGGGTCTGCTCTCTCGCGCCGTCGACGAGGGGCTTCTGCTGCAGGGCAGTGAGGGCTATCGCTTTCTGCACGACCGCATTCAGCAGGCCGCGGCGGCCCTCATCGGGCCCGCCGAGCGGGAAGCCACCCACGCCGCGATTGGCCGGGTGCTGGTGGCGCGCCTGCCGCCCGCCCCGACGCCCCAGCAGGTGTTCGAAGCCGTCAGTCAGCTCAACCGGAGCCCCCACCTCCTCACGGGCGCCGACGAGAGGACGCGGGCCGCCGAGCTCAACCTCACGGCCGCGCGCCATGCCCGAACGACGACCGCGTTCCAATCGGCCGCCGACTTCGCCGCGGCAGGCCTGCGCGCGCTCGGCGGGAACCACGGTGGAGCGCTGCGAACCCTCGCCTTCTCGCTCATGGTCACCGGCTGTGAGTCGGCGCTCGCGCTGGGGCGGCTCGCCGAAGGCGCCGAGCGCCTCGAGCAGGCGCGACGCCTCTGTCAGGGGCGCGCAGAGACGGCCACGTGCTGGCGGCTGCAGATCGAGCTCCACACCTGTCGCGGCGAATCGCTCGAAGCGCTGGGCGCGGCCTTCGACTGCCTCTCGCTCTACGACGTCTCGCTGTCGACGCACCCTGCCCGCGAAGACGTCGACGCCGTGGAGCGCGACCTGCGTGCGCGCATCGGGCCCAACCCCGCGCAGACCCTCGAGGCCCTGCCGCTCGCCCCGGAACCCGACCTGCACCTCGCCGTCGCGGTGCTCGTCGGCATTCTGCCCAGCGCCTACTACGTCGACCGCGAGCTGCACCGGCTGGTGGTCTGCACGCTGGTCGACCTCGCGCTCCGCCATGGCGTCTGCCCGTTGTCGCCGATGGGCTTCGCGGCCTACGCGCTCGAGCTGGCCATTCGCCGGGACTTCGCGGCCATCGAGCCCTGGGTCTTCGTGGCGCGGCGGCTGGTGCAGCGGCACGGCTTCGCAGACGCGCGCGCCATGGTGCTGAACCTGAGCGCGAACTGCACGATGTGGACGCAGGACGCCTCCACCGCCATCACGTTCGCCACCGAGGGCATGCAGGCGGGGCTCGAGAACGGCGACATGGTGCACGCCGCGCTCTGTGCCTTTCACCCGCCCCTCTTTCTGCTGACGGCGGGCGTCTCGCTCGACCGCGTCGCCGCAGAGGCCGAGGCGAACACCACCTTCATTCAGAGCACCGGCTACGAGGCGCTCGCCATCTGCACCGAGTCGGTGAGCCGCGTCGCGCAGGCGCTTCAGGGCCGGCCGGGCGCCGAGCTGGCGGGCGCGGCGTTCGAGGCCTTCCGCGCGCGCAGCCGCGCCATTCCCATTCCCACGCTGCAGACGTGGGTCGCCATCAACGAGCTGTTCGCGCGGGTGGTGATGGGAGACGGCGCGCAGGCCCTCGCCATCGCCGACGCCGAGCGGCCGCGGCTCACGGTGGTGCGCGGGCAACACTGCGAAGCGCTGTTCTGGTTCTCGAGCGCGCTCGCCATCGGCCGGCAGTGGCCCACCTTCGAGCAGGGCGAGCGGGCGCGGCGGCGGGCCGAGCTCGACGAGGCTGCGACCTGCCTCGACGAGTGCGCAGCCAGCGCGCCGGCCAACTTTGGCCATCAAGCGCAGCTCGTTCGCGCGGTGGTGGCCAGCATCGACGGGCGCCCCGAAGACGCCTCCCGTGCGGCCGAGCTGGCCATCGTGGCCGCGCGCCAGCACGGCGTGGTGCACGTCGAGGCGCTGGCGCACGAGTTCCTCGCGCAGGCAGCCAGGGCGCGCGGGCAGCACGTGGTGGCCGACCTGCACCTCCGAGAGGCCCATGGCTGCGCGCTCCGCTGGGGCGCGGTCGCCTGGGCGCGCGCGCTCGAGACTGCCTGGCCGACGGTCGAGCTGCGCCACCACGCGTCGACGGGTCACAGCCTCGACACGCTCGCGGTGGTGCGCGCGTCGCAGGCCATCTCGAGTGAGCTCGCGCTCGACGCGCTGTTCCAGCAGCTGCTCCGGGTGGTGATGCAGCAGGGCGGCGCACAGCGCGGCGCGCTCGTGCTCGACCGCGAGGGTCAGCTGGTGCTCGCAGCAACCGGCGTCACCGAGGGTGGGCACATCGGCGTCACGGTCGTCACTCCCTTCGCGCCGCTCTCGCACGAGACGGTGCCCACCTCGGTCGTGCACTCGGTGCAGCGCTCGTTGAAGGCGGTGCGGCTGGGGCAGGCCACGCGCCACGAGACCTTCTCGTCCGACCCGTACATCGTTCGGGAGCAGACGCAGTCGCTGCTGTGCCTGCCCATCGTGCGGCAGGGCGCGCTGCAGGCGGTGCTCCTGCTCGAGAACAACCTCATCGCGAACGCCTTCACCCCCGAGCGACTCGAGGCGCTCGACCTGCTCGCGACCCAGCTGGCCATCTCGCTCGAGAACGCCCTGCTGGTCGCCGACCTGCGGCACGAGATGGCGGCGCGCAAACACCGCGAAGAAGAGCTGCGCCGCAGTGAAGACCGGCTGCGGCAGTCACAGAAGCTCGAGGCCATCGGGCTGCTGGCGGGCGGCATCGCGCACGACTTCAACAACCTGCTCACCATCATCTGCAGCTACAGCCAGCTCGCGCTCGACCGCATGCCTTCGGGCGAGCTGCACGACGACCTCGAAGAGGTGCTCAACGCCGGCATGCGAGCCGGAGAGCTGACGAGGCAGTTGCTGGCCTTCAGCCGCAAGCAGGTGCTGGCGCCTCGGCCGCTCGACCTCAACGCCGTCATCTCGAACCTCGACAAGATGCTGCGCCGGTTGATTGGCGAGAACATCGTGTTGGTGAGCGAGTACACGCCGACGCCGGGCGTGGTGCGCGCCGACCCGGGGCAGATCGAACAGGTGGTGGTGAACCTCGTCGTCAACGCGCGCGACGCGATGCCCGGGGGAGGCCGCCTGACGCTCTCGACGTCGGTGCTCGACGCGGCGGGCCACCCGACGCTCGCCGACGGCCGCTGGTTCGCCTTGCGCGTGAAGGACACGGGCCACGGCATGTCGGCCGAGACGCAGGCGCGCATCTTCGAGCCCTTCTTCACCACCAAAGAGACGGGCCGCGGCACGGGGCTGGGGCTCTCGACGGTGTTCGGCATCGTGCAGCAGAGCGGAGGCACGCTCGAGGTCGACAGCGCGCCGGGGGTCGGCACGACGTTCACCGTCTGGCTGCCCCAGGTTCGCGAGGCGGCGCAGGCGCTGAGCGCGAAGCCCGTCGACGCGCCGGTGCGGGGCGGCTCCGAGACGGTGCTGCTCGTGGAAGACGACGCGACGGTTCGCTCGCTCGCGCGCTCCGTGCTGACGCGCCTCGGCTACGACGTGCAGACCGCTGCCGACGGCGTCGAAGCGCTCGACGTCTTCGCCAGAACACCAGAGCCCATCGACCTGCTCATCACCGACACCGTGATGCCACGCATGGGCGGGCCCGAGCTGGCGCGGCGCCTTCGCGGGTTGTCGCCACGCCTCAAGCTGCTGTTCCTCTCGGGCTACGCCGCGCAGTCCCCCGGCGACCAGGCCACCTTCGACCTCGGCCTGTTCCTGCAGAAGCCATTCACGCCCGATGCGCTGGCGCGCGTGACCCGGCAGGCGCTCGACCGGCGCTGAGACGTCACTGACACGGCGTCGAGCGTGGAGCCGGCGCGACGATGCGGGGCCCCTCGGCGGTTCCGACGCCGTCGAGAAAACACTCCACCTGGTGCTGCACGTCTTCGCGGTCGAACACGACGTAGTGCCCGAGGTCGAACGGTGTCTGCACCTGCGACAAGCCCACCGTCACGCCGTTCACGTTCTTCGCGATGGGAAAGCTCGCGCGCACCGGCCGCCCCGCGAGTGACAAGGCGTCGACGCTCGTCGCATCGAAGACGTCTCCGGCCTGCGTCACGCCGAGCTGCACCGCCACCGCGGTCTGCGCCCACGGGTGGAAGTACCCGTCGATGACGCCCTGAGGCTGAAACGCCGGGTGCGCCGATTTCCCTGGCAGCGGCTCGACAGCGACGTGCCGCGCCTTCGCGCTGGGGTCGGTGAAGTCCCACAGGCTCTGAAACGCATGGAGCAGCGGGTGCGTGCGGTCGATGACCTGCGTGCCCTGAAAGCCGAGCAGCTGCGAGACGAGCTCCTGCAGCCGCACGGGGTACGTCGTCGACGTCGCGACCTCGAGCAACAGCCCGCCCGCGCCCGAGAACACGTAGCCCTGAATGCGCGGGTCGACGGTCGCGACCGGAATGCCGATGGTGCTGCCCATCGAGTGGCCCATGGCCGAGAGCTTCGTGAGGTCGAAGCGCGCCGGCGTGCCGTTCACGTTCACCGTCACGCCCGTCGAGAGCAGGCGCGTCAGGTACTGCACCTCCATCGCGGCGACCTGCATGTTGTCGACGCTCGAGTCGATGTCGCCGAACACGTCGTAGAGCATGCGGCCGGTGGTGTCGGGCGGGCTCTCGCGGTCGCCGTGCAGCGGAAAGTCGAAGCCCAGCACTGCCACGCCGCGGGCCGCGAGCCAGTCAGACGGCCCACTGCCGAGCGGCGGGTCTCCCTGTTTGTCGCGCGTCGTCGTCGGCGCCAGCGGCCCACGGTCCATCGCTTCGCGGTACTCGCCGCCGCTGCCGTGCAGGTAGAGCATCAACGGCCAGCCACCCGCGGGCATGGGCCCTTTGGGAATCGACACCGACAACCGCACCGACTGCGTGCCCTGCTGCACCGGCGTCGCAGCGTCCGCGCTCCACACGATTTTCCCACGGCCAGGCTTCGGCCCCGACTGCACGTGCGGCACGCGATACCGCCCGACGTAGAGTTCGTAGCGCGCGTAGCCCTCGAGGCGCGTGAAGGGCTCCTCGAGCGACGGCGCGGGCAACGTCTCGACCCACGCCGACAACCGGCGCAGCGACGACATGGGGTCGATGGTGGTGAACACCGTCGCGCCCACCACGCGGCGGCGGTCGAACTTCGTCTCGTCGAGCCACGCGCGCAGCGGCTTCAGCGCCTCCACCGCGTCGGCGTTCGCGTCTTTCGTCACCGAGAGCGCGGCGTGAAAGGCCTCCGAGCGACCGAGCGCAGCGCCCCCGACATCTTTCACCGCATCGGTCACCACCACCGCGTACGTCGTCTTCGCGCGGCGGGTGAAGCCGGCGACGGGAATCACCGCGAGCAGGTTCGGCGCGCGGAACGGGGCGGCCTCGGTCGTGAAGCTCACCTCGAGCGGAAAACGTCTGCCGTAGTCGGGCGAGCCCTTCGTGACGTCGACGAAGAAGACCGACGAGGTCTCGCCAAGCGAATCGGCCGGCGTCTTCGGCAACGTGGCGACGTCGATGGCGCCCGAGAGCGGGAGGAACGCGCCCGAGCTCACGCCCCACCCGTCGACGCGCGCGTCGATGGAGGTGAGCCACGTCGTCACCAGCGACGAGCGCTCTCCCGGCCAGCGGTCGAGGTTGAAGGTGCCGTCACTCTGACGCCGCAGCTCCGACGGCATCGGCACGCTCCAGAAGTCACGCCCACCAGGCTCGAACACCACGCGCGTGCCGCGGGCGATGAACGTGTCAGGCGCTTCACAACCGGCGAGCAGCAACAGCATCACGAGACGACGCATGCAGCGCAGGTACGCCGGGGGTGCGCGCGTGAGAAGCAACGGCTCACCATTCCGCATGGTCGGTTTGTGGTGAGACAGGTACAAACGACGGCCGTGAAGTCAGCCCCGACGCTCGAGGCCTTCTTCTCGGCGCCCCTCGACGCCTGCGTCACCACGCCGTGGGGGCTGGTGTGGTGCTCGGGCAGCGGGCGCTGCGGCGTCAGCGTGTTCGGCGTCTTCGACCGCAAACGCGTCACGGCCTTCTTCGAGACGTTGGCGCGGCTCGACCTGCACCCTGCCCTCGGCCCACACGTCAGCATCGTCGACTTCCGGGGCGTCACGTACACCGACCTGCCAGCGATGGACTTCTTCTTGGCGACCCTGCGCCGGCATCTGCCGCGCTTCGCGAAGCGGGTGACCCGGCGTCTGCTCATTCTTCCGACGGGCGCGCTCGCGATTGCGTTCGGCGGCATCTACTTCCAGGTGCCGCGGCTCTACCCGGTGCGCTTCGGCACCGACCTCGTGCGAAACCTGCGGTGGCTGCAGGTTCCGCGGCGTGACCCGCTCGTCGCCTGGCTCGAGCGCCGACGGGCCGAGCGGTCGGGCCGCGATGTGGTGCTCCAGCGGGCCGTCGACGCCCTCGACGAGGGAGCCACCACGGTCGCGGCCTGCGCGAAGGCTGCCGGGCTGTCGACCCGCTCGTTCCAGCGCGCGCTCGAGCAGCGCGGCACCCGCTTCTCGGCCCTGCGCCAACAGGTGCGCCTCGACCGCGCCAGGGTGCTGCTGGGCAACTCGACCCACTCCATCGCCGAGGTCGCCGACGCCTGCGGGTTCGCCTCGCAGCAACACCTCACCACCGTCTTCCGGGTGGCCTTCGGTGACACGCCCGCTGCCTTCCGGCGCGCGGCTGGCGCGAATCTGTAATCGGTTGGCATCGCCCTGAAAGCCACCACGACTGAAGTGCGGCACACTCGTCGGCCCGCGCTCGAACGAAAGGTCCAAGCCACCCATGCCCCGCCTGCTGCTGGTCACCCTCGTGCTCTGCGTGAGCGAACGCGCCCTCGCCGAACCGCCGCCCCCCGAGATTCAGGCGATTCTCGTGAAGGCGCGCACCCGGCAACTGCTCACGACCGACGAGCAGCGTCAGCTGCGGGAGTGGCAGCAGCGCGGCACGGCGAAGGCCAGCGGCCTCAGCGAAGCCACCGGGCCCGGCGCGTTCGGCGGCATGCCGGCCGACGTCGCAGCCATCATGGAGCGCGCGCAGCGTGGGCAACCCCCTTCTCCTGCCGAGCTCGAGCGGCTCAAGACGTGGAGCGCGAAGGTAGAGGGCCAGAAGGGCGAGCTGCTCTCGGGTGAGAAGGCCGACGCCGAGCTGCTGCGGGCCTCGAAGCCCGTCGACGGTCAGCCGGCCTCGGCGAAGAAGAGCCCGTTCGTCGAGGGCACGCTGCGCGTCACGCAGACCGTCGACACGGTCGCGAAGAAGGCCACCGCGTGCGAGGGCGGCGGCGAGCAGGTCGAGCTGACGCACCAGGTGACCGAGACCACCACGCCGGTCGTCCTTCGAACGCAGCAGCCCGGGCGCCAGCGCTCGTTCACCGCCGAGGTGCCCGCCTCGGGGCCCTTCAGCGTCATTCTCGAGCCGCGCGGCGTGGTGACGCCGGGAGCCACGACCGCCACCGTCACCCACTGCGGCGCGAAGACCGCGACGGCCCCGGGCGCGGTGGTGATGGGCGGCGAGCTCGTGCTCGGCGGCTCACGCGTCTTCGTCAACCTGACGGGCCTGATGATGCTCGACTCCCTGCGCAGCGACGTCACCTGGCAGGCCAGCGCGGCGGTGAACGACGAGCTCGCGAGACGCTACGGCGCCCAGGTCGCGCAGGTGCGGCAGGTCGACGCGCGCCTCAACGCGGCAGTGAAGGGCGCGAACTTCACGATGAACGCCGACGCGCTGCGGGCGCTCCTCAAGAAGCGCACCGTCGAGAACCCCTTCGTCTCGGGCACCTACTCGCACCGCCTCGAGACCGACGAGAACACGGTGACGGTGTCGACGGTGGTGACGCTCGACTTCCGCACGCCCACGCACGACTCGCTCGAGATGACGTTCCTCGGTGACGACGGCAAGCCCGACCAGGCGCGCTGGCGCTCGTGGTTGCCGTGGCCCTGGCTCGAGAGCGACGACGACGTGGGCTTCTTCGCCGAGGTCGCGAGCGCCGACGCACACGCGCCGAAGAAGCGGCACGACCTCAAGACCGCCGCGCGCGTCGCCTTCCAGCTGCCCGAAGGCCGCCGGTGCACGGTGCAGGCGCAGCTCATCGGCGTCGGCCGGCAGTCGGGCATCGTCACCAACTGGCCGCCCAACCCGAAAGACGACCGCCTCTCGCTCTTCTTCCCGCTCGACGCCGAGCAGCACCTCAACGAAGGCTGGGAGCTGGGCGGCGACGGCCAGTTCGCGCGCACGAAGGAGCCCGTCACCAGCGCCGAGCTCACCGTCGTCGCGCGCTCCTCGGGCGCGTATGGCCAGGTCACCGCGAACTGCGTCGAAGACCTCACCGTGCAGGCCACGTTTCCGTTCACCGGCAAGACGACGTTGCCGCTGCCGCGCGACGAGAACGACAACCACGTCGCCGACCAGTTCGAAGAAGAGCACGGCGGTCACCGCGCCTCGGGCCAGTGGGACGAGGAGCCCGCCAACGGCATGGCGCACGCTGGTGACGGCATCTCGCTCTTCGAGGAGTACCGCGGCTTCCTCGTCAGCAAGAACCCCCTCGACGGCGAGTCGAAGCCCACGTTCCGCCGGTTGAGCCCCGAAGAGAAAGAGGTGTTCGTCAGCATTCGCGTGAAGTCGAAGGTGGCGGTGAACGGCGTCGGCCGCGGGCTGCAGGCCTTCAAGAACACGCTCCACGTCGAGCCCCTCAACATCCCCGCGCGCTTCCTCGCCGCGCTCGACAAACCCAAACCCCAGGACACCTACGCACGCTGGTGCAACGCCAACACGCCCAAGGAGCTGCTCGCGAAGCACGACGAAGGCAGCGGGCTGACCGAACTCACCGCGACGCCGTTCATCGAGAACGGGCCCTACGTCGACGAGAACGGCCAGGCCGTCGCGACCCACGCCCACACCGAGGGGTACTCACCCGACGAGACGCTGCAGTCGCGAGGCCCGCGCGAGACGTTCTGGATCAGCGTGTACCCGAGCCGCTCCGAAGGGTTGATTGCCGCCGCCGTCGAGAACTGGAAGGCGAACGCCACCAACTCGTACGGCCGCAAGTACCTCGCGCCCTACCTCGCGGCGACCCACCTCACGCAGGAGGCGTTCGTGAAGAAGGTGGCCCAGACGCTCAACGGCTCGACCGGCCGCCACGTCGTCGAAGACTTCCTCGCGTTCAGCGTCACGCACGAGTTCGGCCACGCGTTCGGGGTGCCACACCACGGCAAGGGCGCGTACACCGAGAACGGCGACGTGCGTTGCCCCATGCGCTACTTCACCGACGACCGCTGGTGGCTCGCCATCATGATGGACGCGTGGCACCTCGACGACGCGCTGGTGCCACCGTCGTTCTCGTCGACGTACCTCTACGACTATGACGCCATCAACGGCTGCGGCAACGAGTACTGCCCCGCGAAGGGGGCCGAGGCGCTGAGCGACTTCGCGACGCCCACCTTCCAGACGCTGCAGTGGAAGTTCGACCAGACCTGCCTGTCGAAGCTCCGCCTGTGGATCGCCGACTCCGACAAGTACCTGCCGACGCCCAAGAAGTGATCTGACACATTGGCCGGAGCGGTGCTGTACCGTCGCGCTCCTTCGTGAGCGCGGCACCCGGGTCACATCGACGAGACATCGACGGCCTGCGCGGCCTGGCGGTGCTGCTCGTCGTGCTCTTTCACGCATGGCCCCGCCTGCTCCCGGGCGGCTACGTCGGCGTCGACGTCTTCTTCGTCATCTCGGGCTTCGTCGTCACGGGCCTGGTGCAGCGGCAGCGTGCGGCCGGCACCTTCCGCGTCGTCGACTTCTTCTTTCGCCGGGTGAACCGGCTCGCCCCCGCGCTGCTCGTCGTGGTGGGAGCGACGCTGGGCTTCGCGGCGTGGCGCTTCTCGCCCACGTTGCTGGCGCTGACCGCCTCGCACGCGGCCGCGTCACTGGGCCTGAGCGCGAACCTGCTCATCGCGACGCAGGGCGGGTACTTCGACGCCGCTGCCGAGGTGAAGCCGTTGCTCCACCTGTGGTCTCTGAGCGTCGAAGAACAGTTCTACCTGCTCGTGCCCGTCGGCGCGCTCGTCGCCCGCGCCGCCCCGCGGTGGACTCGGCCGCTCGTCATCGTCGCGGCGCTCGGTTCGTTCGTGCTCTGTGTCGCGCTCACCCGGGCCAGCGCGCGCTGGGCCTACTTCCTGCCGATGACGCGCGCGTGGGAGCTGCTCGCCGGCGTGTTGCTCTCCCTCTTCGCCTCCCCCTCTCCCTCGACGAGCGGCCCGAAGCAGCTCGCCAGCGTGGCAGGCGTGGTCTTCATCATTGGCTCGGCCCTCGGGCTCGACGCGAGCACGCCCTTCCCCGGAGCCTTCGCGCTGCTGCCCGTCGTCGGCACGGTGCTCGTCATCGGCGCCGGCAGCTCCAGTCGCGTGAACCGCCTGCTCTCGACCCCGCTCGTCGTCGGCGCCGGGCTCGTCAGCTACCCGCTCTACCTCTGGCACTGGCCGCTGCTCACCATCGGCCGCCTCTCGCTGCCGCCCTCGAGCCACGCCGTCGCCACCCCCGTGCTGGTGGCTGCGGCGTTGGTGCTGGCCTGGCTGACCGCCCGCTTCGTCGAGCGGCCCGTGCGCACGAAGCAGTCGCGCCGCGTCGCCTTCGCGCTCGCCACCTCGGGCGCCGTCACCGCCGTCGTGCTCGCTGCCATGGTGCTCACCTTCACGCCCGAGCAGTGGGCGCTGCGTGGCCCGCTCGCCGCGAAGGTCACCCGCTTCGAGCATGACTACGACTTCAAGACCGACGCGCGCTGGGGCACCTGCTGGCTGCTCGACGACGAACACGGGCCCGACGCCGACGAGTGCATCGAGCGCACACCGGCCGAGCGGCCGCTCGTCGTCGTCTGGGGAGACTCCTACGCCGCGCGCCTCACCGCGGGCCTGCGCCTCATTCAGGCCGAGCGCCCCACCTTTCGCATCGGCCAACGAACGCGCGCGAGCTGCCCGCCCCTCTTCGGCCACGGCACCACCGTCTGCCGCGACGCCAACGCCGGCGTCATGGAAGAGCTGAGAACCCTCCGGCCCGACGTGCTGGTGCTCCACGCGAGGTGGAACGGCGTGCCGCACGACCTGCCGCAGACGCTGCTGGCCCTGAAGCAGATGTTGCCCTCGACGAAGGTGATGGTGCTGGGCCAACCCCCCGAGTGGAACGTCGGCCTGCCGTGGGCGCTGACGAAGTGGGTCGGCGACGAGGTGGTGCCCGAGCGGCTCGAGCCCGAGAGCCTCGCCGAGCAGCGCACCTTCGAGCAGCAGACCCGGGCGCTCTCGACGACTGGCGGAGCGGCCTTCACCTCGGCCCTCGACGCCCTGTGTGATGCCAACGCGACGTGCCTGGTGCGGCTCTCGCTCGAGCCGCTCGTGCTCTCGACGTGGGACTATGGGCACCTCACCACCCCCGCCTCGAAGGTCGTGGCGCGAAGGCTGGTGCTCCAGCTCGAGCTGCCGTGAAGCAGGCGTGGGCCGATGACCACGCCCACTCCGCAACGGTGCGAATTCCGGCGCTGCACCGCTGGCAGGCGGTTTGCTCACCTGACCCTTCATGAGCGACGCGAGCCTGGAGTTGAACCTCCCCACCCTCTCCTTCAGCACGCCGCACTGGTGCGTGACGGTGCCGGCGCGGCTCGGAGCGGTGCAGCGCTACTTCTGTGCCTCGCAGGCCGTGGCGCAGCGGCTGCTCTCGATGTTCGTCCGCGCGCGCACGCCGAAGCCCGACCGCCGCGGCTGGCCCTTCACCCGCTGACCGTCACAACCCGAGCGCGGCCTTCACGGCACCGACGCTGCGGCGGCTCACCTTCGCCACCTGCCCGTCGGCCAGCTTCACCTCGTGCATTCCGTCGGCCGTGCTCAACGACTTCACCGCGTCGAGGCGAATCAGCTCGGCCCGGTGCACCCGCAGAAACCCGTGAGGCGCGAGCCGCTCCTCCAGCGTCGAGAGCGACTCCTCGATGAGGTGCTCCTCTCCTTCGGCGACGAAGACGGTGTACTTGTCGGAGGACCAGAAGCGCGTGAGCTGCCGCGCATCGAAGAAGCGCACCGTGCCGCGGGTGCTCGCCACCACCCGCGTGGCCTGCGCTGGCGCCACCGCCTCGAGCGCCCTGGCGACGCGCTCCCGGGCCGCGCCCTGCTTCGCGCGCACCTTCTCGACGGCCGCCGCCAGCCGCTCGGCACGCACGGGCTTGAGCAGGTAGTCGACCGCGTTCACCTCGAAGGCCTTCACCGCGAACTCGTCGTAGGCCGTGCAGAAGACGACGGGCGGCAGGTCGGCGTGGCGCTGCGCGAGCGTGAGGCCGTCGAGGCCCGGCATGCGCACGTCGAGGAAGAGCACGTCGGGCGACACCGCGCGCGCCTGGTTCAGCGCCTGCTCGCCGTCTTCGGCCTCGCCCACCACCTCGACCCCGAGCTCCTCGAGCTGTCGGCGCAGGCGTCTTCGCGCGGGCGCTTCGTCGTCGACGACCAGTGCACGGAGCGCCATGGCGAGACCCTCAGGCAGGCAGCGCGAGCCGCGCCAGACAACCACCACCCGGCGCCGCCTCGAGGGCGAACCGGCTCGACTCACCGAAGGCGAGGCGCAGCCGCTCGGCGAGGTCCTTCATGCTCGTCTGGGTGCCGTGGTGCGTCGAGGCGCCGGGCCCGGGCCCATCGTCACGCACCTCGATGACGACGTGGCCGGCTTCTCGTCGCGCCGACACGTCCACCCGCCCCGACTTGCGGTCGGCGAGCCCGTGCAGAATCGCGTTCTCGACGAGCGGCTGCAGCAACAGCGGCGGCACCTCGAACGACGCGAGCGACGGGTCGAGCGAGATGCTCGTGGCCAGCCGTGAACCGAAGCGCGCCTGCTGAATCGCGAGGTAGTCGGTCACCATCTCGAACTCGCGCGAGAGCGGCACCACGCGCGTCTTGTTGCTGTCGAGCGCGTAGCGGAAGAGGTCGGCGAGGCGCTCGAGCGTGCGCTCCGCGAGCGCCGGGTCATCGGGAATGAGGCTGGCGACGGTGTTGATGGAGTTGAAGAAGAAGTGCGGGTTCGTACGCGCCTGGAGCGCCTCGAGCTGGGCCCGCAGCGACGCCTGACGTTCGGCCATGGCGAGGCGCTCGATGCGCTGGGCACGGTTGCGCTGCCCCTGCACGAGCAGCGACGGGAAGATGATGAGGCTCGAGATGATGACGCTCACCACCGCAAAGGGCAGCGCGCCCAGCTCCTTGCCGCAGACGAAGTTGTGCAGCGGCCTGATGGCGAGGCTGAGGAGCGTGGCGCCGCCCGCCACCACCACCACGTGCAGCGCCCCGCGAGCCAGGCGCGACTCGAGGCGGGCCAGCAGGCGCGGCATGACGAAGACGTAGAGCGGGTGCAGCGTGAGCGTCATCGCCACGAAGGGAATCGTCATCGAGGCCAGCTTCTGCAGCTGCGCGGTCGTCGACAGGGTGAAGAGGTCTTCGACGAGCAGCAACACCGCGATGAGGGGCGCGAACGGGTAGACGAAGAGCAGCTCCTTCGGGAGCAGGGGCGCCGCTTCGGGCGCCGGCACGTCGATGCGCGTCGAACCACTCATCGCTGGCACCATATTCGGCCCACGCTTCACGCGCCGCCCATCGGCTGACGAACGGCGTGAAGGCGCCGACGAGCGGCGGCGCAGGCTACAGTGCACGGCCTCATGGGCGCTCCACTTCCGCTATCGACGCTGGCGCGGCAGGCGCTGATGCTCGGGAAGAGCTTCAACGCGCGCTACCCACACCCGTGGCTCGTCTGGGAGCCGGGCAACCGCGTGAGCGCGCCTTCGCCCCACGGCATTCCCGTCACCACCGTGGTGCCGGTGACGTCGCCCAGTCAGCCGGCCAAAGGTGACCCGCTGTGCTTCGCGCTGGTGGCGAGCGCCGGCGGCGTCGTTCGGGTCGGCCGCTCGCTCGAGAGCAACATCGTCATCGACGACCTCACCGTGTCGCGCGACCACCTCTAGCTGTGCGTCGACGCCGAGGGCTGGTTCGTGCGGGTGCCGCCGCAGTCGAGCGCCACCACGCTGGTGCGCAAGATGTCGCTGCAGCCGGGAGAGACCATGCGACTCGTCGACGGGTGCGCCATCGTCGCGGGTGGCGTGCAGCTCACCTTCAGGGCTCAGGGCAAGCTGCTGCCGCACGTGCTCGAGGCCGCCGAGCGAACACGCGCGTGAAGCGAGCCTTCGTCGCCGCGCTCGCGCTCGGGTGCTCCTGCGCCACGCCGCGCCCGCTCGTTCGCTGGGGAGACCGGGTCGACGCCTGGTGCGTGACGGGCGCGTTCATCTTCGACGGCAGCGCGCGCCAGGGCCCGATGGATGTGTTCGTGCGTGGCGAGACCATCGACGCCGTCAGGCCGACGACGGGCCCGAAGCCGGCGTGTCTCGATGGCCGGGGCAAGACGCTGACGCCGGGCCTCATCGACGCGCACGTGCACCTCGGGCTCTCGGCAGGCCACGCCCCGTGGGACCTGCGGGTGCCCGACCTGAAGCAGCAGCTCGATGGGCTCCTCTTCTCCGGAGTCACCACCGCGCTCGACGCGGCAGCGTCACGAGGCCTCGACGAGGTGCTGGCGCAAGAGGCTCCGTTCGCGCACCTCGTTCGGGCGAGCCGCATCATCACCGCCACAGGAGGCCACCCCGCTCCGATGATTCGAGCCGGCGCGCCGTGGCCAATCGCCGACGTGATGCTCGCGCCGATGCTGGCGCCGGTGTCGAGCGACACGACCGACGTCGGGGCCGTGCTCTCGTCGGTGCTCGCCTCGAAGCCCGACGTGGTGAAGGTCGTCTACGACGACATGCCGCCCGGCTCGCCGCACCTCTCGCACCCGGTGCTGGTGGCGCTGCTCTCGGCGGCGAAGGCGCGCAGCGTTCGCGTCGTCGTGCACGTGGGCTCGGCCACCGAAGCCATCGAGGCCGCCGAGGCAGGCGCGTCACTGTTGATGCACACGCCGTGGGAGTCGGTGTTGACCGACGACGAGGTTCGGCGGCTCGCGGCGACGAAGGTGCCCATCGTGACGACGCGGCGCGTGCACGGCGCGCTCACCGAGGTGCTCGAAGGCCGTGTGTCGTTGCACGCGCTCGAGCGTCAGGTGCGCCCCGACGTGGAGCCCGCGATTCACCACCGGCCCGAGGGCTTCGTGATGCGGGGCCTCGACGCGACGCAGGAGCACGCGCTGGCCCGCTACGACGCGAACCTGCAGCAGAACGTGCGACGCCTTCACGAGGCGGGCGTGGTGCTGGTGGCGGGCACCGACTCGGGTCTGCCGAACGTGATTCACGGCGGCGCGCTGCATCGGGAGCTTCAGGCGCTCGTCGCATCGGGCTTCACCACGACCCAGGCGCTCGCGTCGGCCACCTCCATCGCCGCGAAGGTGCTGTTGCCAGGTGAACACGTGGGCGTCATCGAGCCCGGGGCGCGCGCCGACCTGCTGCTCGTCGAAGGAGACCCGCTCGAAGACCTCACCGCGCTCGAGCACGTCGCCTTCGTCTGGCGCGCTGGCCGCCCCGTGCACCGGGCCCCGTGAGGGGACGATTGAGTCGGCCGCATTCGTGACGTAGTGCTGGCAGACCGTGTTCCTCGACCTCCACCGTCACCTCGAGGGCTCACACAGCCCGGCCGCGCTGGCCACCGTCGCGCGCGACTTCGACCTGCGCACCCCGTTCTTCTTCGACGAGACGACGGGCCGCTTCCGTGACGCCGCCGAGCTGAGCCGCGCGCTCACCATGGCCGGCCCGTCGGACGACGCGTCGGTCTTCTACCGGTGCATCGTGCTGGCCCGGCAGGCGTACGTGAGCGTGCCCGCCATTCGCGCCCTCGCCGTCGCCGCCTTCGAAGAGGCCGCCGCCACCACCGACGGCTTCGAGCTGCGCATCAGCCTCTTCTCGATGACGCGCACGCTGCTCGAGAACCTGAAGAAGGCGTGGCGCGAGGTGCCGACGCGCGAGTTCGCCGAGACCTGGGCCCGCCCGGTGCTGCTCGCCGTGCTCTCGGCGCGTGACGAGGTGGCCGCGAAGACGAAGAAGCCGATGGTGGTGCGGCTGGGGCTCTCGCGCACCTGGGAGAGCGGCCCGCACTACGAGGCGCTCGCCGACGTCGTCATCGAGCACGCCAGGCAGCTCGTCGGGCTCGACGTGCTCGGCATCGTTCCACCGCCCGACACCGAGCCGATGCCCGAGGGGCTCGTCTCGCTCATCCACCGGCTGCGCCCGCACCTGAACGACCTCACCATTCACGCGGGCGAGTTCGCGGGCCACGGCTCCATCGACAAGGTGCTGGGCCTGTCACCGCGCGGCATCGGCCACGGCGTGCACGCGCTCGAGAGCGGCGCCACGCTCGAGCGGCTGGTCAAAGACGGCGTCACGCTCGAGGTGTGCCCGACGAGCAACCGGCTGCTGATTCCGTCGGCGCTGGCGCAGCTGCGGGCACACACGGGAGGGCTGGAGCCGCTCCCTGCCCTGCAGCGGGCGCACGTGCACTGCGTGCTGGGCAGCGATGACCCGACGCCGATGGGCACCACGTTTCACGCCGAGCTCGACGTCGCGCGCACCATCGGCGTGAACCTGAACCAGCTCGAGGCCGACATGCGCCGCCGCTGGCTCGAGATGACCGGCGTCTCTCTCTGAAGACAGGAGCCCTCATGGCTGACCCACGGGAGTTCTGGAACGAGCGGTACGCGCAGCCCGGCTACATGTACGGCACCGAGCCGAACGACTTCTTGAAGAGCGTCGCGCCGAGGCTGAAGGGGCCGGTGTTGTGCATCGGAGACGGTGAAGGCCGCAACGGCGTCTTCCTCGCGCAGCAGGGGCTCGCGGTGACGTCCATCGACCTGTCGCCCGTGGGCCTCGAGAAGGCGCAGGCGCTCGCGCAGCAGCGTGGTGTCTCTGTGACGACACAGGTCGCCGACCTCGAGACCTACGACCTCGGCACGGCGAAGTGGGGCGCCATCGTCGCCATCTTCTGTCACCTGCCGCCGTGGGTTCGCACGAAGGTGCACGCGAACCTCGCGAGCGCGCTGCTCCCCAGTGGCCACTTCGTGCTCGAGGCGTACACCCCGAGGCAGCTCGCGTTCGACACCGGCGGGCCGAAGAACGCCGAGCTGCTCTACGAGCCCGCCGCCCTGCGCACCGAGCTGACCGGCCTCACCGTGGAGCGTTGTGAAGAGCTCGAGCGAGAGGTGCTCGAGGGTCAATGGCATCGCGGTCGCGCGGCCGTGGTGCAGGTGCTCGCGACGAAGCCGTGAAGCCGCTGCTCCTGACCTTCGCCCACGAGACGGGTTGCTCGGTCGTCATCGATGACGACGGCCGCGTGGCGTACGCGTTCCTGCGCGGGCCGGACGACGCCATCATCGGCGACGTGTGGTTGTTCAACCGTATCGCCCCGGAGACACCCATCGACTGGGCCGACCCCACGCAGGCGCCGTTCCTCAACCCGCCCGAGCTCGCGCGGCCGTTCGCAGGAAAGCTGCCGGGCGCGAAGGACCTCTCGGTGCAGTGGACGCTCGATGGCCCGCTGCTGCTGGCCGATGTGCACGTTCGAGGACAGCTGCTGGCGCGCCTCACTCCCGGCAGCACCCCGGGGTGGAACGTGTTGGCGCTCGCGGCGGGGCCGTGCGCGCAGCCGTTCCCCGAGCCGGAGCAAGAAGAGGAGTCAGGGGCAGGCGATGGGGCGTGACTCGTCGGTACCCGGCGGCCGCGCCTCGCACCGCTCTCGTGCGTCGTGGGCCAACGCGCGCGCCATCTGCCGTCGGTAGCCCTCGAGCTGCTCTGCGACTGCCGCTTTGTGGGCGATTCTGTCGGCACCGGGGCGGGCGGCCTGCACGAGCGGCAGGGCCGTCGCTGCCACCGCGAGGCAGTCGGCGTCGGGGGGAAGAAATGCGACACACCGCTCAGCCACGTTGAGCGCAGCCATGAACTCACCACGCGCGAAGCGGGCCTGCGCTTCACGAGCCATCGACTCCGACCTGGAAGACGAGACCACCTCGCCTCGCGCCAGCTCCCGCAGTGTTCCCATCACCGCTCGGGTCTCGCGCCGAACGGCCGCTGCGTGCGGCGCTTCCGAGAACACGAACAGCTGGTCTGAGAGCGTGCGTGCACTCACCCGGTCGTCCGCGCGCGCTGCCCCCTCGAGCGGTTCGTCAGCCCCTCCTGCCGGCTCCGAGTCGGCGCGTGTCGCGGTCGAGCCGCCGGGGAGCCGGAGCATTTCGTGACCATCACGTCGGGCCATCGCAGTGACCGCCCGGTCCGCTGCCAGCGCGCAGCGCCCTTCGTCAGCTCCGCGCAGCGCCAGACAATCGAGCGCAACGCCGAGCGCTTCGACTTCGCGGCCATCGGCGACGAGGCGGTCGCTGGCGACCGAGAGGAGCGCGGCGCGGTCACCCTCTGGCACCAGCTCGTCGAGGGTCGGGAGCCTCAGGTCGGGCGCCAACGGCTTCGAGCGCGGTGGGAGCAACGCCACGCTGCGCGGCGGCGCGCTCACCGGGTTCTCCGAGCTCCGCGCCGAGACGACGCGCACGAAGCCGTTCACCACGAACCCGACGCCCACCAACACCAACGCGAGCGGAACGGAGCGACGCAGGAGCGAACGACGCCACGCGCTCCGGGCCGCCGCTCCCTGCTCATGGACGAAGGCGACGTCTTCGGGCTCGAGCTCGAGCGCCCACGGGTACCCCGCGCGCAACACGGCCTGCACGGTGACCAGTCGTGGCGTCGCGCCCTCGACCTGCTGCAGCCCGAACGCCTTCGAGCTCAAGAGCTCGAGCAGGCGCGGCGCGACGGGCTTCAGCTCCTCGACCGACGCCGCGCGCACCAGCTCGATGAACCGCTCGGGGTGCTCGTCGACGGTGAACGAAGCCTGGGCGAGAACGGACTGCGGCTGCGGCCCTGCAACCTCTCCTGCTCGCTGAGGGGAACGAGTCGCGACCGTCACGAGGCCACGACTCTTGCGCCGCGCTGGCCGCGTCGCCAGCCCCCGCTCAGAACTGCGAGAAGTCGGGCTTGCGCTTCTCGAAGAACGCCCCGATGGCCTCGGCCACCTCGGGCGACTGCAGCTGCGAGACGAAGTGCGCGCCTTCCTGCTGCATGCGCTCCTTCACCAGGGTCGTGTCCTTCATCAGCGCCTTCGACAGCTTCACGGCCGTCGGGGCGCGCTCGGCCAGCTTCTGCGCCGTCGCCAGCGCGCGCGGCATGAGCTGATCAGGCGTGACGATGGCGCTCACCAGCCCCCACGAGAAGGCCTGCTGCGCCGAGACGGGCTCACCCAGCAGCAGCACCTCGGCGGCGCGCGCGTGGCCGATGAGCTTGGGCAGCAGCAGCGACGACGCGGCCTCGGGCACCAGCCCCAGGTTCACGAACGGCGCCACCAACGACGCGCGCTCGGTCGCGTACACGAAGTCACAGTGCAGCAGCATGGTGAGGCCCAGGCCGATGGCCTTGCCGTCGACGGCGGCGATGAGCGGCTTCTCGAACGAGGCGAGGCCCATGATGAAGCGAAAGACGGGCGAGTCGGAGCCGCTCGGCGGGTTCTGCATGAAGTCGGCGAGGTCGTTGCCCGCCGTGAAGGTCTCGCTCGTGCTGCCGAAGACGACGGCGCGCACCGACTTGTCGCCGGCCGCCTCGGCGAGCACGGCGTTGAGCCGCTCGTACATGGCGATGGTGAGCGCGTTCTTCTTCGCCGGCCGCGCGAAGCGAACGATGAGCGTGCTGCCTTCGCGGGAGGTCTCGATGTCGTCGACGATGGTCGGAGTCATGCGGGCGCCCATAGCCACCCGCCGGTCACCCGTCCATGCGGGAAAGCGGCGCGACACCCGCTCGTGACGCAGCGCTATTCCGACAGCTCGCAGCCGCTCGCGAAGCCCGTCGCGTCGAAGGTACGAGAGAGACCGCCGACCAGCGTCTCACCCGCCGGCGTGTTCCACTTCGCGACCACCTTCACCGTGTGCTGGCCCGAGCGTTTCGGGCTGCAGTACTCGAGCAGGTAGAAGCGGTTCGCCCGCGCCGTCACCTTCGCCGCCACGGCGTCGAACGCCTCCGACAGGTTCGAAGCCTTCGCCACCGGCCACGAGCCATCGCTGCCGAGCGCGCGCAGGGTCGTCTCGTCGATCTCTCCGCCCAGGCCCACCGTGAAGCGCCGCACGTTCGACTTCGACGCGCGCTGCAGCATCTCGTAGGTGCCCACGCGCGCGGCCTGATCAGACCCGTCGGTGAAGACCACCAGCGCACCTTCCTTCCAGGCCGCCGTCTCCTGCGCGAGCGCCTCGTCGAGCACGTCGAGCGACTTCACCACCGCGCCGTTGAGGTTCGTGGAGTCGTCGACGCACCGCCAGCCCGCGCACGTGCGGTGGTCGGAGAAGCCCGAGCAGTCGGCGTTCGACGAACACTGCCGGGTCTCGAGGGAGTCGAGCCCACGCAGCGCGGTCGCCTGATCAGCCGTGAAGCCGACCAGCACCTCGGGCGCCTCGCGGCCGTCGAAGGTGAGAATCGCCAGCCGCTGGCCGTCGTCGCGCGAGCCCAGCACCGTGCGCACGTAGCGGGCCGCCGAGTCCTTCAACAGCGAGAAGTCGCCGGTGCGCAGCACGCTGCCCGAGAGGTCGAGCAGCAGAATCGAGGCCATGCGGTAGCGCTGCCCCTTCGCGCGCACGGCCCGTTTGCTCTCGAGCGCCGACAGCGGCTTGCCGTCTTCCTGCACCTCGAACGCGTCGGCCGACAGGCCCGCGACCGGCTGCCCATCGCAGCTGTCGACGCTGAAGAAGAGCGAGACACGCGCGGGCGGAGCGACGGCCAGCGACTCCTGGCTCTCGGGCGCGTTCAGGTTCAGGCAGCGCGGCCCCTGCGTCAGAGAGGTGTCGCCACACCCCGCCAGCACCGCAAACAGCCCGATTCCTGCGTGTCGCACGATGTATCGCATGGTGCGCCGACCGTACGGCGAGGTCGCATGAGGGCAACTTTTCAGCCCTGCAGTTTCTTTCCTGACCGGGAATTCAGAAATCGCGTTGCAGTTTCTGACCCGCCGTTTAGGAATGGGGGCGTCTTCCCCCCGCTGATCAGCACGCCCATGGCCCGACCTGCCGACCCCAACGCGAAGAGCGCCCTCGTGGCTGCGGCCCGCGCCCAGTTCCGTGAGCACGGCATTCAGCGCGCGCGCATCGAAGACATCACCGCCGCGTGCGGGCTGTCGAAGGGCGCCTTCTACCTGCACTACGAGTCGAAGGAGGCGCTGTTCGCCGAGCTGGTGAAGGACTTCGAGCGGCGCATGGACGACATGTTCGAGCGGCGCACCGCCGAAGAAGACGCGTTCTTCTCGAAGCGCGGCGCGTTTCGCAGCAACGACTTCGCGCCGGGCTCCGAGCGGCTGGCGGCGCTCCTCGAACTGCAGACCCGGCAAGACGTCGAGGCCCTCGAGGTCATGTGGGCGATGCGCGACGTCATTCACGTGCTGATCAACGGCTCGCAGGGCACGGCCTTCGACGGCGTCATCTGGCACATCATCGACCGCGAAGAGCACCGCGTGGTGGTGGCCTGCGACCGCCTCAAGAAGTTCGGCGTCATTCGCACCGACCTCTCGAGCGAGGCCATCGCCATGGTGTTGATGGGCGCGTGGGTGCTCACCATGCGCAAGATGGTGTCGCGCCCCGAGAAGCCCGACTTCACCGCCATCATCACCGAGCTCAACGTCGTCGTCGGTGAAGGCCTGAGCCCGCTGTCGGCGCGCCCTGCAGCCAAGCCCGCCCGGAAATCGTCGTCTGCCCCGCGCGTTCCCGTCGCCCGTACGCGCAACCCCCGCAGTGCCCGCATGAGGAAGGCTCCATGAACCGCCTGTTGCTGCTGTCGTCGCTCGTCGCCGTGGGAGCGTTCGCCGCCGAACCGCCCGCCGCCGCGAAGCTGCGCCTCGTGAAGGCCCGCGAGGTGAAGTCGTCGTCGAAAGAGACCGTCACCGGCCAGCTCTTCCCGTCGCGCATGCTGCCCATGGGCTTCGAGCTCGGCGGGCGGCTGGCGGTGTCGAAGGTGCAGAAGGGCGAGGTGGTGAAGCCGGGCCAGCTGCTGGGCTCGCTCGACACCGAGATCTCCGACGCGCAGGTGATGCAGGCCGAAGCGGGCGTCGCGCAGGCCGAGGCGGTCGCCGGCCTCGCCCTCGACGTCGCCGCGCGCAACGAGAAGCTCAAAGCCGAGGGCTCGGTCTCTGACGTGCAGAACCGCCAGGCCGACGTCAGCGCGAAGCAGGCGCAGGCCGGGCTCGCGCTCGCGAAGGCCCAGCTCGCGCAGGCGCGCGCAGGCCGCCGCCGTCACGAGCTCAAGGCGTTGTTCTCGGGCACCATCATCGACGCGCCCGACACGGTGGGCGGCATGGTCGGCCCGGGCAACCCCGTCTACATCATCATGCAGCTCGACCCGCTGACGGTGAAGGTGACGATTCCCGAGAACCTGCGCGCGGCGGTGAAGCCCGGCCAGAAGGTGCGCGTCGAGGCGGTCGGCGGCAGCGCGACGAGCGACGACGCGGTGGTGAAGGTCGTCATTCCGTCGGCAGACCCGCAGACGCGCCGCGTGCCCGTCGAGGTCTCGGTGCCCAACCCGAAGGGTGAGTTCGTGGCCAACACGCTCGCGCGCGTCGTCTTCCCCGTCGGAGAGGCGCGCTTCGCCTTCGTCATCAGCTCGACGGCGATGAACAGCACCGGCGGCGACCACGTGTACGCGGTGGGCGCCGACGGCACGCTCAAGAAGGTCTTCGTCACCGTCATCGAGCGCCGCGGCGCCGAGGTCGTCGTCTCGGCCTCGGAGGCCCTCGACACCGTCGTCGACTACCCGACCACCGCGCTCGTCGAAGGCACCAAGGTCACCCAGCGCTGAAGCGCCGAAGAAAGCCCCGCCATGACGCTCTCAGACGTCTCCATCAAGCGCCCCGTCTTCACCACGATGATGTCGTTGTGTCTGGTGGTGCTGGGCCTGCTGGGCCTCAAACGGCTCGGCACCGACCTCTTCCCCGACGTGTCGTTCCCCTTCGTGGCCATCACCACCGTGTACCGTGGAGCCGGCCCGACCGAGATCGAACAGCAGGTCACCAAGCCCATCGAAGACGCCGTCGCCGGCATCGCTGGCGTCGAAGTCATTCAGTCGGTCAGCCGCGAGAACCTCTCGCTCGTCTTCGTGATGTTCAAGCTCTCGACGCCGCTCGACCGCGCGGTGCAGGAGGTTCGCGACAAGGTGAGCGTGGTGCAGCAGCTGCTGCCCAAAGAGGTCGACCAGCCCAAGGTGGCGCGCATCGACTTCGGCGCCGCGCCCATCGTCACCTACGCCGTGTCGGCCGACCTGCAGTCGGCGCCGCTGCGACAGCTCCTCAAGGACAAGCTCGAGCCCGCGCTCGCCCAGCTCGACGGCGTCGCCCAGGTGCGCATCATCGGCGGTGACGTGCGTGAGGTTCGCGTCGACGTCGAGCTCGACAAGGCGAAGGCCGCCGGCATCGCGCCCGCGCAGATCGCCGAGCGCATCGGCATGGAGAACCTCGACGTGCCCGCCGGCCGCCTCGACCTCGGCCCCACCGAGCTCAACGTGCGCTCGCTCGGCCAGTTCCAGAACATCGACGAGGTGCGCGCGCTGCCGCTGGTGAAGAGCCAGAACGGCACCCAGGTGCGGCTCGACGAACTGGCGACCGTGACCGACGGCGTGGGCGACCGGCGCTCCATCGCGCGGCTCAACGGCAAAGAGGCCGTCGTGGTCGAAGTCATCAAGCAGCCCGGGTCGAACACCATCGAGGTCTCGCGGCTGGTGAAGGCCCGCATGGAAGAGCTCACGCCCATCATCGGGCAGGGCTTCAAGCCGGCGCTCATCATCGACAACTCCACCGTCATCGAAGAGAACACCCACGAGGTCTGGGTCGCCCTGCTCTTCGGCGGCCTCATGGCGATTCTCATCATCCTCATCTTCCTGCTCGACGTGCGCGGCACGATGATCAGCGCGCTCGCCCTGCCGACGTCGGTGATGGGCACGTTCTTCGTGATGTACGTGCTCGGCTACACGCTGAACCAGATGACGCTGATCAGCCTGTCGCTGGCCATCGGTCTGCTCATCGACGACGCCGTCGTGGTGCGCGAGGCCATCACGCACCGCCTCGAGCAGGGCGAGACCCCGATGGACGCGGCGGCCAACGGCACCCGTGACGTGTACCTCGCGGTGCTCGCGACGACGTTGTCGCTGGTCGCGGTGTTCGTGCCCGTCGCGTTCATGCCCGGCATCGTCGGCCAGTTCTTCAAACAGTTCGGCGTCACCATGTCGGTGGCCGTCGTCATCTCGCTCTTCATCTCCTTCACGCTCGACCCGATGTTGTCGGCGCGCTTCTCGAAACAGCGCGTGCTGGGCGCGCAGCACCGTGAGAACCCCATCGCCGGCCTGCTGCGCCGCTCCTTCGAGTGGCAGGAGTCGCTCTACGCCAGCGCGCTCAAGTGGAGCATCGCCCACCGCTGGCTGACGGCCGTGCTCATCGTGCTGGTGGTGGGAGGCTCGGTCGGCGCGACCGTCGCGGGCGGCCTCGGCCTCGACTTCGTCACGCCCGAAGACCGCAGCCAGTTCATGGTCGACCTGAAGCTGCCCGAGGGCTCGAGCCTCGCCGAGACGGCCTCGCGCGCGAAGCAGGCCGAAGAGGTCATCTCGAGCTTCCCCGACGTGAAGGAGATGTACACGGTCATCGGCACCTCGTCGGACGGCGCCGGCCAGGACGCGAACCGCGCCCGCATTCGCGTGCTCATCAAGGGCCGCACCGATCGGCAGCTCACGCTCAAGGCCATTCAAGAAGAGACGCGCACGAAGCTCGTCGGCGCGCTCGCGGCTGGCACCGAGATCGGCCTGCTCGACCCGCCCGTCATCGAAGGCCTCGGCGACTTCTTCCCCATCATGCTGTCGGTGATGGGCAACGACTACGCGCAGATCAACGCCGAGGCGAACCGCATCGCGGGCATCTTGAAGGAGCTCAAGGGCGCCAACGGCAAGCCGCTCGCCAACGACGTGCGCGTGGCCTCGAACCCGCCACGCCCCGAGCTTGCGGTGGCCATCGACCGCAGCCGCGCCAACGACACCGGCCTCACCAGCGCGATGCTCGGCATGCAGATGCGCCTGGCGATGAACGGGCAGCTCGCGGGCAAGCTGCGGCAAGACGGCGTCGAGACCGACATCATGGTGCGCCTGAGCGAGAAGGACCGCGCGACGCCCGAGGCGCTCAAGACGATGGACGTGTTCACGCCCACCGGCCTGCGCCCCATCTCCGACGTGGCGACGCTCTCGATGCGCGACACGCCCAGCATCATCGAGCGCTTCAACCGTGAACGCCGCGTGATGGTGCAGGCCGCGTCGGTCGGTGAAGGTGGCGCGCTCGGCGACCTCGCGACCGCGCTCAAGGCCCGCCTCGCCAAGGAGCCGCCGCCGCCGGGCGTCACGCTCTACTACGACGGGCAGATCAAGAACCTCGACGAGCAGAACGAGGCGTTCGGGCTCGTCTTCATCCTCGCGGCGATCTTCGTCTACATGGTGCTCGCCTCGCAGTTCGAGTCGTTCAAGCACCCGTTCACCATTCTCATGTCGGTGCCGCTCGCCTTCATCGGAGCGTTCCTGGCGCTCCTCGCGACCGGCTTCAGCCTCAACATGGGCGCGGCCATCGGCATCGTGCTCTTGATGGGCCTGGTGACGAAGAACGCGATTCTGCTCGTCGACCAGGCGCTGCAGAACCTCCGCGCCGGCGACGACCTCGACACCGCGCTCATCAAGGCCGGCCCGCGCCGCCTGCGCCCGATTCTCATGACGTCGGCGGCCATGGCCATCGGCATGGTGCCCACCGCCATCGGCCGCGGGCAGGGCTTCGAGTTCCGCGCGCCCATGGCCATCGGCGTCATCGGCGGCGTCATCACCTCGACGTTCCTCACGCTCTTCGTGGTGCCCCTGGTGTTCGCGGTGTTCGAGAAGCTGACGCCGCCGAGCATGCGCATCAAGAAGACGGCCGACGACGCGACGCCGAAGGCCGACGAGACGACGCGCATCGTGCCGGCGCCGGGAATGGCCGCGAAACAAGACGAGGTTCACGGCGCGGCCCCACGGCCCGTCTGAATCGGAGACATCATGAAAGCCCTCATCACCGCCGCGCTCACCTTCGCAGGGACGGCGCTCGGCCAGACCCAACCCGCGCTCACGCCCGCCACCGCACCAGCGACGTCAGGCGTGCAGCAGACGCTCGCCACCGAGCAGGCCTTCATGGCCGAGCGGCGGCAGGTGACGCTGAAAGAGGCGCTCACCATCACCGAGAAGAAGAACGCCGACCTGCAGGCCGCACGCACGGCGATTGCCGCGGCGGCCGCGAGAACGCGCCAGGCACTGGCGGTCGCGCTGCCCGAGCTCTCGGTGAGCGCCAGCTACGTGCGCACGAGCGTGCAGCAGGAGTTCAAAGCCAAGGACTCGGCCAAGGCCCAGGCCGAAGGCACCATCGGCCTCGTCAACTACATGGCCAACACCTTCGGCTTCCCGCTCACTGATGCGCAGCTCGCGCCCCTGAAGGCGCAGCAGCAGGCGGCCATCGACCAGGTGAACGACATCGTCATCGTCGGCACCAACTCGGTGTACGGGAACCTGCTGCTGACGCAGGTGCTCTTCTCGCCCAACTTCTTCCTGCTGCCGGCGGCGTGGGAAGGCGGCGAGGCAGCGAAGCTGGGCACGCTCGAAGCGCGAGAGCAGATTCTGCTCGCCGTCGCGCGTGTGTACCTGGGCCTCGAGGGCATCGGGCAGCTCGAGCAGGCCGCGAAAGAGGCCGAGCAGGTGGCGCTCAAGCGTGAACGCGACGCGAAAGCGCAGGCGAGCGTCGGCACCTCGACCGAGATTGCCGTGCTCCGCGCGCAGTCAGAGACGGCGCAGGCGCGGTCGCTCTTGTCGTCGCTCTCGGGTCAGCGCGTGGCGTTGACGGCGTTGCTCGAAGCGCTGGTGGGAGAGCCCGTGCGCCCGATGGACGACACGCCGACGCGCTTCGACATCACCGCGGCGAAAGACGAGGAATCTCCGTGGGAGCACTCGTACGCCATCAAGGCGCAGGTGGTGGGCGTGAAGATTCAGGAGCGCATCTCGGGCGTCGACAAGCTCACCTGGCTCCCCACCGTCGTGGCGCAGGCGAAGGGCAGCTACAACTCGAACCGCGGCTTCGCCGGCACGAACTTCATCTTCGACGGCATCGTCGCGGCGGAGTGGAAGCTGTACGACCGCGGGCTCCGGTACGCCCAGATGCACGACAACGAGGCGAAGCTGACGCAGCAGCGGGCCCAGCTCGAGGCGGCGCGCGCGAAGGCGAAGGCGAACTGGATTGGCGCGAAGACGAACCTCGACGCGGCCACCGTGGCGTTGCAGCAGGCCGAAGCCCAGGCCGCGCTGGCGACGCGGGCGCAGAAGCAGGTCGGCGCGGCGTACGAAGCGGGCCTCACCACCTCGCTCGAGGTGAGCGACGTCGACAACAAGCGCTTCCTCGCGGCGTCGTCGGCGGCGCAGTCACGCGCCCAGCTCGAGATTCGCAAGGTCGAGCTCGCCGCAGCCGAGGGACGGCTCGCCTCGATGCTGGGCCTCACCGAAGAGTGACACCCGCTCGCTGGGCGCTCGTCGCGGGCTGCGTGACGTGTCTGCTCGGCGGCCTCGTCGCCTGGCTGTTCGTCGTGAACCACGGCGTGGTCTGCATGGAGACGTCGGTCGCCACCGCGCCGCTCGAGGGCACGTGGCGAAGCGAAGACGAGTTCAACCACGAGGTGATGGTGCTGCGCCCCGGCGGGGTGGTGCGCGCGCTGCAGCTGACCCAGGGCGTGCTCGCCGAAACGACCGACGTCCGTACGGCGGCGTGGTCGCTCGATGGTGGAGTGCTGGTGTTGGGCAACCTGGAGCCGTCGAGCTCGTGGCGTGTCGATGCACGACGGCTCGAGGTAGCTCCGCCAATGGGCCCGACCTTCCGCCGGGTTCGATGCCTCGGAGCCGATTGAGCAGACGGTTTGTCCCATCGAACGAGGCGCGGCATACGCAGGGCATGCGCTTCGTCTGGGTGGTCATCGCGATGATTGGCTGTGGGCGCGTCGAGCCCAACGTGCAGCTCGACGCGGGATCCACGATGGACGCGGGCACCACGATGGACGCGGGCTCCACGAGGGACGCGGGCTCCACGACCGACGCGGGCTCCACGACCGACGCGGGCTCCACGACCGACGCGGGCACCACGACTGACGCAGGCTCCACGACCGACGCGGGCACCACGACCGACGCGGGCACCACGACCGACGCGGGCACCACGACCGACGCGGGCACCACGACCGACGCCGGAGCCGGTGATGCCGGGCCGGCCGTCGGCGACGCCTGCTCCTCCATGACTCAATGCAGAGGTGCGGCGCCCATCTGTCAGGGCTTCGGAAACGGCGTCGTGCAGTACTGCGTGACGACCTGCACCGCGCCACCCGGAATGATCATCGACGGAGGACTCGCGCGCGCCGACTGCCCAACGCGCTCCGTGTGCCTGCCCGACTTCAACAGGCAGCGCACTGGCACCTGCCTCGCGGAGTGCCACGACGACGCCGACTGCCGCACGAGCGAGGGCTACTTCTGCCGCCGGTTCATCATCGACGGCGGCACGGGTCAGACCTCGAACGGCTACTGCGCGCCGATGCACTGCCGCTCGCGAGGGTGCACCTCGAGCTTCGAGTGCTTCTGCTGACGGCTCAGCTCGCGAGAAACTCGCCGAAGCGCCGCATCGACCGCGCGTGCATCAACGCCTGGGAGCCCCGATACACGAGCCACGGCATCGCCGGCACGAACCCGCGCAGCGTCGTCATCAACACCTTCGGCTCGCGCAGCAGCCTGAACTCGAACGCACCCGTCGCGCCCTCCGACACCAGCGCGCCGTCTCGCACCTCGAGCACGTCGACATCGTCGTCGCTCTGCCCGGGCACGTGCCGCAGGCGCAGCACGCTCACGCCGCCGAACTTCACCTCGATGGCCTCGGCGCCCAGCACCGTCGACAGCCCCGGCACGTCCGACGACAGCCACTCGAAGTAGCCACGCGCGGTCTGCTTCGCGCTCCAACCGGCCTTCGGCGCGAAGCGCTGCACCGAGAGCACCGTCGAGGGCCCGCTCCACTCGGCCGGCTCGGAGGCGCCGCCTTTGTACGCAGGCAACCGGCGCGTCTCGACGTCGGCGGCGAGCACCAGCTGCTCGAGCTGCGAGACCGGGTCGTCACCACCACCCGAGAGCACCGACAGCGGCACGCCGCTCGCGCGCAGACACGCTTCGCGCTCGTCCTGCTCGCCACACGGAAAGAAGACGACCCGCTGCGGCTTCGTCAGGCGCACCGCGCGCGACACCGAGTCGGCGAGCAGCAGGTCGACGTCGTCAGCCGAGCCCTGGAACAGACGCGCGCGCGGCCCCGAGGTGCGGGCGAGAAAGACCACCACCTGCGCACCGGCGAGCGCGACCTCGGCTTCGGCAATCGAGAGCAGGTCGGCCTTCCACGCGCCCTCTCCGCTCGCGCGCGTGCCCACCACCGTCACGTCACACGACGTCGACAGCCGCTGGGCGAGCGCACGCCCGAGCGCTCCGGTCCCTCCGGCGATGACGACGCGACGACGCTCCGGCGAACTCATGGAGCGAGGCGCTTACCACGCGTCAGCTCTTCGCGAGGTAGTCCTTCGCCTCGTTCTCCGACGGGAACGGCTGCATCGTGGCGCCCGTGAAGGTGTTGTACGCCTTCAGCAGCAGGCCCTTGAGGCCGTCGATGCCCACGATGGCTGACTTCGCCGTCTTCGGCTCGAAGGTCGTCTTCCCCAGCTCCTTCGCGCGCTTCATGAACTCGGGCGGCACGCCGATGCCCTCGAAGTTCGACAGCGTCGCGACCTTGTTGGGCAGCTTCGCCATGATGGCCGCCGTCTCGTCGAGCTGGAGCAACATCTTGTCGAGCGAGAGGCCGCGATAGTCGCTGTACAGAATCTTCGTTCCCTTGTGGTCGAGCCAGGCGATGGGCATGGCCGTCGCTCCTGCAAGCTGCGATCACACGTCGCGACTCCAGTCCGTCCGCGTCGATTGCAATCGTCAGACGGTGGCTTCGCTCGTCGCCGGGGTACCCTCGACCCATGTCCGAGAACGAGCTGATGCAATGGGCTGCGCTGGGCGCCGGAGGTGTGGTGGGCGGCGGCGTCATCTTCGCCATCGCGCGTTTCGTGAAGCAGCAGAACGCCATCTGGCCCGACGCCGCGGCGAAGTACGGCCTCACCTACTCGAAGAAGTCGGAGCCGATTCCGCTCGGCAACTCGCGCGACTTCGACCTGCTCGACGGGCCCTCACTCTCGGTCGTCTCGATGCGCGAGCAGATTGGCCGAACCCGTCGTCGCAGCAACGTCATCACCGCGCGCTCCGTGGCCTGGCCGAGCCCTGCGCGCTTCGACGTCGAGTCGACGAGACCCGCCGCCTCGTTCCACCTCGTCACGACGGGTGACGCCGCGTTCGACGCGCGCCGCTTCGTCACCTCGGAGTCGAAGGCCGCGGTGCAGGCGGTGCTGACGCCGACCGTGCGCGCGGCGCTGCTCCAGTGCCCGCAACACACGCTGCGAATCACCTGCGAAGGCCAACAGGTGGTGGTGTCGTTCGGCGAGCTCGTCACCGACGCGAAAGAGCTCACCGGCGCCATCGACCTCGCGCTCGCTCTCGCGAAAGGACCGTGAGTGTCAGACCTCGAGCAGTACCTCGACCAGCTTGGCGCAGCGCACGGGTTCTCGAAGGAGGAGCTCGAGGCCAACCGGCGGGGCGCCATTCACCCGGCGCAGCTCGCGCGGTCACAGCGCGGCGCGGTGAGCGGCCCTGTCTTCTGGGTGCTCCTGGTGGTGGTGCTGCTGGCGGGTGGGCTCGGCGGCGCGTACGCGTTCGTCGACGGCTCCAGCAGCCCGCTCTCGCGCGTCGACCGCAACGCGCTCATCGGCATTCTCGGCGCCACCGCCATCGGAGCGCTCGTCTTCTCGGCCGTCGGCTTCGCCTCGGTGCGACGCGCGGCACGGCGCCGTGAGGCCTTTCGAGCCGGCAGCGTCACCGTCGTCGAAGGGCTCGTCGCGAAGGGCGGCGTGCGCGGCAGTGCCTCGACGTTCTGGCTCGACCTCGGCGGCAAGCGCTTCTTCGTCAGCCAGCGCACCTGGGAGCTCGTCACCCACGGCGCCACCTACCGCGGCTACCTCATCGCAGGGCAGATGGTGACGTTCGAGCCCGTGCGCTAACACTGCGTGAATGTCGATTCGTGTCGGCCTCGTCGCCGCGTTGCTGCTCACCGCCTGCCCTTCTGCAGACTCGTGCAAGTCGAAGAACGACTGCTTCAAGGGCTTCGAGTGCGTGAACGCAGTCTGTGTGGCGACCGACGCGGGCACGGGCGCAGCAGGTGGAACAGTCACCGCAGGCGGCAGCGCTGGTGGAGCGACGACGGCTGGAGGCATGGGCGGCGGGAGCGCGGGCGGAGCGACGGGCGGAGGAAGTGCTCCCATCGACGGCGAGTCGTGCGCTCGGCCGAGCACGCTCACGCTGCCCTCGACGCTCACGGCCACCACCATCGGCGCGCGCAACGACGTCTCACTGCGCTGCACCGGCTTTGCGAACCCCGGCCCCGACCTCGTCTACTCAGCGACCGTTCCCGCGGGCCAACGCCTCGTCGTCTCCATCGAGCCAACGGAGCGTGATGCCGGCCTGCGCTTCGACCCATCGCTCTCCATCGTCTCCGGGCCCGCCGCCAACTGCGCCTCGACGGACGCGGGCGTGTGTCTCGTCGGCCGAGACGAACGGGGCGGCGACACCGCGGCGTGGCTCAACGAAGACGTCTTCGAGCGCGAGGTCTTCGTCGTCGTCGACTCGTACCTGACGGAGCCCGACGAGACGGCTGGCGCCACGTTTCAAGGCGCCTTCTCGTTGAGCGCGCGCCTCGAGGTGCCGGGGGCGGGAGACCGCTGTGAGACGGCCGAGCAGGCACCCGCGAATGGAACGCGCCAGAGCACGCTCGCGGGCTACGGCCCCGACTATCGCTTCTCGCAGAGCACCGGCTGCACGGTCGAATCGGGGCCCGACCGCGTCTTCGCCGTCGACGTGCCAGCGGGTGAACGGCTCACGGCAACCGCGACGCCCGCGCCCGACGCCGGCCTCGACCTCGTCGTGAACTTCGTGGCCGCGCCCGTCGCGACCTGCCGCGCGTCACCGCCCGTCTGTCTCGCGAGCGCCGACCGGGGGCTGACCGACGAACCCGACAGCGCCACCTTCGTCAACACGAGCGCCGCCACGCAGTCACTCTTCGTCGTCGTCGGCAGCTACTTCGCGATGCCGCCGGGCGGAGACTTCACGCTCACGATGACTTCGGTGCCGCCGCCGCCTGGAGACACGTGCGCGACTGCCACCACGCTCGTCGCGGGAACACCGCTCACCGGGCAGACGCTCGCAGGCTACGGCGACGACGTGAGCTCGGGCACCAGCTGCGCCTCGGGCGGCACGGGGAGCGACCGCTTCTACGCGCTCACCATTCCCGCCGGAAAGCAGGTGACCGTCACCGCCACGCCGCAAGCCACGCTCGACACCGTGCTCTCGCTCATCGACGCGGCGGGCTCCTGCGCGAGTCCACTGACGTGTCTGGCCGGTGCGCCGTCGAACACCCCGGGCCAGGTCGACCAGCTCTTCTTCACCAACCGCAACACGACGCCGCTCGCCGTGCTCCTCGCCGTCGATTCCCGCGCGGGAGGCAGTGGCACGTTCGACCTCTCGGCCTCCGTCGCCGACCCGCCGACGGGAGACTTCTGCGGCATCGCGAACACCCTGACGTTCGACGCGGGCGTCGCCGGCACCACGGTCGGTGCGACCAACGACTACGAAGACGGCGACCGCTGCGCCTCGGGCTATACGGGGCCTGACACGACGTACGCGCTCGACATTCCCCCAGGGCAACGCGCGACCCTGACGGTGACGCCGACGTCTGGAGATGGCGGCTTCAATCCTTCGCTCTCCATCGTGCCCGCGCCTGCTGCGTCGTGCGAAGCGAGCCCTCGCGTCTGCATCGGTGCAGGAAGCGCCGCGTTCGGCAGCGCGGCCCCGCGCACGGCGACCGCCTACAACGCCGGCACTTCACCGCTCTCGACCTTCGTCATCGTCGATGGCGCGAGCGCGTCTTCGGGCACCTTCACGCTCTCGGCGACGGCCGCGACTCCGCCTTCGAACGACGTCTGCACGACGGCCACCGCGACGCTCGCCGTCACGCCCAGCACCTCGACGCAGCCACTCACGGGCCAGACGCTCACGGGCTTTGCGCGCGACTACGACTGCGTGTCGTTCGCCTCGGGAGCCGACCGCGTGTACGGCGCGCAGGTCGCCGCGCTCCAACGCGTGAGCATCACCGTCACGCCGACGCCGCTCGTGCCCGACGCCGGCAGCTTCGACCCCGTGCTCTCGGTCATTGGTGGGCCGTCGGCACGGTGCGACTCGGTCAGCCGGGTGTGTATCGGCCAGGTCGACGATGGCGCACAGGGGAGCGGCGAGACGCTCGTCTTCAATCACGCCGGCGCGGCGCAGCAGGTCTTCGTGGCCGTGGGCGCGTACGAGAGCGCACCCATCGACTCGACGTTCTCCATCGTCGCGACCAGCCAGCCGCTGCTCGACGGAGAGGTCTGCGAGAAGCCGATTCCCATCACCGTCACCAACACGCGCAGCGGCGATTCTCTGCGCGGGCTCTTGCGCGACTACGACCTGGCCGGAGCGACCTGCAGCAGCTCGTTCGGCGACGACGTGGTCTACGCCGTCACGTTCACGAACTCGTTCACCATCACCGTCACGCCCGACGCGATGAGCGACGCGGTGCTCAACGTGCTCGATGGACCGGCCGGTTCGTGCGCAGCCGCGACGGCGTGTCTGGCGCGGGCCGATCAAGGCGGTGACGGCGCGCCGGAGGTCGTCTCGCTCGTGAACACGACGGGAGCTCCACGCACCGTGTTCCTCGTCGTCTCGGCGTTCAGCTCCGGCGACATGACGTTCTCGGTGGCGGCGACCATCAACTGATGCGGCTCGCGTTCACCCTCGGTTGCCTCGCCTCGCTCGCGTTCGCCGAGCCGATGGGTCGCGACATCAACCCGGGCGTGCTCGGGCCCAACGCGCTGCCTCCGCTCGCGACGGACTCGCCGTGGGTTCGCAACGAGCTGCGCGTGCAGCTCGGGTGGGCGGGCCAGCTCTCGACGCCCGAAGGCGGCGGGCTCGACGGCTCGATGGTGGTGCCGTTTCGGCTCGAGCTCGGGCTGTACGAGCGCATCGCGTTCTGGGCCGAGGGGAGCCCGTTCGAGCTGTGGCAGTACTCACCCGAGACGTACGCCGCGTGGCAGCCGAAGCGCTCGAAGGGCATCACGCGCGCCGACGTTCGGCTCGGCACCCGCGTTCGACTGTGGAGCGATTCGGGGTTTCGTCCCGCGTCGGCCGTGCGCGTCGTGCTGAAGACGGCGACTGGCGAAGATCTGTACACGCGACGATTCCTCGACGCGCCCGCGTATCAGTTCGATCTGATCAACGCGTGGCACTGGCTGCTCGGCAGCACGCGACTCGAAGCGCGCCTCGCCGTGGGATTTCTCGCGTGGCAGCAGGGAGCGGTGGGACAGAACGACGCGGTCGCGCTCGCCGGGGCCGTGCTCGCACGCTGGGCGCACGTGACGCTGTGGCTCGAGGTGCGTGGTTACGCAGGGTGGCTTCGCAACGACACGCCGGTGCTGGCATCGGCGCAGGCCGAGTTCGAACTCACGCCGATGATCGACGTGCTGCTCGGCGTCTCACGAACCTTCAGAGATCCACCGACCTTCGAGGTCAGCACGTCACTGCGCGTTCGCTTGCCGACGGATTGATCAGCTGCGCGCCTTCACGCGCTTCTTGCGGGCGTCGAGCTGAAGGAAGAGCGGCTCCAGGCCCTTCGGCATCGTGTCGAACGCCACGCCGATGCGGCTGAACACCGACGTCATCGGGCTGCCGGCTTCGGCCCACGCGACCGTGCCGGTGAAGTCGACCTCGGTGCCATCGACGAGGAAGAAGCCATGCACCTTCGAGCCGGGGAGAAACACCTGCGGCAGCTCGGCCTGAAAGCCACCACGCGAGACGTCGGCGGTAAGGGCAGGCAGACGGCGACCAAGGGAGAGCGGAAGGCGCAGCGCACGGCGAAGAGAGGTTCGGCGGGTCGTCATGCGCAACAGGCTTCCACAGCGTTGTCGCGCGTCGAGTTTCTGGCCGGCGATTACTCGCCTGTCGCTTCGCGCCGCGCCTGCATCGCCATCGTGAGCAACGCCGCGTACTCCTCGTTCTTCGCGTCGACCTGCTGAGCCAGCCGCGCCGCCATCTCGGCCATCCACACCGCACCGCGTTCGAGCTCTTCCCGCGCGAGCTTCGCGAAGAACTCTCCATGAAACGCCTTCGTCTTCTGGTCGGCCATGCGGTCCCCCGGGGGTGTGCTGCATTGAGGAGTCACGAAGTGGTGCAAACAGGTCAGCGAGCGTTACGGCGTTGATACCGGCAGCCTCACGAACAGATCACCCGACATCTGCGCACAGAGGGGCACCCGTGTCGTTCTCGTGCGATACATCGACTCCCGATGAGCCGGCCGACCCGACGCCCGACCTGGCAATGGACGACGCTGCTCGTCTCGGTCGCGCTCGCGGGCACGCTGGGAGCGACCCTCTACTTCGCCACCTCGAGCCTTCCGTACCTCGCGTCTTCCCCCACGACGGATCCAACGTTCGGCGCGCTCAACGCCTGTCTCCATCACCTCGTGCCGTCACGCACCGGCTTCGCGGTGTCGCGCGACGCGAAGCAGGCGGCGGTCTGGTCGACGAACACGCTCGCGCGCTGCTCGGCTGATCGACCCGACGGCGGCACCAGCGAGGCCCGGTGGAACCTCAACGGCATCACGGTCGGCGCGTTCGATGGCACGGGCACCCTCTGGGTCGTGTCGCAGCCTGGCGGGCTGACCTCGACGCTGCTCGAGGTGACTGACGCAGGCTCCATCGCGCATGGAGAGACCGGCGCCGTCGACCTCGCAGGAACGACCACGGGACTGGTCGTGCTCGAGCAGAGCGGCAAGCTCGTCGCCCTCTCGTCGAGCGGTGAAGGCACGGGCTTCGTCGAGATCGCGATGACGCGTGGGCAGCGACTGCTCGTGAGCAGCGACGGTCAGCGCGTGGCCGTCGTCGGTGATGGGGCGGTGCGCGTGTTCGACGCGACGGCCCTGACGCCGGTGCGCATGGAGGCGCCGTGCGAGGTGTCTCAGCTGTGGTGGCTGAAGGGCGGCCATCGCGCGCTCATCTCGTGCCGCAGCGACGGCCTCGCGCTGGTGCTCGACACCGACACGGGCGCGCAGGAGACGGCCGCTCCGGCGAAGCGCATGCCTTCCGTCCTCGCGGGTGCGAACGGGCCCTACGTCGAAGCGTGCGACGTGCTGCCCTGCACCGCCGTCGACCCGTTGGAGCAGCGATGAAGGCGTGGTGGCTGGTGCTCCTCTCGGGGTGCGCCGCGTCGATGACGGTCACCCGCACGGTGCCGTCCGCGCTTCGCAACGACACCGTCATCGCCGTCGCGGCTTCAGGGCCGTACGCGATGGAGCTGGTCGCCGGCGTTCGCTCGAAGCTCGCGCCGCGCGTGAAGGTCGAGGCGTGCGTGCTCGGTTGCCCAGCGGTCGGGCTCTATGCGTCGCTCTCGCTCACGCCAGGCCCGCAAGACGGCCGCATCGATCGCACCTGTCAGGCCGAGGTCTACACGGGCGAGTCGTGGCTCACGCCGAAGACGAAGCGCGGCGCGCTCACCGTGCCAGTGCGAGACCTCGAGCCCTGCATCACCGCCATCACGACGCTGCTCGTCGAGCCGTCGAAGGAGACGCTGCGACTTCGCCTCGACGTCACGGGCCCGCTCGCACACCCGGCCGAACTGATCAGCGCAGGCAGACTCGATGAGGCACGCGTCGAGCTCGAGGCGTTGACTGCCTCGATGAGCGAGCCCACCGGCGCCTGGTACGACCTCGGCGTGTTGCACGAAGCCCGAGGCGAGCTCGACGAGGCGCGCCGCTGCTACGCCGAGGCTTCGAGGCGCTCCCCCGCCCCGTGGATGAAGGTCGCGCTCGAGCTGAACTGAGTCGCAGTCGATCGAGACCCGCCGACGAATGATCGCGTCGCTGCGCGGCGTTGGCTCGACCCACCCCGGCCATCTCTACCCACCATGAGGCAGCAATTGCCCAGTGAGATCAGTCTCTGCCGGCTGGCACTGGCTTTGAGTTCGGTCACCCCTCGGGACACCCGTTCGAGGGGAATGCCATGCGTCACCTTCAACCCACCGCCATCATCTTCGCCGCTGTGCTCGCCCTCACCGGCTGCCCGCGGCCCCGTTCGGCCGAGCTCGTCTCGATCGCCATCACTCCAGAGAACGCCCGCATCGAGCGCGGCGGCTCGACCGACTTCGTGGCCACCGGCATCTACGCCGACGGCTCGGTGAAGGAGATCACCAACGAGGTCGTCTGGCAGGTCGTCGACGGCTTCGTCGCGACCATCGACGCCGACGTGCCGGGCCGCGTGCACGCCCTCAACACGGGCACCACGCGCGTACGAGCCGTCTCGGGAGAGATCTCCCGCGCACTCGCCTTCACCGTCGTCGGCGGGGCCGTGGTGCGTCTCGAGATCTCACCTTCGGCGCCCATCGTTCCAGTTGGCCTGTCGATGCAGCTCACGGTGAACGCCGTGCGCGCCGACGACTCGGTCGAAGACGTCACCCGCACCGCCATCTACAGCTCCATGGGCAACGCCTCGGCCATCGCGATGCGCGACGAGACCCCTGGCGTCATCATCGGGGCGACGCCGGGCCAGTCAGACCTGCTCGTCTCGTTCGACGGCGTCTCGGCGCACGCCATCATCACCGTCACCGACGCGACGATTCGCCAGCTCACGGTCGCGCCGTCGAACCCCTCCGTTCCCGTC
>JAACJQ010000186.1 GCA_016879935.1 Archangiaceae bacterium | reverse complement strand
CCGGCCTCGGGGCAGCGCGGCTTCAACAGCTACGCGATGTACGTGAACGTTCCCGGCGGGCTCACCGTGCAGAACAACCACTTCGTCGGTGGGCGCGGCGGTGACGCGACGCCGGCGGCTCCTGGCACTGCGGGCGCGAACGGTGGCAACGGCACCGACGGCCTGCCTTCGAAGGAGTGCAACACCCCGCAGTGCGCGGGCGAGTCGCAGTCGGGTGGGCCGGGAGGCGCCAACGTCGCGTGCCCGGGACTGACGAGCGGCAACCCCGGTGGAGGCGTCAACCCGCAGCGCAACCCGCAGGAGTACACCTCGGGCGCGAACGGCAACGGGCAGGGCGGCAGCAACGGCCGCTACGACAACACCTTCGGCATGCAGTTCAACCTCTGCAAGTACGACTGCGTGGTGCCTCCCAACGGACTCAACGGTGGGCCCGCGTCGAACGGAAACCAGGGCGCGTCGGTCGGTGCGGCGCAGGGCTGCAACAACCCGCTCGGGGCGATCGTCGGTGACGACTGGGCGACCGATGCGGCGAGCGCGGGCCAAGGGGGAAGCAACGGGCGCGGCGGTGGTGGTGGTGGCGGCGGCGGCTGCGTCGACAACGGCAACTCGCCGATGTGCACGGTCGGCCGGCGCGTGGGCGATCTCGGCGCGACTGGCGGCGGTGGTGGTGCTGGCGGCTGCGGCGGTGGCGCAGGGCAGGGCGCGGCGAGCGGCGGCGCTTCGTTCGGGCTCTTCATCGTCGGCGCAGGCGTGACGGTGACGGGAAACCTCGTCGACCTCGGCTTCGGAGGAAACGGCGGCAACGGCGGCGCCGGCGGCTACGGCGGGCTCGGAGGGCAGGGCGGCCGTGGTGGAACGCAGAACTCGGCTGCGTGGTGTGCGGGCATGGGCGGCCCCGGTGGGCGCGGCGGCAACGGCGGTGGCGGTGGCGGTGGCGGCGGCGGCTGTGGTGGCCCCGTCTTCGGCATCGCGGGCCGCGTGAACCCGATGTCGATCACCTCGGCGAACACCTTCGCGCCCGTGCCGATGAACGCGGCGGGCGCTGGCGGCATCGGTGGCTCCTCTCCTGGTGGGGCGGCCTTCAAGGGCGCTGACGGTCAGCCTGGCGTCGTCCAGACGGTGAGGGCGTTCTGATGCGCACCGCTCGACTCCTCGCGCTCCTGCTCCTCGCGGCCTCGTGTGGCCGCACGCTGTTCGCCATTCCAGTTCAGCCCTGCGTCTTCGACAGCGACTGCTCCATGGGCCTGCGCTGCGTGAATCAGGTGTGCCGCATTCTCGACGAGGTCGACGCCGGCCCTCGCCGCGGCATCAAGCGCTTCGGCGAGCCCTGCGACGGTGGCGCCGAGTGCGCGTCGTCGTTCTGCTCCAACGGCCCGCAAGGCACGTTCTGCACCATCGAGTGCAGCGCGGCTCCAGACGCCGGGTGCCCGCTCGCGTTCACGTGCAAGACGATGCCCGAGCCGGGGAGCGCTCCCGATGCGGGCCTCACGCGCGCCCTCTGCGCCGTGCCTCAGCCGCTCCTGTGTCAGGACTGTCAGCGCGACTCCGAGTGCGGCGCGACTGGCGCCGACAAGTGCCTCACCCTCGAGGGCGGCAACTTCTGCGGGCGTGACTGCTCGTTCCTTCCGTGCCCCAACCTCTACCGCTGTGACGCGCGCCCCGACGGCTCGAAGCAGTGCGTGCCCGATGGCCGCACCTGCGACTGCACGCCCGACACGCTGGGACTCGAGAAGGGCTGTCGTGGCCCGACGAACGGGTTTGGCCGCTGCGAGGGCAACCAGGTGTGTCAGGCCGATGGAGGCTTCACGCCCTGCGACGCGCCCCCCGCGCTTCAGGAGACGTGCAACGGCATCGACGACGACTGCAACGGCCGCATCGACGACTTCACCGCGCCCGAGTGCACGAAGACGGTCGGCGCGCGCACCTGTCGTGGGCCGCAGGTGTGTCTGGCCACCGCCGGCCTCGTCTGCACCGCGCAAGACCCCGAGACCGAGGCCTGCAACCTGCGCGACGACGACTGCGATGGCGTCGTCGACAACGGCTTCATCGACGCGCAGGGCAAGTACTCGCAGTTGTCGCACTGCGGCCGCTGCGGCAACGACTGCTCGAAGATTCCCAACGCGACGGCGACGACGTGCTCCGCGAACGCCATGGGCACGTTCCGCTGCCAGGTGACGGCCTGCGCGGCCGGCTTCTTCCCCTCGGCCGATCGCACCTTCTGCCAGGAGCTGCCCGACACGCTCTGCCGTGCGTGCCTGAACGACGTCGACTGCATCGGCCCGAACGCGCGGTGCCTGACGGTCGATGGCCAGCGAGTGTGCGGCCGCGATTGTTCGGCCACCTCGGCGTACGGAGCGGCCTGCCCGACCGGCTACGTCTGCCAGGCGGGAACGCTCCAGTGCGTGCCGACGACGAACACCTGCACGTGCTCGACGCGCACCGTGAACTCGACGCGCTCGTGCACCGTGACGGAGCCCGCGGGCACCGCCATGTGCCGTGGCTTCGAGACGTGCCGCGCGCCCGGCCCGGCGTGGTCGGCGTGTGACGTGAACTCGTTCAACCCCGAGATCTGCGATGGCCGTGACAACAACTGCGACGGCCGCGTCGACGAGGGCTTCCGCAACCAGGCGAACGGCCGCTACGAGGCGCTCACGCACTGCGGGTTCTGCAACAACGACTGCTCGAAGATCTGGTCGCCCGCGCTGCAGAAGACGAACGGCATCTGCGACACCTCGCAGGCCATGCCCCGCTGCGCCATGGGCCCGTGCCTCACCGAGACGATCGCCGGCACCACCTTCGAGTGGGTGAACGTCAACGGTGACACGTCGGATGGCTGCGAGTGCCGGCGCGTGCAGGGCAACCTCACGACCGATCTCCCCGACCGCACGCGCGGCACCACCGCGTCATGGGTCGACGAGAACTGCGACGGCATCGACGGCGTGCAGACCGACGCGATCTTCGTCTCGGCCACGGGCCCGGCGATGGGCAACGGCTCGCGCACGGCGCCGTTCCAGACGATCGCCCAGGGCCTCGCGGCGTTGGTGCCGCAGAACAAGCGCTACGTGCTGGTCGCGCAGGGGCTCTACCGCGAGAACGTTCGGCTCACCGAGGGGCAGCAGCTCTTCGGCGGGTACTCCAGCGACTTCCTCAAGCGAGACCCGGTGCTGCACACCACCTTCATTCAGGGCGTGACCCCGACGGCCCTGAGCGCGGGCGCCGTGCACGTCGAGAACGCCGGCAGCGGCGCGGTCGACACCGTCATCGCGGGCTTCACCATCGTCGGGTGGGACGCTCCTCCCGCGGCGGTGAACACGGCTGGTGAAGCCAGCATCGGCCTGTACCTCTTCAACACGGGCGCGCGTGTGGTGGTGGCGTCGAACGAGATCATCGCGGGCCGTGGCGGTCAGGGCGGCAACGGCAGCACCGGCGATCAGGGCTTCGGGCGGCAGATGACGAACGTGCTCAACGGTCAGCGTGGCGTCGACAGTCAGCACTTCCCCAATGGCAACTGCACGCCGGCCGAGCATCGCGTCGGTGGGGTGGGCGGTGTGAACCCCCAGTGCGCCGGTGGCAGCGCGCCTGCCGGCGGCAGCGTGGTGTGCCCGTCGTATTCGATGGTGACGAACACCGGCACGCAGCAGGAGTACGTCGGCCCGGCGAGCGGCAGCCGCAACGGCCGCGGCGGGTTCGATCGCACGTTCTCGATGTTGTCGCAGCCGAGCTGCAGCCAGGTTCAAGAGAGCGGGTACCCCTCGGCGATTCAGCCCAACGACGGCCAGGACGGCATTCAAGGGCCCGACGGTGCGGGCGGCCAGGGAGGCCCGGGCGCCGCAGCGGCTGCGCGGTTCGGCAGCATCGTCGGTGGCCGGTGGCGTGCGGCACCCGTGGTCGCGTCGAGTGGCGTCGTCGGCGCCGTGGGCTTGCCGGGTGGTGGCGGCGGCGCCGGGTCTGGCGTCGTGAAGTTCACGCCAGGCGGCTGCCAGGCCTGGGAGATCGGCGCGAGCGGTGGCGGCGGTGGCGCAGGTGCGTGCGGCGGCGCGGGTGGTGCTCCCGGTGCGCAGGGTGGCGCGTCGATCGCGATCTTCATCGGCGCGACGTCTCTCGTCACCGCACGGCCGACGTTCACTGCGAATCGCATTCAGCGCGGGCTCGGCGGAAACGGCGGCACGGGTGGCTTCGGCGGCTCGGGCGGCGTGGGCGGCGCGGGTGGGCTCGGTGGCGCGCAAGATCGCTGGAGCAGCTCGGCCGGCGGAAAAGGCGGCGAAGGCGGCAACGGTGGGCCGGGCGGCGGCGGCGGTGGCGGAGCGGGTGGCCCCTCGTTCGCGGTGCTCGGCTTCAACACCGACGTCGCGTCGGTCGGCATGGGCAACACCTTCGTCGTGAACGCGGCCATCGATACCGGTGGGCGCGGCGGCGCTGGTGGCTCGTCTCCGGGTCCCGTGACGTCGTCGGGTGGCCAGGGCTCGCGCGGCGCGTTCGCCGACACGTTGAACCTGCGGGCCTGCAGCGCCGGGTGCCTCTCGGGAACGAGCTGCGACGCGAATCAGGTCTGCGTGCCGAACTGAGCCCGGCGGCGCCAGGCTCGGTCGCGACCTTTCCCGGCACGAGCGCTGGCGCTGCCGTCACGAACGCGACCTTCGCCGCGCTCGACACGAAGCAAGACCAGCGGGTGAACGCAGCAGACGGGCCCACCTCACCTGCGATTCCCGTCACGCCGTGATCAGCCTCGTCGAGCGTCACCCGCGAGGAGGCGGCGTTTGCGCTCGAGGCCCCAGCGGTAGCCGCCGAGTCCTCCGTCACTCGCCACCACGCGATGACAGGGAATGACGACCGCGGTTGGGTTCGCGCCGCACGCCTGCGCCACCGCTCGAACGCTCTTCGGAGCGTCGATGGCCTTCGCGATGGCGGCGTACGAACGCGTCTCTCCGCGGGGAATCTTCGCGATCGCCTGCCACACCCGGTGCTGAAACACGGTGCCCCGGATGTCGAGCGGCAGCGTCGATCGCGCGCCGGTGTCGATGGTGGCGATGACCTGACGCACGAAGCGCGTGAGGCCCTGGTCGTCGCGCTCGACGTGTTTGAAGCGGCTCGCCAGCTCCCGCTCGAGCCTCGCGTCGGAGTCGCCGAACGACACCGCACACAGCCCTTTCGCCGTCACCCCGATGAGCACGCGGCCGAGGCTGCAGTCGGCGATCGTGAAACGAACCCGCACGTCTCCGCTGCGAAAGCGTCGGGGTGATGCGCCCAGCTTCGACGTCGCCTGCTCGTACGCCCGACTGGAAGAGCCGAACCCCGATTCGTAGACCGCCTCGGTCACCGTGCGCGCCGACCGGAGCGACGACTTGAACCGCTCACCCCGGTGCGCGAGCGCGTATTGCTTCGGCGACAGCCCCGTCTCGGCCTTGAACACGCGCTGCAGATGAAACGGGCTCCACTTCGCAACGGCCGCGAGCTCGTCGAGCGTCGGCTCCCGGTCACCGACTTCGATGAGCCGGCACAGCCTCGTCACCAGCGCCGTACGCGCCTCTCGTGCCGAGACCCCGAGCGGCTTGCACCGCTTGCACGCGCGAAACCCCGACAGCTGCGCGATGGCCGGCGACTCGTAGAAGCGCACGTTGCGTCGGAGCGGACGGCGCGCCCCGCACGAGGGCCGGCAGAAGATGCCCGTCGTCTTCACCGCGAACACGAACGCGCCGTCGAACCCCGCGTCTCTCGCGCACACCGCCGCCCAGCGCTCTTCGTCTCTCGTCATCGCGCGCATGGCTCAGGCTCCGCTCACCGAGAGAATCGCACGCACGAGCGCGTCGGGCTTCGAGAAGTACGCCGAGTGGCTGGCCTCGATGGACTCGACCCGCTGAGGCGGCAGCGCCTCGATCAGCCGGTCCTGCATGGCGGGAGAGACCGCACGATCCTGGGTCAGGCGAAGGTAGGCGCGCGGCACCGTTCCGAAACGCGCTGGCGTCGTGCGTACCCGCGTCAACGCGGGCCATGAGGGCTCGGCACACAGCAGCGACGACGCGAGCGCCACGTCATCTTCGGAGCAGTCGGCGTAGAGGCCCTCTCTCCAGATCTGAGGGCGCAATGAATCGGTCACCGACAGCCGGTTCACCTTGACGTGCTGGCGCAGCAGCGAGCCTTCGTCCTTCGGGAAGAAGTCCGCGACGCGCTCACCGCTGCGCAGCATGAACGAGGCGAGGTACACGACCCGCTTCACCGCGGCAGGGCGCGCCTCGGCCAGCGCCGTCGCGAGAATGCCGTAGCGGCTGTGCGCGACGATCGTCGTCGGGTGCTCGTCGCGAAGGAGCGGCTCCACCGCCTGGAGCATCGTCTTCAGCGTCACGAAGGGCGTCTTCGTGCCGCGGCCCGGGAGGTTCGGAACCACCACCTCACCGTGCGCGCGAAGCCGTGGAGCGACCTTGAACCAGCACCAGGCGCCGTGCCAGCTGCCGTGCAACAACAGGAATCGGTTGGTCATGCGCCAGTCGTACGAGCCCGGCGCGCAGCGAAAACTCCGGTTCTTGCGGTCGAACTCAGGTCCACCGAACCGAGAACGTCGCGCCCGTCTTGTCGTGCGCCATGCTCTCGACGAGCGCGTCTTTGCCGCCCTCGACCTCGACGCCGCGCTGGAGCATGCCGCAGTAGAACGACGTCGACGCCACGCGGCTGCACCACAGCTGGTGGTGCCCGTTGGGGAAGGTCGTCAACTTCGTCTCGGTGTAGTTGTTGGCGGTGCGCAGGTTGCGCGCCATTCGCTCGAGCATGCGTTTGGGCCCGATGACCCGCATCGCGGTGAGCAGCGCTTTGCCGACGAGCGTCTCTCCGTAGCTGTCGACCATGCGGCGGCCCATCGCCACGTGGCGCTCCTTCTCGGGCGCGTTGGGCATGACGAGCTGCGAGGCGAGATCCATCGCCTTGACCCAGGTGTCGAAGGGGTAGGCGGGGAGCAGCGGGTGATCGAAGTCGACGCCGATGGCCCTGAAGCGCCCGCGGGCTTCGACGTTCAGCCGCGTGCCGAGAGCGCGCGTGAGCGCCTCGAACGTCGGACCAAACACCAGCGCCTCGTCTTCCATCGAAGAGGGAGGTGTAACGGCCCGCGCCGCGCTTGTCGCGTTTTCACTGCGTCGCGACCCCCGTCGTCGGCGCGTCACGCACCTCGAAGCGCATCTCGTCGGCGGTCGCCGTGATCTCGGGCGCGTACATGGCCTCGGCGCGAGCTGGCAGCGCCGAGAACTTGCCGGGCGTCTCGGCGCGCAGCTCGTACGAGAGCTTCGTGGTGCCCACCTTCACCTCTGAGAGGAACATCGCGACGCGGTCGGTGCGCAGCTCGGCGTGGGCGCAGGCGTAGTTGCACACCTCGGGGCCCGAGCGCTGCTGCACCGCCTCGAAGCCGGCCGGCTTGAGGTCTTCGAGCATCACGAACTCGACGGCCTTGTTCGCGGTGATCTCGACGTCGACGCGCACGCGCACGCCAGACTCCACCGGCATGCCGTACTCCGTCGGCGCGTTGCCCTTCTCGGCGCTCGGCTTGCCCAGCAGCGTGTACGTACGCGCGATCTTCACGTCGCCGCCCACGCCCTTGATGAAGTCGTTCTGGTTGAACACGTCCCACGTCGCGGCCCAGTAGCCGGTGCCGCCACCGTCGCGGCGAATCTGCACCGAGTTCTTCCCGGCGGTGAAGTCCGAGTCCTGGAAGAACAGCGCTGGCACGTCGAGGCCGCCCTTCGAGAACTTCACCTGCTTCACCTGCTTGCCGTTGATGAGCACGGTGAAGCTGCCCTGCTGCTGCGTCGCCTTCTCGCGTTTGGCGAGATCGGCCAGCGCGTAGATGGCGAAGGCGGTGTCACGCGTGGTGCGCCACTTGCCGCCATTGCGCCGCAGCACGAGGAAGTCGGTCAGCGGGCCGACGTACTTCGCGCCTTCGCTCCAGCGCGACATCGCCATCAACGTGTACGCGGTCGCTTCGATGGCGGCCGAAGTGCTCCACGCGTCGTTCACGTCGCCCACCGCGGCGTCTTTGCGCGCCTCGGCCGTCTTCACGATGTCGTCGAGGTTCTCGACGGCGATGCGCGCGCGGGAGTCTTTCGCGGCCAGGAGCGCGAGCGCCACGAGCGAACGGCCCCGCGGCTGCATCTTCGTGCGCCGCTCGAAGGCCTGATCGAGCACGGCCTTCTGCACGGGCCCCGACTGCGCGAGCGCGTAGACGGCGAAGGCGTGCGTGTCGGGGTTGTCGAGCGCCTCTCCGAGGTGGCCGACGAGGTAGCTGCGGCCGCGGGTGATCATGTTCGCGTCGACGGTGACGCCCGCGTCCTTGGCGAGCCCGAGCGCGTAGACGACGTACGCCGTCATCCACAGGTTGGTGCGATCGCTCGACCACCAGCCCCAGCCGCCATCGCCGTGCTGAAAGCCGACGAGGCGCTCGAGGCCCTTCTGCACCATGTCGTCGAGGTTGGGCGGCAGCCGCTCGGAAGGCAGCGAGAGGTCTTTCACGGCCTTTCGCGCGATGACCGCGGGCACGAAGCGCGAGAGCGTCTGCTCGACGCAGCCGTACGGGTACTGCGCGAGGTAGGGCAGCCCGTCGAGCATCACGGCGAGCAGCGAGGGCGAGAGGTTCAGCTCGAGCTTCGTGAGCGAGGCCTTGCGCTTCTGCGGCAGCTCGAGGTCAAACAAGAAGGTGTCGCTCATGCGGCCCGCGAAGAACTGCCGCTGCGCCGAGCCGTGCACGAGCGCGGGAATGGTGATCTCCATCGCGTCGGCGGCGCTGCCCGACTTCACCTGCGCCCGCAGCGTGCGCTCACCCAGCTCGATCACCTTGAAGCGCGCGTCGAAGCGCACGACCTGCTCGGGCGTGACGGTGAGCGACTTCTTCGTGGGGCCGAGCGCCGTGAGGCCGGGCGCGGTGATGACGACGTCGACGGGGCCCACCTTCGGCAGGTGGCTCTCGATGACGGCCGAGATGACGACCTCGTCGCCCTCGATGAGGAAGCGGGGTGTCTGCAGGCGAACCATGAGCGGGCGTGCGGTGCGCATCGTCGCCGAGCCGCGGCCCAGGTGAGGGCCCTGGCTGACGACGGTGGCGATGGCCTTCCACGAGGTGAGGGAGTCGGTGACCTTGATGGCCTGCGACAGCGGCGCGTCGACCTTGCCCTTGAGCTCGGGGAACCAGCCCGCCGAGCTGCCGAAGTCGGTGCGCGCCTTCACGGGAACATCGGCTCCGGCCACTCCATTCGATGCCTCGTCATCGGCATCGCGAGGGCCCGCCGAGTCCTTTCGCTTCGCCGATTTCTCGGCTGCGGGCTCGGCCATGGCTCTGGCGCCCATCGCCGGTGCGGGCGCGTCGGCCTTCGCTTCTTCGCGGGAGGCGAGCGAGTCGCCGAGCATCTTCTTGTCTTCGTTCACCTCCTGCGGCTTCTTGTTCGCGGGCTGCGACGGCACGACAGGCTGCGCGATGGGCCGATCGCGAAAACTCTTCCAGTCGCTCGAGCGGCGCGTCTGCACCATGAGATTGCGGCGCTGGCGCCCGAAGAAGGTGGAGAAGTCGGTCTTCTCGGGCTCGATGGCGAAGAGCGCCTCGTCGACGACCGTGAGCGCCGTCTCAATGGGCCCTGCCACACCCTTGCTCGCGCGAATGCTCACCGGCACCGTCGAGCCCGGCTCGCTGACCGCGCGATCGAACGCGACCTTCACGTCGAGCTCGACCTCCGAGCCCTTCACCCGCAGCTCGTGCTGCTGCTGCATCGCATCGCCGCGCTCGTAGCGGGTCGCGAAGAGCCACGCGTTCGGGGTGGCCTCTGCCGGCAGGGGAAGCTCGACGTACTTCGTGCGGCCCGTCATTTCGACGACGCGGCTGGTGACGAGCAGATCGTGCTCGAGGGTGAGCCACACGTGGCCGCCCGGCTGCGGCGTGACGATGAGCGCGCGCAGCGACTGGCCAGCGGCGAGTGGCGCGCGATCCATCAGCAGCTGAAAGCCGGCGCCCGGCGGCGGAATCGGCTTCGTGTCGGAGGTGAGCCAGAGATCGGTCGTGGCGAGCGGCGCAGCGCCCGGCTGCGCGTCGACGTCGAAGACCTCGCAGCGAACGGCGCCCAACGCGTCGGCGTCGAGCTGAGACACCCCGCGGCCGTCGACGATCTTCGTGCGCGCCTCGGCGATCTTCGACATCGCGCCCGTGTTCGGGTCAGAGATGCGCGAGAGGCGCACCACCACGTCGGGCGACATCGCGCGGCCGTTCGCGTCTTCCGAACGCAGGCGCAGCGTCACCTTCTCGCCCGGGCGGTAGAGGAAGTGATCGCTGCGAACGTCGACGAAGTACTTCGAGTTCGACAACTTCGCCGAGCCCGAGCCCTGAATCTCGCGGCGCGACGAGTCGGTGACGAAGACCTGCGCGGTGACCTGGAGATCGCCCGGCTGCTCCGTGGTGGCAGGCACCTCGATCTCGGCGGTGCCGTCGGCGCCCGTCTTGAACACGAGCGTGTGCGTCGCGATCGCTCCGTAGTACCCGCCGTAGGAGCGGCCGCGGCGATACGGCCGTTCGTCTTCATAGTCGTCGTAGCCGGCGTACGTCGGCTGGCCGTCCTGCTCCTCGTCGGGCCACTTGCCGAACTGGTGCTGCCAGCCCGAGACGGTGACGATCGCGCGGCCCTGCGCGCCCGTGAGCGGCCCGCCGGAGTAGTACTTCGCCGTCACTTTCAGCTTCACCTTCTCACCGGGCTTCGGGCTGCCGACGGGGCTGACCGAGACGGTCGCTTCGGGCGGCTTGTATTCCTCGACGCGGAACGTGAGCGACGGCTGCTGGTACGAGCGATTCGACTCGTGCACCTGCACGTACCAGGCGCCGAGCGTGGCGGTCTTCGGCAGCGGCACCGAGAACGACGCGGTGCCGAACGCGTTGGTGGTGAGCGACGGCCTGGCCACCTCCTTGCCATTCGGGTCACGCACGCTGACGGTGACGGTGCGGTTGGCGATGGGCTCAGACGGGCCGCCTTCACGCTGGCGGAGGAACAGCTTGAGCCCCACCGTCTCGCCCGGCTTGTACAGGGGCCGGTCCATCAACACGTAGGCGAGCTCCTGCTTCGACCAGCTCGACCAGTACGCGTCACCGGCGCGCGCGTGGGCGATCTGCGGGCCGGCCTTCACCCAGACGTAGTGCGAGGCGTTCGAGGTCTCGTTGGGGAAGGTGAAGGTCGCGATGCCCTGTGCGTTGGCGCGCACCACCTGGCTGTTCTCGAAGCTGCCGCGAATGAGCATCACCTCGGCGTCGGGCTGGGCCTTGCCGGTCTCGACGTCGGTGACGAACACCTGCACCTGCTTGCGATCGCTCTTGGTGACGACGGCGATCTGGCTCTGCAGCGCGAAGTCCTTAGCGGTCAGGCCGCCGCCCGTTGCTTCGAGCACGTAGAGCCCGGGCGAGGGCAGCTCGAGCTCGAAGTTGCGGTTGCCGGGGGCGTAGGCCGTCTTCACCTCGAGCGTCTCGCTCCACGTCTTCTCGACGGCGCCGCCCTGATAGGCGTCGGTGGAGTCGGGGTAGTTCTTGCCGAGGAAGGGGTCGACCCGCCGCAGCTTCCACGTCAGCTGCTTCACGTTTCGCCAGCTCAGCGACACCGGCAGCTTCAGGCCCGGCAACGTCACCTGGTACGCGCTCACCGAGAGGGTCGGCTCACGAATGTTCTGCGCCGCGTTGCGTGCGTCGCCGTGGCGGTTCGAGGTCGTCGACGAGAAGCGTCTGACGATGCCGTCGTAGATGCCGAGCGCGTCGGTGTACTGCTCGCGGCTCTCGCGTTGCTGGCCGAGCAGGAAGAGCGCGTCGTCGGCCCACGAGGTGTTTCCACCACCGACCTCGGTGAGCTCCTGTTCACCCTTGCTGCGGGTCTGCTCGCTGCGCACCAGCACCTGCGCCCGGCCGAAGCGCGCGTGCGCCTTGTCGGTCTCGTTCGTCGCGACTTCGAGCACCGTGTTCGCGAGCAGGTCGGCCTGCTTCACGTCGTAGACGTAGTTGTCGAGCTGCGAGAGGCAGATGCCCACCAGCAGCCGCTTCGCTTCGTCACCCACGCGGCCGTCGGCCTTCGTCGCCGTCTTCAGCAGGGGCATGGCCTGGTTCACGTTGCGGTAGCCCTGCACCGAGAGCGCCCACTGCGCGTAGGCGCGCGCGAAGTCCTGCTCGCCCGTGTCGGCCAGCTTCGTCAGCTCGGTCGCGCCATCGCGTTTGCCCACCTTCCAGCACGCGAAGGCCCGCTTGGCGGTCGCCTCGCGGCTCTGCGCCGACGTCGGGTTCGCCTTGAGGAACGCCTCGAAACCTTCGCAGGCCTTCGAGAACGACTGCTCCGACAGGTACTTGTTGGCGGCGTCGAACGACGCGTCTTGCGCGTACGCTGCCGTGGCCAGCAGCGTGAGCGACAGGGTGATGGAACGCATGGAGTTCTCCCTCAGACGTCAGTGCAGCAGGGACACATGTGGGACGGCGCCGGTTCCCTTCAGGGGATCGTCAGCGTGCGCATCGCTTCGCTCTGACAGGCGATGAAGACCTGGTTGCCGACGAAGGCGAGATCACGAATCGCCGAACAGCCCGCGTTCACCGTCAGCCAGGTCGTGCCGCCCGAGAACGAGAGCGCGAGCTGCGAGCCCGACAGCAGCGGCGCGGTCGCGACCATGCTGGGGTTGGTGCTCGCCTCGACGAGAATGCGGTGGCTCGCCGGAGAGAGGCCGCCGTTCGGTGCGCGCGTGAAGGTGGTGCCGTTCGTCGACTCGGCCACCTCGCCGGTGCTCGAGATGAGCCGCAGCACGTAGGCGCTGGGGCCCCGGCGAACCACGTCGAGCCCTGCGACCTCGGGCAGGGGCTGGGTCGAGGTCAGGTTCGTGTTCGTCGTCGTCGAGTGCGTGTACCGCCAGAGCGCCGCGTCGGAGCGATAGAAGACCTGATCGTCGTTCCACGGGCTCACCTCGGCGTTGTGCCCGGGGTACCAGACGAACCAGCTGCTGGGCGACGACATGACCGCCGTGCCCGTGAAGGCGAGCGCCGTCGTCGTCTTCTCGGCGCGGCTCCAGCCCAGCGCGTAGGCCGTCGTGGGCGCCGCTTCGTTGAACGCGAACGCGCTCGCCCAGCTGTACCAACCACCGCTCGAGCTCGACGTGGTCGTCGTCTGAAACCCATTCGTCGTCGACAGCAGCGTCGAGGCGTAGCTGCTGTTGTACTGCTCCTTGCGCAGGTACACGACGTTGGGGTTGGTCGCGCTCAGGTGAATGCGTGCAGCCGGCGGCGCAGTCACGGGAACCTGAGACCAGGTTGCGCCGGAATCGGTCGACCGGAGCAGCTGGCCTGAGGTGGCGAGGTAGACGGTCGAGCCCGCTTCGGCGACAGCGCTCGCCAGCGGCTGAATCGAGGGCTCCGCGATCGCGACAGGCCCGAAGCTCACGCCTCCGTTCGAGCTGACGAACAGGCGCGTTCCGAGCGCCACCACCACCGTCTGGCCCGAGACCTTCACCGCCGAGCCCGCCGGAATCGTCGTGTCGGTGAACGACGAGAGGGTCGTCCACGCCGGCGTGGCCACGTTGAGCGCGGGCGCCTTGCGCAGCCGAACCTGACCCGTCAACACCTCGAGGCGGTAGCCGGCTCCGGCCGCGTCGAAGGCGCCGACGTTCATCAGCGCATTCGAGGCCCACGTGGTGCCGCCGTTGGTGGAGTACTGACCGTTCGCGCGAATGAAGACGAACCCCTGATGCACGGGGTCGAACAGCAGCCCGTTCGAATACGCCGTGTTGTTCGCGTTCAGCACCGTCGACGGCCCCACCAGCGTGCCGAAGCTCTGATGCACCGACAGCACCCGCATGGGATCGAACGGGTCGACGGCGAGCGATCGAAACAGCGAAGGCTGGGAGCCCGCGATGGTGGTGAAGGTGTCTCCGTCGTCGGTCGACTGGCCCAGGCCCGTCGAGTAGTTCCACGCATAGATGGTTCCCGTCGGCGTGAAGGCGAACCAGTCGTCGGTCTCGTACGAGGCCCACACGGGGCGGCTGAGCTGGGTGCAGGGGCCGCCGTTCTGCGCGCTGATGCGATCGACCGTCGTGTGATCGTTCACGAAGGCCGCGCCCGTCGGCGAGACGAGCACGTTGCCGTAGTCCGAAGTGCCGGGCGTTCCCTGCCGTGAGGTGCACTGCAGCGCCCAGCTCGTGCCGGTGTTGGTCGAGAGAAAGACCCGCCCGCTCAGGTCGACCGCGAAGAGGCGTGACGGTGTGGTGGGGTCGACGCCGAAGCCCTTGAAGTCGGAGATCGAGAAGTTGCCCGTGAGCGTGAGCGGCGTCGTCGCACCGAACACGCCGATGGCGACTGGGGCGGTCGTCGAGCCCAGCCCGTTCGTTCCCGTCACCGTCAACACCACCGGCGTCTGCACCGTGGGCGAGGTGCCGAAGAAGTTGCCGGTCGCGGAATCGAAGGTGACCCACGACGGCGGCGTGGGAGAGACCGACCACGAGGTGATGGGGCCGCCCGTCGAGCTCGGCTGCGCGTTGCACGGAACGTTGGGCGTGCAGCTCATGCCCGGCCGGTAGGCGAGGCCCGCAGGCGGCATCTCGATGATGTCGATGACGAGCGTGGCCGTCGTCATGCCTTCGGCGTTCGAACCGGTGATGGTGAACGCCTGCGCCGCCGCGACGCTCATCGCCCGGCCGGTGATGAGGCCCGTGCCCTGCGCGAGCGAGAGGCCCGCAGGCAACGCCGGGCTCACCGCGTACGAGAGAATGGTGCCGCCCGTGCTCGTCGGCGGGCCGATGGTGCAGACCGCGCCGCGCCCACAGGTGACGGTCGAGGCCGAGTAGGCGAGCCCAGCGGGCGGAAGGTCACGAACCCTGAGGGTGAAGGTGGTCGTCGTGGAGCCGCCAGAGTTGGTGGCCGTCACCGTGTACGTGGTCGCGCCCACGGTCGGGTTCGTCGGCGTGCCGCTGATCGCTCCGGTCGCCGTGGTGAGGCTCATGCCCGTCGGCAGAGAGGGCGAGATGCTGAAGCTCGCGACCGGCCCGCCACCGACCGTCGGCGCTGCGACGGTGCACGCCACGTTGATGTCACAGACGACGGCCGCCGACGCGTACATGAGGTTCGCAGGTGCGAGCTCGTTCACCCGCACCACGACGGTGCCCGTCACCATGCCGGCGCCGTTGGTGGCGGTGACGGTGTACGTGGCGCTGGCGGCGAGGTTGGGCGAGGTGCCCTGGATCGCGCCGGTCATCGCGTCGATCGAGAGCCCCATCGGCAGCGCGGGCATGATCGAATAGCTCGTCGGCGTTCCACCCGTGAGCGTGGGGCCGGGAATGCGGCACGGCACCGTGCGCTGGCAGACGAGCGCCTGCGGGTAGGTGATGGTGCCGGGCGCGGTCTCGGTCACGGAGATGGTCACCGTCGTCGTCGTGCTGCCGCCCGAGTTCGTGGCCGTCACGGTGATGGTGGTGGAGCTGACGCCGCCGCGTGCCGTGCCCGAGATGAGGCCGGTCTGGGTGCTCAGCGAGAGGCCGTCGGGCAGCGCCGGGTTGGCGGTGAACGAGGTGATGGTGCCACCCGACGCCGTCGGCGGGCCGAGGGAGCAAGGCATGCCTTGCGGGCAGCTGACGCTCGAGGCGGGGTAGGTGAGGGCGCTGGGCGCGACGTCGTTGATGGTGATGGTGACGGTGGTGCCCACCATTCCGCCCGAGTTCGTCGCGGTCACCGTGTAGTCGCTCGCGCTCTGCACCGTCGTGGGCATGCCCGAGATGGCGCCCGTCGCCGGGTTGAGCGCGAGGCCCGCCGGCAACACCGGGTCGATGGTGAACGCGGTGGCCGCGCCGCCCATCGCCGTCGGTGCAGGCAGCGAGCAGGCCATGCCGAGCACGCAGGTCACGGTCGCGGGCGAATACGTGAGCCCCGTCGGAGCCGCGTCACGCACGATGATGGTGACGACGGCCGTGGTGGCGCCTGCGCCATTGCTGGCGGTGACCGTGAAGTCCTGTGAGCCGACGGTCGTGGGGGTTCCCGAGATGGCGCCGGTGCTCGCGTCGAGCGTGAACCCCGCGGGCAGCGCCGGCATCACCGTGAAGCTGGAGATGGCTCCGCCCATCGCCGTCGGCGCCGCGAGCGAGCACGCCTGACCCAACCGGCAGAGCAGCGGCAGCCCTGCGTAGGTGAGGCCTGTCGGCGCGCGGTCGCTGACGCTGATGGAGATCGTCGCGGTCGTGCTGCCGAGCGCGTTGGTCGCGCTCACCGTGTAGCTCGTCGCCGCCGAGGGAGCGGTCGGCGTTCCGGCGATGCCACCCGTCTGCGGGTTCAACGCGAGGCCCGCAGGCAAGGCGGGGGTGATGGTGAACGACGTCGGCGTGCCACCCATGGTGCTGGCCTGCGCGGCGCACTGGCGGCCGACGGCGCACTCGAGCGACGCCGGCGAGAAGGTGAGGCCGGTGATGGCCACGTCGTCGACTGCGATGGAGATCGACCCGCTGACGTCGCGCCCGTCTTGACTCGCCACGACGGTGAACGTCTGGCGGCTCGCGGGCGTGGTGGGCGTGCCTGAGATGACGCCGCCTGCGCCCAGCGAGAGCCCCTGCGGCAGCGACGGCCGCACCGAGAACGAGGTCGCAGTCACGCCCCTCACCGTCGGCGTCGCGCTCGTGCAGACCGCGCCTTTCGTGCAGGTCAGCGCGTTCGGCGCGTAGCAGACGCCTTCGGTGCAGGTCTCGGCCGGTGGCGGCGGAGGGGTACACGACACCATCACCAACAGCAGCGTGGGCAACACTCTCGACATGTCGACTCCCTCCCGGAGAAGGCGCCGAGCGTAGTCGCGGGTGTCGAAATGGGCCCAGCAGGATTCGAACCTGCAACCAAGCCGTTATGAGCGGCCAGCTCTACCGTTGAGCTATAGGCCCGGTAGTCGGCGGCATGGTTACCCACGACGCCGCTCGGAAGAAAGCGCAGTCGTCACCGACGAAGCCTCGCGCACGTTCCCGACCGAAAGTACAAACCACCCGTGCCCCGCCGCTCGAAGGCCACCCGCGAGACGTACCACCATGGAGACCTGCGCAACGCGCTCGTCACCGCGGCCGTCGAACTCGTCGAGGGCAGCTCACCCGAAGAGCTGACGCTGCGTGAAGTCTCGCGGCGCGTCGGCGTGAATCACCGCGCGGCGTACCGGCACTTCGAAGACAAGACGGCGCTGCTCGCGGCGGTCGCAGAGGACGGGTACCAGGCGCTGCTGACCGAGATGGAGCGGGCCCTCGCCGCGGCACCCAGGCTCAACGCGCGCGAACGGCTCATGGCCCTCGCGGTCGCCTACGTCTCGTTCGCCATCGATCAACCCGCGCGTTACCGCATCATGTTCGGCCGGCGGTTGAACGAAGACGGTCGCTTCCCCGCGCTGGAAGACTCCGTCGCCCGCGCCTACAGCCTGCTCGCCGCTGAGCTGCGCGCGGGGCAGGTCTCGAAGCAGTTTCTCGAGACCCCCGTGCGTGAGCTCGTCTTCGGCTTCTGGTCGCTCACCCACGGCTTCGCGAGCCTCGCCATCGTTCGCCGCCTGCAGGTGAAGCGCTCGTTGCTCGACAGCTGGTCGCGCCAGGTCTTCTCGGCCTTCGTCGACGGCCTCGCACGTTGACCCACCTCCACCAGTGCCGAACCTTGCGCCGCGTCACCCGAGTCGTTAGTGTCTCCAGTGGAGACATTTGACATGCCGACGCCCATTCGAATCAGCGCCACCGATGGTTACGCCCTGGGCGCGCGGCGGTTTGGCGACCAATCGGCCGGGCCCTACGTGGTGATCGCCGGCGCGACGGCGGTGAAGCAGGCGTACTACGCGCGCTTCGCGGCCTGGCTGTCGCTGCAGGGCTGCACGGTGCTCACGTTCGACTATCGCGGCGTCGGCGAGTCACGGCCTGCGCGGCTGCGAGGGTTCGAGGCGCGGCTGCGTGATTGGGGTGAGCGCGATCTCGAAGGGGTGCTGCGCTTCGCGCTCGAGGACAAAGGGTCGCGGCCGCTGCACGTCATCGGGCACTCGGTGGGTGGGCAGTTGGTGGGGCTCGCCGAGAGCAACGGCTCCATCGATCGCATCGTCACCGTGGGCTCGCAGAGCGGCTACTGGGGCCACTGGAGTGGCGTCTCGAAGCTGCACAAAGCAGCGGTCTGGTACGGCCTGCTCCCCGTGCTGAGCAACACCTTCGGCTTCGTTCCCGGCAAGTTCGGTATGGGCGAAGACCTGCCGAAGGGTGTGGCGCTCGAGTGGGCGAGGTGGTGCCGGCACCCCGAGTACATGCTCGGCCACGGCATCGGCAAAGACGGCTTCGCGCGAGTGAAGGCGCCGATGCGGGCCATCAGCATCTCGGACGACGACTACGCACCGAAGCCGGCCGTCGAGGCGCTGCACGCGCTCTACACCGGCACGCAGGTCGAACGGCATCATGTCTCGCCGCACGAGCTCGAGATGCAGGCCATCGGGCACTTCGGGTTCTTCCGCTCGACGTTCCAGGACTCGTTGTGGCGAAACGTGTCGACGTTTCTGTTCGCGCGGCAGCTGACGAGGTCGCAGCCCGTCGTGGCGTGACGCTCACGGTCTCCAGCGGTGCTTCGCGTCGACGCGCCTGCCGGTGAGCGCCACGCCTTCACGCTTCAGCTTCGGGGCCTGCTTCGCGAACATCTCCTTCGCCACGGTGCCGTCGCTCTTGATGACGCGCCACCAGGGAACGTCGTCGAGCTCGTGGAGCGCACGCACGACGGCGCGAGAGGCTCCGGGTTTTCCGGCCAACAGGGCGATGAGCGCATAGCCAGCGGTCTGGCCCTTCGGAATCGCCTTCACCGCCCGTGCGACGGCCTGCTGCCACTCACTCCCTGACACGCGCGCGATCCTCGTGGCCGCCATCGCTGGTGACGTCACTCACGGGCGTGAGGTCGCCACGTCGCACGGCATCCATCGCTTCGGAGATCGCACCGAGCTCGTCGTTGAGCCGCTGCACGCTCGACTTGAGCCCTTCGAGCTGCACGGTGCTGTGGCTCGACTTCGCGACCGAGACGCGGGTGCGCAGTTCCTGCAGGTGCACGAGCAACGACGTGTACTCGCCGTCGACGCGCTCGCTCATGACCACGAGCTGCTTGAGCGCCGACTCCTGACCGGCCATCGAGCGGAGCGCCTCTTCCATGCGCGTCTTCGTCTCGGGGTCGGTCGCGGTGTCGTGGCGGGTCTGCAGCTCGGTGCGCAGCTTCGTCGCGGCTTCGAGCCGGCCCTTCGCGTCTTCGGCGAACAGTTGCTGTCGGCGCTGATCGAGCGACTTGAGCGTCGCGCGCATGCTGGCCACCGTCTTCTGGGGATCGCTGACGAAGGCGCGCACGGTCTCGGGAGCGGCGGCGAGATCGGCCAGCAGCTGATCGCAGATGACGTCGACCTCGTGCGGCGCGGCCACGGTCTTCTGCGGCTCGTCCACCGGCGCTTCGTCGGCCGCTTCTTCGGCGAGCTCTCGTTTGTGCCGTGCGGCGCCAGCGAGCTGGCCTGCTCCACCGAGCCCGAGCCCGAGGGCGACGAAGACCATCCACCACATCTGCGGGTTCACGATGCCCATCACGGCGCAGATGACGGCCGCGATGAGAAACACGATGCCGCCGGCCATCGTCGGCGGCTGGTGCTCGCGATTTCTGCGCTGCTCGCGGCGCAGGCGGCGCTCTTCACGTCGGCGCTCGCGTTTCTCCATCTTCGCGTCGAGCTTCGAGTTCTTCTCGGCCAGCTTCGTCATCGCCTCGCCGAGTTTTCCTTCGAGGGTGTGGGTGAGCTCGTCGAGCACGCGGGAGCGCTCGGCGCGCGTGCGCTTCTCCCAGGCCTCGATGTCGGTGACGAGCTGTTCGCCCAGCTTCTCGAGACGCTTCTGGAGGTCGTGGTCCGCCATGCCGATTCCGTGAAGAAACGATGTCGCCCTGATGCCGCACCGGGGTCTTCCTCCGGTGTCTTCTTCAACGCAACAGGAGGAAGCACCATGTTTCGTCTCGCCCTCGTCGTTCTCGTCTTCTCGTCCGGGTGTGCAGCGATGCGCGCCGAAATGCCCGCCATGCAGGCGCTGTCGTTCGAACCCGGCCCTGCGGCTCCGGCGGTGCTGACCGAGAATCACTTCTCTCGTGATCGCAGCGCGGTGGGTGAGACGGAGCTCAAGTCGATTCTCGCGGCGCCGGTGTTCCTCGAGGAGCACGCGCGGGTGGGCGTGTTGCCGGTCGCGGTCCGGTACGAGGTCGATGACGCGGTGCCGGTGGAGGCGGCTCCGTCGACGCTGGTCGACTCGCTCGAGTCGTCTGGGCTGGTGGAGCTCGCGACGGAGATCTCCAGTGAGTGGCCCGTCGATCGCGGCGTCGCGGGGTTGCGTGAGCTCGCGGCGCGGTATCGCACCGAGTACCTGTTGCTGTACCGACACCGCTTCATCGACGCGACCAGACCGAACCCGGCTGCGGCGTCGTACCTGACGTTGATCGCGGCGCTCTTCGTTCCGGGAACGACGGTGGAGTCGGCTGGCGTGCTCGAGGCGACGTTGTTCGACGTGAAGACAGGCACGATTCTCTTCACGGTGAACGAGCGCGTGCGCGCCGATGTCGCCTCGACGCCACTGGGGGTCGATCGCGCCGCCGATGATCAGCACCACAAGCTGGTGACCGAGGGCGTGAAGCGGTTGTCAGATCAGGTGCTGCTGCGCATGCGTCGCCTCGTCGCGTCCCGGCCTGCACCCGAGTCGGTCACCGCCGCCGCGTCACGCTGAGCCAGAGCCAGACTGGTACAGTGCCCGATCATGCAGGGAATGAGCATCGACGAGCTGTTTGCATCTCTCGCGAATGCCTCGGCGTCTGCCGCAGAGCTGCTCCAGCGAAGTGCGGCGCTTCCAACAAGCGTCCGACTGGGAGGCGTCGGACGACTTGCGGCCTCGGGCTCCCTCGCGAAGGTCGAGTTTTCCGGAATCGTCGCAGTGATTGAGGCAGCTCTGTCTCGTGGCGACCAGGCGACCCAGGATGCCGTCGCCACCGGTTTCATTGAGGCGATGGTGAACTCAGGAGGGAACGCCAGTTCGCTTGGACCGCTCGCCCAGAAGTACTGCGCCGCGCTTGAAGCACTCTTCGGCGATGGTTCACGCTGAGCGGAGCGCCGCATCGAGCTCATCGGCGTGGGCCTCATTCCGTGCGTAGACATGCGCCCAGGTCTCGTCGTCCGCTCGTCCTTCGTATTCCTCGACGTCGACGAGCGCGTTCAGCAGCACGACGATCCGCTCCACGCGGTAGCCCTCGGGAACGCTGCCGCCGTATTCGTGACGGCGCTCCAGCATTCCGCAGCGAGCGTCGTTGCCGCCGAACTGTTTCAGCAGCCGAGCACCCGCTGCGAGCCCGCTGTGCGGCAGACGTACCGTTCGTTTCACGGGAAGTCTCAGCAGCTCGCTTCGTCGCTGCTCGAGAACGCCCTCGACGATCACCGCCTGCAGCTCATCGGCGCGTGCCTCGGTCGTCGTCGTGATCTCCGCGAAGGTGCTGGCCTGCGGCGTGTCTTCGTACTCCTCCAACACGACCAGCGCGTCTGGCAGCAGCACGAGCAGCTCCAGTCGATAGCCCTCGGGAACGCTGCCCCCGAACTGATGGCGCTCTTGAAAGCGCTCGCCGCCGAAGCGCTTCAGCAGCCTCGAGCCCGCATCGAAGCCGCTGTGGGGCAGGGCCACCGTGCGTTTCACGGGAAGCGATCTCAGCTCGGTCAGCCGCGCCTGGTCCGTCATGGAGGCCGAAAACTAGCCCCTGTCGCAGCCTGTCGCACACTGCGGGGTGGTGACTGCCCGTCTGCTCCTCTGCGCCGTCGTGCCAGTGCTCGTGAGCGCGTGCGTCACCACGTCGACCGCCAACTCGTTCTCTCCACGCCCGCATCGTGAGGTCGATCTCGTCACCGGCAACGGAGAGGTCCGCCACAAGGTCGAGAAGGGCCAGACACTCTACCGAATCGCGAAGACGTACGGCCTCACGGTCGACGAGTTGATGACGGCCAACAAGCTCGATGATCCGCGCGAGCTGAAGATCGGCGAAGAGCTCCTCATCCCCGGAGCGCACAAGCCGGCGCCGAAGGTCGTCGAAGCCGACTCTCCCGAGCCGACGCCGCCGGCACGAGCGATTCCCGTCTCGACCCAGAAGCCGCCGCAGCGCACCGCCGTGAAGGTCGGAAAATCGAACGGCCCCTTGAGCTGGCCGCTGCGTGGAGTGCTGTACGCGCGCTTCGGTCGAAAGGGAAAGGAGCCGCACGACGGAATCGATCTCGCGGCGCCAGCGGGAACTCCGGTGAAGACGGCCGCTCCGGGAACGACGCTCTACGCAGGCGAGCAGAAGGGGTACGGCCTCATCGTCATCGTCGAGCACCAGGACGGCCTCGTGACGCTCTACGCCCACAACCGCGACGTGCGGGTGAAGACCGGTCAGAAGGTGCGTGACGGGCAGGTCGTCGCGACAGTCGGCGACTCGGGCAAGACGACGGGCCCCCACCTTCACTTCGAAGTGCGTCGTGATGGAAAGCCCCTCGACCCGCTCGACTTCCTAGGGCCCGTGCCTGCTGCGGAGCCGAAGTCGACGTCACCGAATCTCTCAGCGCAGCGTTGACCACCGCGGGCCGTACTCGGGGGCGGAATCGCTCGTCACGCGCGTCGCGTCGTTGCCGTTCGCACGCATGATGAAGACGTCGGGGTTGCCCATGCGGTCGGACACGAACGCGATGAATCGGCCATCGGGGCTCGGGCGCGGAAGCTGATCGTTCCCCGGACCGGTCGAGGTCCACAGCGTCTTGTGCGTGCCGACATCGACTCGCGCGATGCGGGAGACGCCCTTCACACGAACCGTCACGAGCACCGACTTCGAGTCCGGCATCCACACCGGGTCGCGTTCGGTATCGTCTTGCGCGCGCGGGCCAGCCATCAGGCGAGACACGTTTCTCCCGTCGAGCCGCTGCACGAAGATTCGGTCGGTGCCTTCCCGATTCGAGACGAACGCGAAGCGCTGCCCATCGGGAGCCGGCACCGCACCGAAGTCTTCGAGGTGAAAGGCGGTGAGCTGTGTTGGCGCTCCACCGTCGAGCGTCTGCACGTACAGCTCGGGATCGCCCGTCGACGAGTTCGTGAACACCAGCCGGCCATCGAGCGTGAGCGCGGGTTGAAACGAGCCCGTCTGCCCGAGCTGCGCGACCGCGGTCGGCGCACCGGAGCCATCGAACGGCATCACAGCAATCGACGCAGCGTCTTTCAGCGACGCCTCGAAAGCGACGAGCCGTTCATCGGCCGAGACGACCGCGCCGTGGGCCTTCTCCATGCGCGGCCCCACCACACGAACGCCGGCGTCATCGAGGTTCACCGCGACGAGCTGCTCGGTCTCACCATCGACCCGTGAGACGAGCGCTTCACGATGTTTCACGGCGAGATCCTGCAGGTGGTGCGCAGGCTCGGCAGTCAACGCCCGCTCGAACTCGCCGTCCCACCGATGCACCTGCGGAGCACCACTTCGCTCCGAGGCGAACACCACGATGAGCCCTGCGGCGCGAACGTCTGCGAGCAGACCCGACGCGAGGCGCGGCTCCGAAAAGAGCGGCAGGAGCGGAACCCCTGCGTCGCCAACCGCGTCGAGCGCAACTGGGAGCGCGGCCGCGCGACCGCCGTCGTTGCGCGGCGAGGGAACCGGCACCACGACCACGGCCGCGTCGTGGGCCTCCCCCTTCGGCGGCTCCTTGCACGCGGCGAGGAGCACCATCAGGCCCAGCGACGTCAGCCTCACTTCACGCGCAGCGCGTCGGCCACGACGACCTTGCCGCTCGCCGACCAGCGCGACAGCACGACCTTGTTCCAGCCCGCCGTGAAGTTGAACCGGCCCACCGTGTTCCACTTGCCGCCGTTCGCCGCCTGGTTCATCGAGCCCTCGCCGACCTTCTGGCCCTGGGCGTTGATGGCGACGAACGTCGCGTCGGGAGAACGATCGCTGGCCGCGGTCCACCATGCCTCGATGGTACGCGCACCGGCCTGGTCGAGCTTGAAGAAGAACGCCGCTCCGTCGCTCACCGGCGCCGTCGACGCGTACCAGTAGCCGCTGCCGTAGTAGCCCGCGACGTTCGTCGAGCTCTTCCAGTTCGACGAGACCTGCAGGTACCCACGCGCCTGGTTGTTGTTCGCGTTGTTGCTGTCGATGGTGATCGTCGCCGAGGTGGGCGTGGGGGTCGGCGTCGGCGTCGGCGTGGGGGTCGGCGTCGGCGTCGAGTTGCAGAACGAGTTCACCTTCGCGAGGTACGACGTCCACGGCCAGTTGCGACCCGGGTCGGTGCGGTTCCACGGCTGCAGCTGGCCGTGACCGACGATGTGAAAGCGGTCGCGCGGAATGCCGTGATCCTGCGTGATGTCGCAGACGAGCCGCGCCGACGCATCGATCTGCGCCGCCGGCCACGACGACTGCGAGCCGAAGCCCGCGTGCTCGATGCCGATGGTGAAGTTGTTCGACTGCACGCCGTTGAGGTTGCAGCTCTTGCCCGAGTTGCGGCTGCAGTCGTAGTCGGCCGCGATGTGCCAGGCCTTCGACGACTCGCGCACCAGCTGCGAGACCTCACGGCCATCACCGCTCACCACGTAGTGCGCCGACGCCTGTGCGCGCGGGTTGGCGAGCCAGCCGTAGCAGCCCGAGTACGCGCCTTCGCAGGTGTGAATGATGACCATCTGAATGCTGCCCGAGCGGGTGCTGAAGTTCGGCGAGGGGCGCCACACGCCGCGCTCGTAGTCGGGCGAACGCGAGAGCCCCTGCGAGACGGTGGCGATCTCTCCGACCGCGCCTTCGAGCTCGAGCGCCTGACCACTGGCCGCGACGTCGTCGCTGAACGAGCCGATACCTTCGGTGATGGCGCCGAAGACTTCACCCTTCACGAACGCCTGCCGCGCCTGGAAGTCTTCGATGCGCGAGTAGCCCGCGACCACCGGCACCCACGCGAGCAGCTTCGAGCGATCGATGTTCTGCGCCGTCGCTTCGGCATCGAGCCAGGCCGCCGCCGCGCGAACGTTCGCCGTCGCATCGCTCTTCGCGAGCTCGTTCGTCGTCTTCGCCAGCATCGCGCCCTTCGTGAGCACGTCTCCTCCGAGGCCCATGAGGCCGAACGAGTCGGGCGCGCCTTCGAAGTCGGTCTCGGCGTTCACCATCTCGTAGCGGGTCGACGCCCAGCCGATCGCCTTCAGCAGCGCCGCCGGAACGTGAAACTCGTCACCCGCCGCCTGGAAGATCGGGTCGAGCGTTGGGGAGGAACGCAGGTTCGTGTCTTCGCTCCAGCCCAGCTCTCGGTCAGGCTGATCCTGATCGACCGCAGGCGCCTGCAGCGAGGCGTCACCCGTTCCGCAACCGGCCGCCAACAGCGCCGTCATGCCCATCGACATCCAGACTGTCCGATTCATGGTCATCCTCGAATTCAGCGTGGTGAAACGCGAACGTTTCACTGTGTTCTCAGGGACATAGGGCAGGAAGTGGGCCAGCCGGCCGGCGCGTGCCCGTCGAGGGAGCGGCCTGGAAGGCGACAGTGCCCAAAGCGGTGATCGTCTGATCGCGCGACACCACGTGTGAAGCCGAATGATCAGCGCTCGTGTGCGCTCGATGTCAGGTCAGCTGACAGCGTTTCACTCTTCGTGAGAAAGCGTCGCAGCGGGGTGACAGGCCTGATTGTTGGAAGAGGGAATGACACTTCGTGTTGACGCGAGCCGAACTGCCTGCCTAGGAGGGCGCGCCGCCTCGCGATGACCGCGAGGTCTCCCAACAACAGCGTGGGGTTCGAAGCTTCTAACCCCGTGGCGTAGCAAGAAGGAGCCACATCGTGGCCAAGCGAGTCCCGACGTACCAGCCCTCGAAGGTGAAGCGAAACCGCGCGCACGGCTTCCGGAAGCGCAACGCGACGAAGGCCGGCCGTGAAGTGCTCAAGCGTCGTCGCGCGAAGGGCCGCAAGCGCCTCGTCGTGCGCGCGTACCAGAAGTAACTCGCCATCGTGGCGGCTCCGGTTTCCAACGCGTTCCCGAAGTCGCTGCGCCTGCGATCGCGGCGTGAGTTCCTGATCGTGCAGGACACCGGAATGAAGGTGTCGGCCGATTGTGTGCTCGCGCTGATCAAACCGAACGGGAAGGCAGGCGAGCCCTCCCGAATCGGGCTGACGGTCTCGAGCAAAGTCGGGAACGCGGTGGTGCGAAACCGTGTTCGTCGCAGGCTGCGCGAGCTGTACCGCACGCGCCGTGACGAACTGCCGAAGGGACTCGACATGGTGCTCATCGCTCGCAACAGCGCCGCGACGGCCGAGTGGCCCGTCTTCGTGCGCGCGTTCGAGCGGTTGATCGCCGAGCTCAAGCGGAGATTCCCTTCGTGAGCGCCAGCCTCACCGTCGGCTCTTCGCGCCGGCCCGTGGGCTTTCTCGCGCGCCTGCTGCTCGCGCCGATTCGTCTCTACAAAGCGGTGCTGTCTCCGCTGCTGCCGCCGATGTGCCGCTTTCACCCGTCGTGCAGCGTCTATGCGATGGGCGCCATCACGGTGCACGGGCCCTTCAAGGGGCTGTGGCTCGCGGTTCATCGCATCGGCCGTTGTCACCCTTTCAACCGGGGCGGGCTCGATCCCGTCCCTCCGCGTGACGGCGTCGACGCCGCCACCATCGTCTCCCGCATCGACCCGCAGCTCGGCCGGCGACTCGCCACCGACCTGCCCGATGCGCCGCACCACACGAGTCCCGGCGCCGACTGAGCCGGGAAAGAAAACACCATGGACACGCAGAAACGCCTCTACCTCGCCGTCGCGCTGATGCTCGGCCTCACCATGGTGTTCCAGGTGTTCATCTGGGGCCCCGAGGCCGAGAAGGAGCGCGCCCGCCTCGCTGCCCTCGACGGTGGCGTCGCGCTGCTCGAGGACGGTGGTTTTGCCGAGGTGGCCGATGCCTCCGTCGCGATCGCGGTCGCGCCCGTCATCGCTCCGGTGGCGCTCGATGACGGTGGCCTGCCGACGATGGCCGCCGCGCCCGCGCCCGTCGAGATTCCCGTTCGCAGCATCGAGGTGCAGCGCCCGTCGATGAAGATGGTGTGCACCTCGGTCGGTGCCGGCCTCACCGACGCGGTGCTCCTGGCTGCGCGTGACCGTGAGACGCAGCGACTGACCGTGGGTCAGGGCTACCAGCGGCTGCTCGGCAAGGCGTTCGACGCCGGCGCGCAGATGGATCTCGCGAACCCCGTGCCCGGTCAGGCGCCGCAGCTCGGTGTCGCGGTGATGGGCGCTTCGCCGCTGTCGCCGACGCTTCGCTACGTGGTGGCCGAAGAGGCGCCGGGCAAGCTCGTCTTCACCGGCACCGACGGGCCGTGGAGCATCACCAAGACGCTGACGTGGGACCCGAACGCGAAGGGCCTCTCGCCCGACCTCAAGCTCGCCGAGCGCAACCCGGCTGGTTACGAGGTGCACGTCGCCGTCACGCTCACCAACACGAGCGCGCAGACGCAGAGCGGTGAGCTCGCGATTCAGGCCGCCCGCGCGGTCGACCCGTCGGAAGAAGAAGCGCCCAGCCTGTTCGGCAGCATCGGCAACCAGGCGGCGGTGCTCTGCAAGTCGGGTGACTCCGTTCGTCGCCACATGCCCAACGAGAAGGAGGGCACGGTGCTCGGCTGCGGCGGCGCTCCGAAGAACGACTTCGAAGAGAAGGGTCAGATCGCCTACGTCGGCATCGATCAGCAGTACTTCCTCACCGCGCTGTGGCCGCACGGTGGCGCGACCGAGGGCCGCTGCCTGCTGCACACCACGAACACCGAGCGCCGCATTCAGCTGCTGGTGCCGGTCACGGTGGCGGCGAACGCCTCGGTGACGAAGGAGTTCGGCGCGTACCTCGGCCCGAAGGATCTCGAGATGCTGCAGACGGTCGGCGCGACGACGGGCGCGGCTGGAGCGCCTACGGCGTCGGCGGTCGGCCTCGATGGCACCGTCGACTTCGGCATGTGGGCCGTCATCTGCAAGGCGCTGCTCTTCTTCCTGCGCTTCTTCCACAACCTGCTCGGCAACTGGGGCGCGGCGATCATTCTGCTGACGGTGATGGTGAAGGTCGCGCTGCTGCCGCTCACGCACCGCGCGATGGTCTCGGCGGAGTCGATGAAGAAGCTCCAGCCCGAGATGGAGAAGATCAAGGCGAAGTACCCCGACGATCGCGAGAAGCAGCAGCTCGAGCAGATGCGCCTGTACCAGGAGGCGAAGGTGAACCCGCTCGGTGGCTGTCTGCCGCTGCTCGTTCAGCTGCCGATCTGGGCCGCGCTCTTCACCACGCTGCGCACGAGCTACGAGCTGTACGGTGAGCCGTTCTTCGGCGTGTGGGCCGACCTCACGTACAAGGACCCGACGTACCTGCTGCCGCTCGCGCTCGGCATCACGATGATCGTCACGCAGCGCCTGCAGCCGCAGATGATGACCGACCCGAGCCAGGCGTTCCTCATCACCTGGGTGATGCCCATCTTCTTCACGGTCATCATGCTGAACTACCCGGCCGGCCTCGCGCTCTACATCTTCACGAACAACCTGCTGTCGATCGCCCAGCAGTTCGCGCTGAGGAAGTACCTCGAGCGAACCGGTCAGGCGGCTCCGAAGGTGGCGAAGAAATGAGCGAACCCGCGATGACGGCAGTGGCGGCGGTGGTGCCGGTGATCTCCGGCCCCGCGACGCCCGAGCGCAAGGCGCAGGTCGAGACGCTGGTTCAGGGAATCCTGAAGCACATGGATTACCCGGCGCGCACCGAGCTGAAAGACATGCCCGATGGAGGCATCGGCATCGCGCTGCACTTCCAGGGGGAGCTGCCCGGCATCACGGTGGGCAAGCAGCGCTCGTGGCTGGTCGACTGCATTCAGTTTCTCGTGAACAAGGCCATCAACCGGCCGAACGTCGAGAAGCGCTGGGTGTCGCTGGGCGTGAACGCGTTCCCCGAGCCGCGGCCCGAGCGCAACGAGAAGCAGGCTCCGGTGGCGAAGCCGTCGGCGCCGCAGCAGCAGGTGGCGACGCCCGCGAATGGCGCGAAGAAGGCGCCTCCGCCGCCGCAGAAGAACGCCGCGAAGCCGGTGAAGGAGCAGCCGCCTCCGCGCACTCGTGAGCCTGACGAGCGGGCGATCGAAGTGAAGGAAGACCCGGCGATGGCGAAGCTGTTCACCACGCTGGCCGAGAAGTCGGCGAAGAGCGGCCGCATCTACGCGGTGATGTCGTTGTCGACGGATGACCGGGCGCGTGCGCTGAAGGCCGCCGGAGCGGTGAAGGGTGTCTCTGCGAAGACGGAAGGCGAAGGCCACTGGCGGCGCGTGACGTTCACGCCCGAGAAGTTGACGCCGATGCCGTCGAAGAAGCAGGTGATGCCGGACTACGACGACGAAGAGGAGTGAGGCGAAGCCCCAAGCGAGCCTGAGGAGCGGCGGCACCGTGATGACTGTCGCTCACTTCAGCCGCGGCGAGTGTGGCTCGCGACGGCGAAGTCGAACTGACGAGCCATGAAGCGTCGAGCGCTCATCGCGGGGCTGGCTGTCGCGGGCGCGGCGTTGTGGGCGCT
>JAACJQ010000185.1 GCA_016879935.1 Archangiaceae bacterium | reverse complement strand
GGGTGACGCGCAGAAGTGGGCGAAGGCGCACAGGGCCGACGACGCGCTCTACGCCCGGTTCCGCGGGTTCCGCCCGATGGGCACCTGCTCGATGGACACCACGCCGCAGGAGGCTGCACGGCTCTATGCCGAGCTGGCGTACGAGCGGGGCGACCTCGGCCGTTTCCTTCAGCTGCAGGTGCGCATCATGGGCGACCAGTTCGAGCGCACCGCGTGGTCGTCGTACGGCGAAGCGGCGCACGAGACCGAGTCGGGCCGGTTGCTCGCCACCGGCATCGACGTCGACCAGTTCCTGCTCGGGTTGCTCATCGCGCGGCCTGGCCGTGACGAGGGGCTCGGCGCGTGGCGGTTTGCGCGCTCGGTGCGGGAGGCGGGGCGACAGAAGACCATCGCGCCAGAGCTGAAGCGGCTGGCGGCCTCGTCGACGAGCGACCCGTACACCCGGCTGCGCGCGACCCAGGCGTCGTTGTTCCTCGGTGAGGCGTTCGTGGCGCCGAAGCCGCCGAAGCGTCAGTTCGACGCCGAGGGCCGCCGCGATGCTGGCAGGGCGTTGCTCGAACTCGAGCTGCACCCCGTCGCGCGCGCGTGGTTGCTCTCGTGGTTGTCGAAGAAGTGAGGCGCTGCGTCGTCTGGACTGATCAGCGTCGGCCGCTCTCGAGCACCATCACCTCATCGAACTCGCCGCGGCGCTGGGTCAACTGGAGCGCGCCCCGCGCGACCTCACGCATGAAGAACTCGCCGTACTCGCGCAGGGGGCCCGACGCGTAGATGGTGATGTCCTTCTGCTCCGCGAGCGTGCCGAGCGAGCCCGCCACCAGCGACGCCACCTCACCGTGAAACGGGTAGTACAGGTAGAAGATGGAGCCCGCCGAGAGGTCGACGTCACGCACGTCGGCGCGGTGGAAAGCGACGGTCTGCAGCCCGAGCGCGACGGCCGAGCCGTTGGCTTCGTCGACCGCGTGCTCGAGCAGCTCGACGCCCTGCACCGAGGTGACGCTGCTCGCCGCCACGGTGAGCGCGAGCTTGCCGCTGCCCGAGCCGAGGTCGAACACGACGTCGTCGATGGCAGGTGCGGTGACGGTTAGAAAGTCCGAGACGCGTGAGGCGCGCGAGCCGAGGTTCACGTGCGCGGTGGGCTGGGTCGAGGAGTCGAAGGTGAGCCGCGAGGTCTTGAAGAGCGCGTCGAGGTAGTCGTCGGCCGGCGTGCCATCGCGGCGGTCGTGCGCGACGAAGCCGAGGGTCTCCCAGTGTGCCCGGAACGCGGCGGGGGGCCGGCCGCCGTCACGAATGGTGCGCTGCTCCGAGGTCGTGGCGAGGCCGAGCGCCGTCGCCACCTGCGCCTCGCGTGCGACGAAGGAGCGCCAGGTGTCGGACGCTTCGGGCGCCGCCTCGAAGTCGAGCTCGAGCAGCGCGGGGTCGACGTTGTCGCGCACGAAGCGGAGGCGCTCGGAGAGGCTCCAGAGTGCGCCCAGCGGGAGGTCGTCGACGGTGGGTGGCGCCGCCAGCGTGGTCACGTGCGAGAACCACCAGGGCGTCGACATCGTCAGAGCGTAGCCGAACGGCGCGACGCGTGGCTCAGAGCACCGGCCACTTCCCCATCCACCGGGAGTCGCGCACGGCCGAGTGCAGCTCGAAGGCACAGAGCGGGTCGCCGCGGCGAAGGCACTGGCTCTGCGTGATGAGGCACTCCGCGCCGAGGCCGTGCATCGCCTCGAGCAGAATGCCCTCTTCGAGCGCGCAGTGGTGCGGCGTCGTCTTCTCGAGCAGCGCGAACCCGGGCCGAAAGCCCTTCACTGCCCAGCCGCCGATGGCCTCGCCGCGGTTGGCGCGATGGTAGAGCCCGTCGATGCCGAAGACGACGTCGCCCGCCGAGGTGAGCTGCTTCTGGGTGGCGGCCTTGTGTGAGTCGAGGAAGAGCTGCCGACCCATCTTGGTCACGCTCGCCACGCCGACACGGCGCGCGAGGTGCTCGAGCAGGTCGAGGAGCGTGGAGACGGGGTACCAGGCGTCGGGCTTCATGTCTTTGACGCGTGCGTAGAGCGTCGCGCCGAGCACCTCTTCGGGAGCTCGCAACGTCGCCAGCACCGCCATGACGTCGGAGCCGATGGTTTCGTGGTTGGTGCCGATGTAGCCGCGGGGGACCTGCATTCAGATGTTGTAACGGAGCGCCGTCGAGTCGTCAGGCCTCTCGTCGGAGCGCGGGTCGTTCTGCCCGCAGCGTGGGAGTGATCAGCTCCCACGAAAGAGCCGGGTCCCCGGTCTCTCTCCTCTCCGACGCGCAGGTTGCTCGAGACGGTCGCGATGACTGCACCCAGCCTCGCGCTCGGTGCCTCTCGTCTTCAGTGAACGAACAGCGTCTCGCGCAGAACGATCATCAACTCGTCGAGGTCGAACACGAGGTGACGCGGGTCGAGCAGAATGGACAGCGCTTTGAGTGCGTGAGGCCGGGTGAGTTGCCGCTCGCCCCGGAGCGCGGACGCGGCCTCGCACAGGGCATCACCGACGAGCCCCATCTGGCGGTACGCGATTGCCAGATCGAGGTGCGTCTCGGCGGCCGCCGGAGGCAGGGTCGTTTGCATCGCCAGCGCGGCTCGGAGCTCCCCGAACATCTCGGGAGCTTCGTCGATGAGTTCCTGAACGATCTCCTCGAAGCCCGGGGTGTCGAGCGTCGGAGGCTCCTTGTTGGCCACGCTCTCGAGCGCTGGCCAGAAGCGCCCGCGCGCTGACCCGGTCGTCGCGACTCGGCCGATCGCGACCAGACACGTCGAGCAGAACGCTCGAATCCCATCACCAACCCAGCGCTCGTCGCACGCGTGCAGACACAACGAGCAGCCAGGTCGTTGGCTCACTGGCCGTTGATCAACTGCCGGAACAACCCGAGCGCCGCGCCACCGAGCACATCCGTCACATGCACCTTTCCGGGCACTGCAGGAGGCTGCCAGCTCGACGGAATCTGCCCATCGACGAACAACTGCTTCGCGTCCTCCTTCGTGAAGTACCGGCTGCCATCGGGCGCGCGTCTCCCGAACACCTGCATCACGATGCTCAGCTCGGCCAGCTGCGTGAGCCGCCCGCGCAGACCCGGGTCCTCCTTCGCGAAGTGCTCACCCGCGTTCGCGAGGTCCTTCGCGGTCAGCCGCTGCCCGTCCTTGCTGAACGACATCAGCAGGTCGAACCGCTCGGGGTGCACGCCGTTCTGCCGAATGCCGGTGCTCCCGGTGTGGTCGAGGTTCGAGCCATTGAGCTTGAACAGGTTGAACGAGCCCTTCACCGAGTCGGTGTTGTCAGCGCCGTTGGTGAGCACCTTGCGCGTCACCGCGTCGGGCCCGAGCTGGCTCAGCGCGCGGTCGAGGTCGGGAATCTTCACCGTGCCGTCCTTCTCGACCTTGAGCATGCCCGCGTTGAACATGCCGGCGAGGGCAGGGCAGGGAATCTTCTTCGACAGCGCCGCCTTCTCTTCGGCAGAGAACGGGCACGAGACCTGCGTCGGAGACGTGTAGCCGTGCGACGCGCCTTCGAGGTCCGTCTTCGGTGCCGACGCCGCCGCTCCGAAGCTCGCCGCCGGTGCGGGCGTCGCGGCTGCTGGAGCCGGAGCCGCCGTCGAGGCCTGGGCCTTCGCGGTGGGCTTCGCTGCGGGAACGACGGGGCTGCCTTCGGGGCGGCGAGTTTTCATGACCGGGGTTCTAGGCCAGTTCCGCGTCGTCACGCACGTCGGCTACACAGTGTGCATGCGTGCCGTCGTCGTCCTGTGCTCCGTCGTGCTGATCAGCTGTTCTCCCGTGTCGCCCGACCGTTTCCGTTTCGTCGAGCTGCCGCAGAGCTTCGAGCTCGGCGTCGCGGGCATGTCGATTCAGACGATGATGCAAGACCTCTACGTCTCGACCATCAGGGGCTCGTGGCTGCGAATGAAGAAGGGCGGCACCGCGTGGGAAAACCTCGGCCCGCCGGGCCTCTCCCGAACGGCTCCCGACTTTCAGCAGGGCAAGGCGCTCGGGCTGCTGTCGAACAACGCCGGAGTCGCCATCGAATCGGCGACGGGCTTCACGCTGCTCGACCCCATCGTCAACGCGCCACCGTCGGG
>JAACJQ010000184.1 GCA_016879935.1 Archangiaceae bacterium | reverse complement strand
CCTCGCCTCGTCCGCCCGTGCAGCGGGCACCATCACCTCGATCGGCAGGTGGGGCCCGAAGAACTGAAACGCCGCACGGTAGTGACGGGTACGGGCGAACGCAGCAATGCCCCTGCTCGAGAGCCGATGCAACACGGCGTCGACTTCTGGCACGCGCGAGAGTTCGTACACCGCGACCAGCGCTCCGTGTGCCCGCCGGAAGCGCAGCTCGTCGAAGCCATCGAGCAGCATCAGCGTCGTCACCAGGGTCGCGCCCACGAGCGACACCGAAGCCGGAGCCACGAACTGCAACGCGAGGGCGAACGCGACGTTCAGGATCAACGAGTCACGAATCGCCACAGGGATCGCTGCTCGAGCAGCGAGCACGGCGCTCACTTCGTCGAGCTCGGGGTTCCAGCGCTTCCACATCGACGCCACCACGCGCGGCCGGAAGAAGAGCACCGACCAGAAGGCCGTGAAGAGAACGGAGAGGCCGATCCACGAAGACACGTAGAGCGCCTGAGACGAGAGGAGCGCCCCGCTGAGGGGCCGGAGCGCCGGCACGAAGTTCGCCACCGTCGTCGGGAGCGACAGGAGCGCAGCCGCGGACGCGGTCATTCCCAGCCCAGATGATGGTGGGGGCGCCCGAACGGGCATCGCAGGCTGCAGCGGAGGACGACGGCTCAGCCACACCATCGCGAAGGCCGCGGTCGCGAGCAGCACGAGCACCACCAGCAGCACGCCAGGCGCCACCTCTTCGCTCTGCACCATTCGCCACAGCCGCTCGAGTGACGTGAAGCCCTCGACGGAGGCGAGCGCCGCGACCGCGAAGCCGTTGAGCAGGCCGAACCGGTGGGCGACGACGACGAGGCCCCAGCACAGCACCGTGGCGGCCATCATCGTCGACGGCAGCGCCAGCTCGCCCGTTGCACGCGCCATGGCGCCACACTGGAGCGCGGCGAGCCCCAGCCCGAGCACCCACGAGGTGACGACGAGGGGCCGACGAGCCGCCGAACCGCTCACCCGTCGCCACCGGAGCGGGGGCACGACGAGCGCTACCACCTCGACGATGAAGTACGCGTTCAGCAGCGGGCCGAAGCCGAGCCCGAGCCAGGACAACTTCGGAAACACCTCGGTGGGGTCGAACAACGAGACCGATCGCGTCGACTCGAGGTTCGTGAGCGAGAGCCCAATCAACACGCCCAGCACGCCGAGCGTGACGAGCACCCGCTGCATCAACGGCCGCTGCCCCGCGGGCTGTCGTTCTTCAACGCCTCGAGCGCCTTCTGACGGGCGACCTCGAACTCGTCTCCACGCGTCCACGTCGGCATGTTCGGCGCGTCGGCGAGCTTGAGCGTGAGCTGGTGAATGAGCTTCACGTCTTCGACGGCGCCCGAGAGATCCCACGAGGGGAGCAGGTCGTCGGTGGGCTGGTGGTAGTGCGTGAGCTCCCACTTCTCTCGCTGCTCGCGGCCCCACGACTCGGGGCGATCGATGAAGGCGTGACCCGACGAGAAGTACGCCGCGGGCACTCCGACCTTCGCGAAGTTGAATTGGTCGCTACGGTAGAAGAACCCGCGATCGCTGAGCGCGTCGGGTTTCACCACCCGCCCCTGCGCCTTCGCGAGCTGCACCAGCACCGCGTCGATGCTCGTCTTGCCGTACCCGATGACCGAGACGTCCTTCGTGCGGCCCCAGATGTTGAGGCCGTCGATGTTGATGTTCGCCGCCATGCGGCCGTACGGAACTGGCGGGTGTTCGACGAGGTACTGCGAGCCCAGCAGGCCCTGCTCTTCTGCAGCGACGGCCGCGAACAGCACGCTGCGCTTCGGCGCCTTGCCCTGGGCCGTCAGCGCTCTCGCCACCGTCAGCATCGCAGCCACACCCGACGCGTTGTCGACGGCGCCGTTGTAGATGGCGTCTTCGCCCGGCTTCGCATCTTCCTTGAGGCCAAGGTGATCGTGGTGCGCGGTGAGAATGACCCACTCGTCGGCCAGCTTCGGGTCGCTGCCGCGCAAGAGACCCAGCACGTTCGCAGTCGACTTCTTCACCACCGTGTTCGTGAACGAAGTGCTGGCCAGCGTGCCCAGCGGCACCGGCACGAAGTCACGCGACTGCGCGGCCGTGCGGAGCGCGTCGAGATCCTTCCCGCCCAGCTGCACCAGCTTGCGGCTCGCCTCCTCGGTGAGCCAGCCTTCGACCTGCAGCAGCGGGGCTCCCGTCGGTGGCAGATCGAACTGCTCCCCCGTCCACGACGTCTGCACGACCTGCCACGGGTAGCCTGCGGAAGGCGTGGTGTGAATGATGAGACAGCCCACCGCGCCCTGCTTCGCCGCCTGCTCGTACTTGTAGTCCCACCGGCCGTACCAGAGCCGCGTCTTGCCGGCGAAGAGCGACGCGTCGTCTTCGGGGTCGTTGTTCAGGACGAGCACGACCTTGCCCTTCACGTCGACGTTCTTGAAATCGTTCCACCCGTACTCCGGCGCGACGATGCCGTAGCCGACGAACACCACCTCGGCCTTGTCGAACTTCGAGACCGCGTTCTGGTGACCGCTCACGGCGATGAGGTCGGTGTGGAACTTCGCTTCGAGCTTCGTCTGGCCCTTCGTGAAGACGATCGACTGCGGGTGCCCGGTGACGCCGACGAGCTCGAGCGGCTGCAACATGGAGCCGTTGGCTCCAGCGGGCTCGAGGCCCATCGTCTCGAACTGCGCGGCGATGTACTGCTGGGCGAGCTGATCGCCCCGCGTCGCAGGCCCACGTCCCTCGAGCGCGTCGGAGGCGAGGAAGCGCACGTGCCCGGTGAGGGCGTTCGCGGTGATGAAGGGGCTGGGGCCTGACTTGTCGGCCGAGAGCAGCAACGAGAGGAGCACCGTCGACGTCATGCGCCGCGTGTAGCGGGTCGTGGCCCGAAAATCAGCCCCACTGCTTCGGGTCGACGGCAAGCAGCCGCAGCTCGGCGACGAAGCGCTGGCCTTCGGCGTCTTCGAGCCAGCACTCGTGCGGTGCAGGGAGCATCTCGCTCACCACCAGCGTGGGCGCTTCGCGGGCCTGTTTGCAGAGCAGCTCGACGAGCGGCGGGCTCGTGAGATCGACGTAGATGGGCTTCGTCTCGAGCGGCGATTTCGCAAAGACCCACCGCGGCCAGCCGAGCGAGCGGGCCGTACGCGCGACCTCGAGGAACCGGTGAGACGCCTCGTCCTTCGCCCAGGCGTCGAGTTGGCTGCGATCGACCCGCCACGCCTCGCGGGCGATCACCACCTCGTCGAGCCAAATTCGCGGGCGGTGCGTCGTCCACGCGACGACGTGAAACTCGTTCGCGGCGCGCAGCTTGATGCGGCGCTCCATCACGGCGGCGAGCGGCATTCGGAAGTTCTTGCCGACGACCTCCAGGCCACGCTTGCCGGAACGAACCGAGAGCTCCGCCGCGCGACGAACGCGGCGATCAGGCAGCGGCGAGCCGAAGCGAAAACCGAGATCGACATGCCAGCGATCGTCGTCTGCGGCGAGCCTGGTGTCGTGCGTGCTGCGCGAGAAATCCTCCCACGGAATCGGCGTGACGAGCGGACCCGGAAGATCTTCGCGGTAGAGCGCTTCGAGTTCTTCTCGGTGCGGCGTGAGCGACAACACCGAGAGCGTCGAGAACGGCGTGACGCCGGTGTGCAGTTCACCGAGCACGGGAATGAAGTCGTCGCCGCGTTTCGCGAGCATCACGTCGGGCGCATGGTGGCGCGCTCCCGGCCAGCCCGGCCCGACCTTCTCGACCTTCTTGCGAATCGCCGCGCCCAGCTCGGACGACGACCACCGCACCTCGCGCGCCTGCACCTCGAGCGGGCCCATTGCCTTCGCGACAACCTGCTGAATCGACTTCCGCGCCGCGATGACTGCCGCGGGAGGATCGGCGTCGAAGTGCTTCGCCGTCGACAACCAGAAGTCGACGAGCGGAACCGACTTCGTCTTCGCGCGGCTGAACTCGCGCACCATCGACTGTTCGAGTCGCGCGGCGATCTGCGAGGTGTAGAGCCGTGCCAGCTCGAGCATCACCGTCAGCGGCGCGTCGAGCTTTCGGCGCAGATCGTCTCCGAGCGTCACCGTCGTGTCGCGTCGCGCCTCTTCGTACAGAATCGACCGGCCCGCATAGGTGCGGCCCTCGTGGCGTTTCGCTTCGGTCAGCGCGTGCGAGGTGAAGATCGTCTCTGCGTTGGCGATGGCTGCCGAGAGCCGCTCGCGGGGAGCACTGGCGATCGCCTCGCGCGCGGCGTCGAGCTCGTCGAGCGCCTTCGTGAGCCGCGACCGGAGAGGGGTCGAGAGCTTCTTCGTGGCGCGTCGAACGGCCGCTTCGGGGTGGTGCGCGATCGGCACGGGAATGGCGACGTCGACGAGCCCGGCAGCGATGAGCTCTCGCATCGAGCCGAGCGTCTGATCGAGCGGCAACTTCAGCGCGCGCGCGAGCTGCTTTGGCGTTCGTGGCGTCGCGAGCGCGACCGCGAGCCGCCGCTCCACCCGGGCGTGACCGGTGAGCCGCAGCGGAACGTCGGCCAAGAACTCGCCCGCGATCGCATCGACCACCGCAGCGATCGCCCATGGCTCGAAGAAGATCTTTCGCTCGGAGAGCAGTGACGGGCCGGGCCGTTGCCCGAGCGTGGCGCCGCTCCAGCTCGCCCACCCAAGTGGCCCGAAGAAGCCGATGGTGTCGCACTTCGTCGCGTACCGCTGAAGGTACGAGACCAGCATCGACTCCTTCTTTCGCAGCTTCGCGTCGTCGCGATCGACAGGCGCCCGAACGAGCGAGTCGAGCCCGAACTCCACGGCGCTGCGGTTCTGCCAGGTGACAGCCTCGCGAAGTCTCGGCTCCGCCGCCAGCGTGCGAATCGTCGTTCGGAGCGCCGGTCTGGCTTCCGCCCACGCTTGAACGAACGCCGCGGGCTGTGCGGTTCCCTCGAGCACACCCACCGCCGAATCCCACAGGGCTGGCAGCGAGAGCGACTCCATCACCCCCACGGGAAAACCCGCTCCACGAACGAGGGCCAGCGGCCACAACGACCAGCCACGGCTCAGAGAAACGCGCCCACTCACGCACACCTCAGATCGAATTCGCGAGCCACCCGTTCATGGCCGCACCCACCCACTCTGGAGCCTCCATGCGCTTTCGCCTGCTGTCGTGCCTGCTGAGCCTCACCTTCGCCCTGCCCGCCTTCGCGCAGTACTCCGAGACCGCCGGCATGAACTCGGCCCCCGCCGCTCGCGTCATCGAGCAGGTTCGCAACGACAAGACGGGCAAGATGGAGACGCGGGAGCGCTTCGTGCCGGTCGTGCGCGACTCGTACGGCAACTCCGGCGGCAACCAGCACGATCTCGCCGTCGACGGCGCCTTCGATGGCCAGACCGTCGCTGTCGTGCAGCTCTACGACTTCCCCTTCGATGCCGTGCGCGACGCGCTCAAAGAGAAGGGCTTCTCGGTCTTCCGCTGGAACCACGGCGTGCCGCCCGCGAAGGAGTTCGAGAAGCAGCTCGCGAAGGCCTGCCAGCTGTGGATCATCTCCAGCGACACGCGACAGCTCAGCGACGAGCACATCGCCGTCATCAAGCGCTTCTTCGACTCGGGCAAGGGCGTCTACATCTGGGGTGACAACCAGCCGTACTACGCCGACGCCAACGCGGTCGGCCAGGCGCTGATGGGCGTCACCATGCAGGGCGATCTCATGGGCGATCAGGTCGTCGGGCTCGAGAAGTCGAACGGCCAGCAGCACATCGGCATTCGTCGCAGCCACCTGCTCTCGACGGGCCTCGAGTTCCTCTACGAGGGCATCACCATCGCCACCGTGCAGAAGAACAAAGTGCTCGAGCCGCTGCTCTACGGCTCGGCAGGCAACCTCGTCTCGGGCTTCTACGATCGCAACGGCAAGCGGGCGATCTTCGACGGCGGCTTCACGCGCCTCTGCAACAAGTGGGATACGGCGGGCACCGCGCGCTACGTGAAGAACTCGGCCGCGTGGCTGGTGAACGCGGAGCGCTTCGGTGACGCGGTCGTCAGCAAGAGCGTGAAGCTCACGGTGCCCGACAAGAAGCAGTGAGCTCACGTCGCGCAGACCATCGTCATGCCCATGCCCTCGGGCGGCGGCGAAAGAATGAGCCCGGGAGCGTCTGGTGCGTAGCGCGCCAGCGCTCCTGAGTAGCGACCGTGCACGATGAAGGGCGTGAACTCGACGCGCACGGGAATCCACTCCACCCGGCCGTCGAGGAGCACGGGCATTTCGGTGCGCGGCAACGGTTGGTACTGCTGCACGACGTACTCGCGGTTGGCAGAACGCTCGACCGCCGCCGCCCAGGTCGCCTCGTCGGACGCGACGCCGATCACCGTGTCCTTTCCGATGAACGAGCGCTTGATGACGAGCTGCTGCTGGTTCTCGAGCATCCACGAACGCGAATCAGGGCCCACGTAGAAGGTCTCGGGCGCGACGACGTACGAGCCGTCAGAGCACTCCACGGGAAACGGGCCGACCGCGTTCGCCCACGGCATGATTCCCTTGTCCATCGCGATGCCGATGAGCGGCTTGACGATGGGCGCACCGGCGACGTCGACGCCCGCCAGCAACTTCGCGGGGCCATCGAGCGGTGATGGGTCATCGATGAACGAGCAGCTGATCGTGGTGACGACGAAACAGTCGACGGGCTGCGCGGCACCCTTCACCCGCGCCCTGCCCTTCGCGTCGATGAACACCGCGTCTTCGTGAACGATCGACACGTGCAGGCCCCGCGCGAGCAACCGCTTCACCGCCTGCTCCACCTGGTGCCGAACCCGCGGGCTGTCGTCGACGACGAAGGGCCACTCCTCGTGGTGCGCCACGAGCGCGACGTGCGCGGGCCGGTGGTAGTCGATGGCGGCCTCGATCGCCGCGAGCCAGCCCATGAAGGGTCGATCGAGGCTGCTCCGCCCGAAGCCTGCGCGCTCCATCGCCGGGTGATGCGTGAAGAGATCGAAGAGGCACTCGGTGTAGCCGATGCTCACGACGACGCCGTTGCCGTAGTTCAGCTCGCCGACGACGTAGCGATCCTTCAGCAGCATGCCGTCGGGCCGGAACCAGGTGAGCGTGTGTGGGCTCTCGAGGCCACCACGCAAGGTTCGAATCAGCTTCTCGCCGATGGGCACGTACTGATTCAGCGCCTTCGGGTTCTTCGCGTCACGCGCGAGCCCGGTGACGATGCGCTCCATGCCTTCGTGAAACCCGGCGGCCACCGCGTCGAGGCGCGCCCGCGGAATGAACAGTGGCCGAAGTGGAATGCCGATGCCGTGCAGCGTGTCGACGCCCTGCTTCTTCCACCGCCGCTCGAACGCGCGAACGTCGTCGGCGATGCGCGAGCCGTGGCGTTTGAGGTGCCTGCGGAAGTGGGCGACGGCGTCACGATCTTCGGGAAGGTCGGGCGCGCGCTCGGGGCGACGGGAACGAGACGGCTTCTTCACGGGCGCGAGCGAAGCACAGTCATTCGACGGTGTAGACGGGAACGAGGCCGCCGCCCTGGTGCACGTTGACGACGGGCTTCTCATGTACGCGCGCGAACAACCCGCCGAACCGATCGCCGTGCATCCACCCGCTGTAGACGACGTGGTGGCGGCGCAGCTCGAGCGAGTCTCCACGAGGCACCGGCAACGCGTGCGTCTCTGCACGCAGAAAGGACTGCAGCAGAAAGGTGCGGCCCGACCTGCGTGCCGCAACGATGGCCTCGGCCCACTGCGCGTCGGAGACGGCAGGTCCGATCGTCACGTCGAACCCACCGAACCCGTCAGAGGGCTTGAGGACCCACCGTGCGCGCTCCGGCAGCTCGTCGCCAGGCGCCCGGGTCTCGGGAACGCCTCGCGTCTTCAGCCGGCCAAGCAGCACCTTGTGGTCGGCCACGATGGAGCCCGCAGGGTTGACCACACGCACCGCATCATTGACCCACGCCGCCAGGAACGCGCGGCTCGCCTCGACACGCTCCGGAGCGAGCAGATCTTCGAGGCTGTCTCTGACGACCGTGTCGACGGTGCGCGCGCCGAGCCAGAGCCGACCGTCACGAAACGAGAGCTCGGAGGGATCGGCCATGACGGCTTCGACCCCTTCTGCTCGAAACACCTTCACCAGCCGCGCGACGTCCCACTCGAGGAACGCCTCGCGGTGAATCACGAAGACCACGAGCCCCGCCCGCGATGGGTGCTCAGCCACGAAGCGGCGCATCGACGAGGCCACCGAGCTTCGCTGCACTCCTTCCACGCCGAGCCGCGCGAAGGCGCCCGCAGAGGCTTCCTCGACGCCCATGCCCGAAGGGTCGCCCGCCTGACACTCGATCAACGCGAGCTCGCCATCGTCCTTCACGATGAAGTCGTAGCGGGTGCTGCCGAGGGCGCGCCGTTCACGGGCCTCGTTCACCACGCGCGACCTGAGCTCGGCTGGCACGGCGATCGGCTCGAGCTGATCGTCGGCCCACGACGCCAGCACCGTGTGCATGCCCAGGTGCCACTCACGCACGGCCGCCTCGATGCGACCGTGGAACGCGAGGTCGATCACCATCGGGCACAGCACCGGGTGCAACGCCGAGGCTCCTTCTGCAGCAAGCCCCTCGCGGAACGCAGCCAGCGACGCCGACGGAGCCGCCATCACCTGCGCGATGAACGCTTCACGCCACGCCGCTGGAGTCATGGCTCACGCCGTCCTGGCGAGGGCGGCCCGTGACTCGGCCAGACACTTCGCGAAGCCATCGATCTGCGCATCGGTGTGGTTCACACCGAGACACACGCGCAGCTGCGCCTTCCCGCGAGGCACCACGGGGAAGAACGCCGTGCTGACGAGATAGCCCTGCTCGAGCAGACGGGCGCCGAGCGACCGACAGACGCCTTCGTCACCGATCACCACGCGACGAATCGGGCTGAAGTCTCGGGCGTCGGTGCTGACCTGCTCGTCGAAGTGCGCGACGCGGGCGCGCAGCTCTTTCTGCAGCCGCTCCACCGTGCCGTCCGTGTGCAGCTTCACCGCTTCGAGCGCAGCGCCCACCACCGAGAAGTCGAGCGGCGCCGAGAAGCCGTACGTCATGCCGAAGCGGCGCACGCGATCGGCCTGCCACTTCGTCGGCAGCAGCACGCCGCCGCCGTTGCACCCGAAGCCCTTGCCCAGCGAGTACGTGATGATCACCGTCTCGGGCAGCTCGCCGTCCCACGCACCGCGCACCGAGCCTTCGCCCTGCCGCCCGAAGATCGACGTGCCGTGCGCGTCGTCGAGGTACAGCACGATGCCCCACTTCTCGCTCAGCTCGACCAGCTCGGGCAGGGGGCACAGGCCGCCCATCGAGTACACGCCGTCAGCGAGGTAGACGACCGTCTCTCCCGCTGCGTCGGCCGCTTTCGCTTCGTCTTCGAGCGCCTGCAGATCGTTGTGACCGATCGTCGTGACCGAGTTCGCCTCCGCCGCGATGACGGGGCGGAGGAACTGCATCGACGCGTGCGCCTGCTTGTCGAACACGAAGCGCGTTCGTGACCGCACCGACGAAGGCAGCAACCCGCCGCTCGCCAGCGTGGGCAGCACCGACATGTGCGCCGCGGTGACGCTGGGAAAGGTGATGGCGTGGCCGCGGAAGAGCTCGCTCAGCTGCGCCTCGAGCTGAACGTTCGGCTCGATGGTGAGACGCGATCGCGCACAGCAGAAGTGCACGCCGAACTCGTCGACCGCCCGCTTCGCGCCTTCGATGAGCTTCGGGTGCGTATCGAGGCCCAGGTAGCTGCAGTTGATGAACTCGACCGCGTCGTGGCCATCGGGGAGCGTCACCACTCGGCCGTCACGCGCCGTGAAGTGCGTGTGCATGAGCCCCAGCTCGGCCGCTTCGGCGATTCCCGCTTCGGCCTCTCCGATCACGAACTTCGTGTTTCGCGCCATCTCGTTCAGCACCACACCCAATGCGTTCCGCCTGCGCAAGAGTGCCGGCCGAAGTTCGACTTGACCAGGCGGTCAGTCGCCCCTATCGATGTTGACCACATGGTCAGCCGAACCCGTCAACCGCGCGAAACCGCTTCGTCTTCGGGTGTGGAGCGCATTCTCGACGCGGCCGTGGAGGAGTTCGCGACCCGCGGCTACGAGGCGGCGTCGACGAACCTGATCGCGAGCAAGGCCGGGGTCGCGAAGGGCCTCGTGTTTCACCACTTTGGCTCGAAAGAAGGCCTGCTCGAGGCGCTCTTCGATCGAGAGCTCGGGCGACTGAGCGGCATCGTCTTCTCGCCCTTTGCAGGCTCGACCGAACTCTTCGAGCGCCTGCATCAGCTCACGATGCGCAAGCTCGAGCTGGCGGCGCGGCACCCGCTGAGCGCGGAGTTCCTCGAGGTGGCCCTGACCGAGGCGCCGCCATCACTGTCGCCGAAGTTGCTCGCGCGTCAGGCCCAGCTGCTGAAGTCCGCCTGGCCTCGCGTGCTCGAGGGCCTCGATGGCTCGAAGCTGCGCGCGGGCCTCACGCTGGGAGACGCGGTCGAGACGGTGAGCCTGATGTCGGAGGGGCTGGAGAAGCAGCTCCTCGCACTCTCGAAGTCGCGCACGGTGACGATGGCCGAACTCTCGGCCCGCGCATGGCGGCACTTCGAACGGCTGCGAGACGGCCTGTACCGTTAGAACGGCGCGTCGTCGTCGCTCGGGGGCGGAATGTGCGAGTCGTCGGGGCCGTCGCCACCGAACCCACCACCGCCACCTCCTCCGCCGCCGCCCTGCCGGGCCATCTCGCCTTCGATGGCGGCGAGCAGCACGCGCTCCTTGTCGTGCCAGCGCGCCTTGCCCGGATCGCCGAGCGTGCGACGGCAGCCGTTCGCGTAGAACTCGAGGTCCTGCATCGAGGCGCCCGAGATGGGCAGGCCCTTCGAGCGGCCGTACGGCGGGAACACCATGCCCGACGCGTCACCACCGCCCGAGCTGCGCGGAGCGCTCGAGGTCGCCGCGCGGCGAACGGGAGCACCACCCACGTCAGCGCTGCCACCGATACGCAGATCGCCCAGACTCAACGAGAAGCCCTCGCCCGTTCGCGTGGCGGTGCCGACCCGCACCTGCTCCACCGAACCATCTGCTCGCGTCACTGCCACCGTCACGGGAAAGGTCTCGCTCATGGGTGCGGCCTTCATCACGGCGACGGCTCGCCTGTCCAGTTCACACGTCGTGCAGCTCGGTGCGCCCACACATCGGGCAGCGCGGCTTCATCTTGGTGACGCTCCCTTGCCAGCCGCACCCGCACATCACCCGCCGCTTCTCGCCCTCGTACGCAGGCGCCTTCGACGACAGCAGTCGCTTCAGGACGACCAGCACGACGATCACCACCACCGCGAAGACGACCGACTTCCATCCGCCTACCTTCGCCAACACTGTATTCAGCTCGTCCATGCTGGCGATTCTCGACCTGCGTCGAGCGAAGCGCGAGACTTCTCGTCCGTGGTCCCAAACTCCGTTCTGCTCATCGACGACGAGCCCATCGTCCTCGACGTTCTGCGAATCGCGCTCGAGAAGAAGGCGTTCGCCGTCATCACCGCGAACCGGGTGACCGACGCCGTGAAGGCGCTCGACTCCCAACGGTTCGGCGCGCTGCTCGTCGACAAGAACCTGCCCGACGGGAGCGGCCTCGACGTCATTCGCGCGGCCCGCAGCCGCCAGCCGTTCTGCGCGTGCATGATGATGACGGGCTACCCGAACGTGACCTCGATTCTCGAGGCGCTGCGGCTCGGCGCGGTCGACTACCTCGAGAAGCCCTTCCCGCAGATGAGCCTCGTGCAGGAGAAGATCCGCGCGGCCATCGAGAGCCAGCGCATTCTCCAGGAGCGCGAGTCGCTCATCTTCAAGCTCCAGGAGCTGCAGAAGGCCGGCAACGGCGTCTTCGAGCGCGACACCGAAGTGGCGATGCTCCAGCAGGCCCTCGAGCTCGCACAGGAAGAGAAGCAGTACCTCGCGTCGAAGCACCAGGTCGAGGTCGCCGAGGCGCACGAACGGCTCACCAGCATCAAGAACCGGCACCTGCACGCCATTCAGGCCATGCGCGCCGCCTCGGCCTCACTCGCCAACCTCCTCGAGGGCCACAAGCTGCCGCCTGAGACCGAGCGTGACGTGCGCGAGGCCCGACGACTGCTTTCCTCGACGATCGACGAGACCAACCACACGCCCGCGCCCGGCTCGCTCCCACCCGTCGTGTAGGCAGAAGACCCACGCGTGCTTTCCCGGGAAGGTCGGGGGGATGCACGGCGTTGAGCCCTTGAGTACATTTTCACCACGCCCATGAAGGTACGCATCAGCCAGCCCCGCGGAGACTGTCTCGTGGTCGAGCGTGGCCGCGCGTGGGGTCGCTTTGGTGCGGCAGCGTTCGGCGTGCTGGTGCTCTCGACCTCGCTGGCGCTGATCGATCTCGGCAGCGGCCCGGGCCTCATGTTGCTCGCGCTGTCGGGGGCGCTGATCTCGGTCTTCGCGCTCGTGATGGTGCGGGCCGCCCGCATCGCGACGTGGACCATCGTTCGCACCCAGGGCCGGCTGCTGGTCGATGGAGAGCCACTCGAGCTGGCGCGCGTCGAGCTGCGCGTCGAGCAGATGCCCATCACCCGCGTGCCCACCGGCTACACGCTCTCGTTGTGGATGATGACGACGGCGGGGCCGATCGACATTCCCCTCGGTACGTACCGCACGCTCATCGAGGCCTCGTCGACGTCGGGCACGGTCGAAGACTTCGTGCAACGCGCGAACGTGAAGCAGCCCGGTCACACGGGCGCCTGATCACCTCACGAAGACGAGCACCCGCGTCGCAGCGATGCGATCGATCAACGTGCGCCGAGCCGTACCGAAGAACCGCGCCATCGACCCCATCAGGCTGAGGCCGGCCGTGATCGTCAGCGCCGCCAGCAGGCCAGACTGCGCGACCCCCGACCACGCGTTGTAGAGCGCCGCCAGCGCGAGCCCCGCGAAGGGAACCCAGAGGTACTGGAGCAGACTCCGGAGCACGACCGCACCTCTTGGCAGCTCGTCTCCGTTCGGGCGCGAGAGCACCAGGCGCATCATCCACAAGCCGGGCGTGGCACGAACGGCGACCGCGCCTGCCCAGAGCCACAGCATCAGCATGGCGAACGAGATGAAGACCCGCGGCACCAGGCCGAGGCCCAGGGCGGCCGAGCTCATCAACGCGATCACGAACACCGACACGTCGATGGCCCAGGCCAGCGCCCGCGGGAGCGCGCCTGCGTCGATGACGGGACGCGGCCCCGCCGCTTGCAGCGCGGCGATGAGCTCGTCGTAGCTCTGAAACCGCTCCTCCTTCTTCCGGGCCAGACAGCGATCGATCACCCGCGCGAACGAGACCGGCACCGCACCACGTCGGGGCTCGAGCGGCGGTGGCGGCGGGCCGTGATGAAACGACTGCAGCTCCATCAGCGTCGAGGCGCGGGTCGGTGGTGCGCCCGTGAGCAGCTCGAGAAACGTCGCGCCCAGCGCGTAGATGTCACTGCGCTCGTCGAGCGCGTCACCGGCGGCCTGCTCGGGCGACATGTACGGCGGGCTGCCCATCACCGAGCCCACCTGGGTCAGCGAGGGCAGCGCGGGGTTGTACGCACGAATGTTCGGCAGCGTGACGGCCTCGCGCGACATCACCGGAGCCGCGAGCCCGAAGTCGGCCAGGTGCGCTTCACCGAAACGATCGAGCAGCACGTTGTCGGGCTTGATGTCGCGGTGGATCATGCCGAGCCGCGAGGCCTCTTTGAGCCCCTGCGCGAGCGCCAGCAGGTGGCGATGCGCCGTCTTCCAGTCGAGCGGCCCCGAGTCGCGCAGCTGGCCGGCGAGCGAGCCGCCTTCGACCAGCTCCATCACCATGAAGAGCGTCTCGCCCTCCTGGCCGACGTAGAAGACCTGCACGACGTTCGGGTGAACGATCTGCGCCTGCGCGCGGGCCTCGCGCACGAAGCGGGCGACGAACGACTGCTCGTGGGAGTACTCGGGCCGAATCACCTTCACCGCGACGGGCCGCTGCAGCGACAGATCGAAGCCCAGGTACACGCGCCCCATGCCGCCTTCGGCGATGCCCTGGTCGAGCCTGAAGTGGTGAAGCGTTCGGCCCGAGTGCGAGGCCGGCGGAGAGCCATCCATGAGGTCGCCCGGCTTACGACGAAGGCCCCTCGTTGGATTTGCCGGGCATGCCGGAGGACGGCGAGTACACTCGCGCACATGGCGAAAGATGAAGCGGTGCGGGATCTCGTGAACCGTCTCGAGCTGCCGTTCAACGCGCTCGGCGTCGACCCCTACGGCATCTCGAAGAAGCACCTGGCGACGGGCTTCTCCATTCTGGGGTGGATGTATCGGAAATATTTCCGCGTGCACGCGGTGGGCGTCGAGAACGTGCCCAAGCGAGGGCGCGCCATGCTCGTCGGCAACCACTCGGGCGGCTACGCGCTCGACGGCGCGATGGTGATCGCCTCGATGATGCTCGAGATGGAGCCGCCCCGCCTCGCGCAGGGCATGGCCGAGAAGTTCATCAACCAGCTGCCCATCGGGAGCCTCTGGTCGAGTCGCACCGGGCAGTTCACGGGGCTGCCCGAGCATGCCGAGCGCCTGCTGCTCGACGATCGCCTGCTCATGGTGTTCCCCGAGGGCGCGAAGGGCACCGCGAAGCTCTACAAAGAGCGCTACTCCCTGGTCGACTTCGGCACCGGGTTCGTGCGGCTCGCCCTCAAGACGAAGACCCCGATCGTGCCGCTGGGCTTCGTGGGTGGCGGTGATGCCGTGCCGACCGTGATGAACAGCTACGCGCTGGGGAAGATCATGGGCGTGCCGTACGTGCCCGTGACGCCCTACGGCGTCGCGCTCCCGCTGCCGGTGCCGTGCGAGGTGCACTACGGCGCGCCGATGGTGTTCGAGGGCTCGGGTGACGAAGACGACGTCGTGATCAAGGGCTACGTCGAGCAGGTGAAGTCGCGCATCGCCGAGCTCATCGACGCGGCGAGAACGAACAGACGCTCACGCCTCAAGCGCGGAGGTGCGCGATGAAGATCCTCATCGCCGGCATCTCTGGAGCCCTGGCCCGCCAGGTCGCGATGCTGCTCAAGAGCCGCGGCCACGAGGTGATGGGGCTCGATCGCCGCCCGTGGAGAGACGCCCCCGAAGGCATTCAGGTGTTCGAGACCGACCTGCGCAAACGCGCAGCGGAGGACGTGTTCCGCACCAGGAAGCCCGAGTGCGTGATTCACATGGCGACGGTGAACGCGCTGACGGCGGGCGGTGACGAGCGCGCCCGCATCAACGTCGGTGGCACCCGCGCCCTCTTCGAGCACAGCGTCGCGCACGGCGTGAAGCACGTCGTCTTCGTGGGCCGGCACACGTACTACGGCGCCAGCGCCGACTCTCCGCTGTACCACACGGAAGACGAGCCACCCCACGGCATCGGCAGCTTCCCCGAGCTGGCCGACCTCGTCGCCGCCGATCTCTTCGCCGCGAACGCGTTGTGGCGCGAGCCAAAGCTGTGCACGTCGATTCTTCGCCTCGTCTACACGCTGGGGCCCTCGCAGCAGGGCACGCTGGCGTCGTTCCTTCGCGGCAAGCGGGTGCCGCTGGTGCTCGGCTACGACCCGCTGTTCCAGTTCATCTTCGAGTCCGACGCGGCGCGGGCGATCACCCTGGCGGCCGAGCAGCGCGTGAAGGGCATCTACAACGTGTCGGGGCCGAACCCGGTGCCGCTGCGCATGATCGCGGAGCAGACGGGCCGAACCGTGGTGCCCGTTCCCGAGCCGCTGCTGCGGGCGCTGCTGGGCCGTGCGGGGTTCCCGAACCTTCCGCCTGGCGCGCTCGAGCACATCAAGTACCCCATCGTCGTCGACGGCCGCGCGTTCAAGAAGGCGACGGGCTTCACGCACGAGGTCGACGAGGTCGAGGCGCTGCAGCGCTACCGGTTGTTGACGGGCCGCTGACGGCTCAGACGGCGAGCACGGTGTCGGCCGGCGGAGGCTGCTGGCTGGCGCCGATCACGTGCAGCACCTGGGTCAACGTGCCGATGTGCTTGAGCATGCGCGCGAACAGGCCCTGCTTGTTCACGTCGATGACGCCGCCGAACGCGTCTTCGATCAGCAGCGGCAGCTTCGTCTGGGCTCCGGCCTTCTCGGCGAGCGTCAGGCGCAGCGCGAGGTAGAGCAGATCGAGATCCTTCGCGGGCAGCTCACCCGCCGCGATCGATCGACCGGGAGCGTGCACCGTCGCCCGCCCATCGACGTCGAGATCGACGCCGTGGTACCGCTTGTCCGAGAGCGCCGTCAGGTACTGCACGCAGCGATCACGAACCACGCCCCACAACGTCGGCAGATCAGAGCTGAAGATCTCACACGCCAACGCCATCGGCGCGGGGCATGGGTCATCGAAGGTCTCGGCGGGGCCGGTCGACACGGCCGAGAACTCCTCTCCCGAGGTGGGGTTCTTGCCGGCGAGCGCCTCCTTCATGCGTGAGATCTCCCGCTCGATCTCACGCACCTCGCGCGCGTAGCCACCGCTCATGCCCAGGAGCTGCTGGTTGAGCGACTCGTGCTCGGCCTTGAGCGCCGCCACCTTCTCGGCCAGCCCATGCGTCTCGGGGTCCGACTCGAAGTCGGCGAACTCGAGCTCGAGCTCGGCCACGGCGGGCTGCAGCTCGGCGCGCCTGGCCATGATCGTGAAGAACTCGTCGGGCAGGTTCGCTTCGACCTTGTCGAGCGCGGTCTGCACGATGCTGGCGGCGAGCCCGAACTCGTCTTCGATCTTCTTCCGTCGAACCTCGAAGACCTCACGCTTGGCGACCTCGCGGCTGGCGTGCTGCAGCTCTTCGATGAAGCGCAGCGCGAGCAGGCCACCGAACGTGAACGCCGGAATCGCGAGCAGCGCGAGGAACCGGCCCATGCCGTCGAGCAAGCCACCCGACACGAGGAAGAGCAGGCCCAGCACGATGGCCGCGATGAAGCGCATGTCCTTCCACAAGGGCGGCGTGCGCGGCGGCTCGTCGGCGATGCCCGCGTCCTGGCGCTCCCGATCGAGCTTGGCGAACGCCTCGTCGCGACGCTTCTTCTCGTCTCCCGACCGGCGCACGCGCTCGACGATGTCGTCAGGCAGGCCCAGCGACTGCGGCGTCGGCGCCTTGAAGAGCTCGGCGCGCGCGGCCTCGAGCTTTCCCTTCAGCTCTTCGTACGCGTGCAGGCGCTGCTCGGCCTTGAACACGTCGGCCTGCACACCATCCATGCGGAACTGAACTTCGGAGACGTGCTTCGCGGTCGCCAGCTCCTTCTCGAGGGCAGACAGCTTCTCGACCGAAGGACCGGTCTCGGTCGCGCCGAGCTCGTTCGCGTACTGATCGAACGCCGACTGCACGCGCGCCTGGCTGGGAGAACTCTTCGGCGGCTGCCCCTTCGCGGGCTGCGGCGGTTGCTTCGCGCTCGACTTCGGGCGCCTCGACGGCAGCTGCCCGACGGTGAGCGTGAAGAGCTGCTCGAACGTGGGCCGCGCGGGAAACCCTGCCGAGCGCAGCGCCTGGCCCATCTCGGCCGCGTCTTGCGTCAGCACCTCGAACTGGTTCGTCTGGCGATTGAGCCGGTGGAGCGTGCCCTGCCCGCCCAGATCGCGCACGAGCCGCCACACGTTCTGGTCGACAGCCTGCACTGACAACCCCGAGCGCCCCTGCTTCGCGCCCGGCGCCAGGAACGCACCATCACCACCACGCCCATCTGGAAAGGCGAGCGCGAGGGTCAGGCCTGCGAGCGGCGCAGGAATCTCGGTTGGACTCTTGAGAACGGTGTAGCCGGCCTTGAAGGCCACGCGCGCTGACGGGCTGAACCCGCGCACGCCCTGCACCGCCAGCTCCAGAATGAGCATCGACTCCCTCGCGAGAGTTCGATGTTACGCCTTCGCGGCGGGAGCGTCCTTCTCTTCCTGCACGTCGAGACGCGCAGCCTTGCCGCGCAGCGAGCGGAGGTAGAAGAGGCGGTTGCGACGAACGCTGCCCTTGGTGAGCACGTCGATCGTCTCGTAGCGGGGCGAGTGCAGCGGGAAGATGCGCTCGACGCCGACGCCGAACGACATCTTGCGAACCGTGAACGTCGCGTCGACCGAACCCTTGGTCTTGCGAATCACGACGCCTTCGAACGCCTGCACGCGCTCCTTCTCGCCTTCCTTCACCTTCCAGTTCACGCGCACGGTGTCACCGGTGCGGAAGTCAGGAACGTTCTTGCGGAGGTTCAGCGAATCGACGAACTGGATGGCTGCGGCGCGCATGGGAGATGCCTCAATCGGTGAAGACAGAAAACGGAAGGACGGCGCACCTACCAGACGCCTTTTCGACCCGCAAGGCCTGGTCTTGACCTTCTCCCCTGCAACGCCATAAGGCGCCCCCCACCTTCGACGACGGACGACACTTCGGGGCCTGCCACAGGGGCAGGATGCCGGGTTCGCACGGGACTGCTGAAGGCAACGGATCAGCTTCTGGCTGATCATCACAGAGAAGAGAGCTTTCCATGTCGTTCGAGACCCGTCCGCTGAACGCGAAGATCCGTACCGGTGCCGGCAAGGGCTTTGCCCGCCGCACCCGCGCCGAAGGCCTCGTGCCCGGCGTCGTCTATGGCCCCCGCCTCGAGAAGCCGCTGAACATCGCCGTGAACGCCAAGGAGACCAAGGCGGCGATTCAGACGCCCAAGAAGCTGAACACGGTGCTCGGCCTCAACATCGACGGCAAGCAGATCACGGTGCTCCTCAAGGAGTTCCAGCTCGACCCCGTCTCGAAGGAGCTGCTGCACGTCGACTTCATCGACGTTCGCGAGAACGAGCAGGTGAAGGTGAAGATCCCCGTCATTCTGACCGGCAAGGCCGAAGGCGTGACGAACGGCGGCATTCTCTCGCAGATTCGCCGTGAGATCGAAGTGTGGTCGCTGCCCGGCGCGATCCCCGAGAAGATCGAGGCCGACGTGACGCCCCTGAAGATCGGTGGCTCGCTGCACATCAACGAAGTGAAGCTGCCTGCCGGCGTGACCGTGAAGACGTCGACGAACTTCACGATCGCCGTCGTCACCGCTCCGGAAATCGAGAAGGTGGTCGAGGTCGCGGCCGCTGCGCCTGGCGCGGCTCCTGCGGCAGATGGCAAGGCTCCTGCGGCGGCTGGCGATGCGAAGGCCGGCGACGCGAAGGCGGCCGACGGCAAGGCGGCTCCGGCTGCTGCGGCCGCCAAGGCCCCTGCCAAGAAGTAATCGGCACCCAGTTCGTGGTGACTCGAGGCGCCGCTCCGGTTCACATCGGAGCGGCGTCGTGTTTTTGAAAGGCACCGATGAAGATCATCTGCGGGCTCGGCAACCCCGGCCGACAGTACGAAGGCAACCGGCACAACATCGGCTTCATGGTGCTCGATGCGCTGGCCGCGAAGTGGAAGGCCGACTTCACCTCGACCAAGTGGGAGTCACGCCTCGCGCAGGCCCGCTTCGCCGGCGAGACGGTGCTGCTCCTCGAGCCGCAGACGTTCATGAACCTGTCGGGCACCTCGCTCGGCCAGGCGGCGCGCTTCTACAAGGTGCCTGCGGCCGACGTGCTGGTGGTGCACGACGAGCTCGACCTGCCCTTCGCCAAGCTGCAGCTCAAGAGCGGGGGCGGGAGCGGCGGCCACAACGGCCTCAACTCCATTCGCGAATCGTGGGGTGAGGAGTCGTACGGCCGCCTGCGGTTCGGCATCGACAAACCGCAGGGGCCGGGGGCGAAAGATCGCGTCGTCGGTCACGTGCTCGGCGACTTCTCGAAAGACGAACGCGAGCAGCTGCCGGCCCTGATCGGCCGCGCGATCGAGGGCTGCGAGATCTGGACGCGCGAGGGCATGCAGGGCGCGATGAACAAGTTCAACCGCAAGTAGTTACTTCTTCGCGGCGGCAGGGGCCTTCTTCGCCGCCGGAGCCTTCTGCTCCTCGACCTTCTTCTCCTCGGGCTTCTTCTCGTCGGCCTTGGCGACGGTCTCGGTCTTCTTCTCTTCGACCTTCGCGACGTCGGCCTTCTTCTCGTCCTTCTTCTCCTCGGCCTTCTTCTCCTCGACCTTCGCGACGTCGGCCTTCTTCTCGTCCTTCTTCACCTCGGCCGCCGGCGGGGTCTTGGCGGCGGGCTTCGCGGCTTCTTCGGCGAAGGCGGGCAGAGCGAGGGCGATCAGCGCGGCGGCGAACAGCTTCTTCATGTGAGGCTCCTGGAGTGCGTGGATGGGCGAACGCCCGGGTTGGTGCAGCGCCCCTCTGATTTCGGAAATCGTTCGGTATTCATCCAGAAGTAGGAATCAGCGGGCGACGGGCCTGATCACCAGCACGTAGTCACGGTCGTTGATGCGCACGGTCTCGAAGCCCGGAACGTTGAACTCGGCGATCAGCCCTTCGAGGCGGCTCTCACTGAGTGGATCTGCCCCGACCTGGTAGCCGTGCATGCGCTTCACTGGCAGCGCCTCGACGTGAAAGGCCGTGCCGTTGATGCCGAGCACGCCCGAGAGACGCCCGTCGCTCGGGTCTCTGGGCGCGTGGTTCCAGAAGTCATCGGGGAGCTGAAAGGTCGGCGTTGGTGTCGTCATGGCGACCGCAGTCGTAGCGGACCGGGCTGACATCGCCGAAGGGTGCGAAACGACGAGCGCGCTCGAAAGGTCGACGAAAAGGCCGGTAGAACGGAGGTTCAACCAGGAGCTGCACGTGCGCTTCTCGAAATACGACGCCGCGGAACTCGAGGTCGTCGGCAAGAGGCTCGTCGGGTTCTTCGAACGAGCAGACCTGCAGAAGCCGCGTCTTCGGACGAGCGACTGGACCGAGCTGGTGTTGGACTTCTTCGCGGCTCGGGCCCGAAAAGACGTCCTCGTCGAAGCGCGGAAGCCGCGGAAGCACGTCAAGAAGCGCTGGCGAAGTGAACTCGGAGTCAGGACGACGTCGGGCGAGTTCGCGTCCTTCGACATGCTCCACTCAGAGAACCCTCAATACCGAGGAGGGTCGACCGCGGACTACTGGACCGACCTGGTCAACAAGCCCTTCAAAGTGCTTCTGGCAGTCGAATCCGAATGGGGCTCAGCGACCAACCGCGAGGCCACTCGGTTCGCCGTTCTCTCTGACGCAACGAAACTCACGATCGTCCGGGCCGAGACCAAGGTCATGGTCTTCGGCCCGGTCGACGGTGCACAGGACAAGGAGCTCTGCGGCGAGCTCTCCACCCTCAGGGAAAGCTCGGGCGACAACGCCCCCTGGCTCCTCGTTCGCCAACCGTGGCGAGGCAGCGCGCCGCCCTCCTGGAGCGTGCTGCCGGGTTGAGCCCCTCGAGCCCGGCAGCAACCACCGCCCGAAGCAGCCACCTTCTCCGAGCCGCGAGCCGCTTCGCGACGCCGCATCTGCTGCGAACCGCGGCACGATGCGCATGAGCGCGTGCGCAGCCCCTCCTCACTCCAACCAGGCACCAGCTGTCGTCGCCCGCAGAAGCCCCGGGAGCCGTCCCGGAGCGTCTTCCCTCACCCGCAGAACCTCGAGACCGCGCGAAGCAAGCACCTTCCCCTCCGCGCCATGCCTCGTCATGCCGGCTTTGGAGGCTCGGCCACCTCAGGCTCATTCGACTCGCGTGACTCGCGGCGGAAGAACCGATCGGCGAAGTCACGAGCGAGGCCCTCCTTCACGCCTGCGGAGGTGAGCGCAGCATGGGTCGCCAGACGCAGGCGGTTGTGATCTTCCGAGAAACGAACGACCTCCCGCACGCGATGATCGGCACGAGCCGCGGCAGCGCTGACGCGACCATCGAGCACCGACTTGGCTGAGCTGATGGCCGCGGCGACGTCACTGCCGAGCTTCTTCAGAACCGGCTCAGGTTCGGCTTTCAAAGACTGAGGCCACGAAGCGACGGCTTCGATCTGCGACTGCAACCCGAGCGCGGTGAAGCGCGTCGCCGGCTTCGGAAAGTAGCGCTTCACCCGCGCGCTCCGATCGCCATCCACGAACCGCAGCTGGCGGCTCAGCTCACGGGTGGCGTCATCGAGCGTGTCATCGACGGCGTCGACCGCGGCCTGAGCGATCACCTCGTCACGCCAGACGTTTCGCTGCCCGGATTCGACCGCATCGAGTCGCTTCTCGAGCGCCTTGAAGTCGGCCACGAACGGCTTGCCCAGCGAATGCGCAGACAGGCGAGCCAACGTGTAGACGATGTGTTCCCAATGCAAAGCGAGGCTCGCCGCCTCGCGGATGATCGCAACAGCCATGTGGGTACCCCCGGGTGCTGGTTGAACTGCCGCACGGAGGCCAACCGATCAGCGAAGCGATTTCAAGGCCGCGACACATCAGAGGCTGAAGGGCGTGATGATGACGACGTACTCGCGCTGATTGATCTCGATTGTCTGAAACCCTCGAACGTCGAATTCGAACACCAGACCAGAAAGCCGACTCTCGCTTTCGACATCGGCCCCGACCTGCATGCCTTGCTCTTTGGTCACCGGAATCGCCTCGACGTGAAACCGTGACCCGTTAATCGCCATCACGCCAGCGAGGCGACCATCATCGGCGTCGACGTGGGTCTGGTCCCAAAACGAGGTGGGAATCTCCAGAGAGAGTTCGTTGACAGTCATGAGCGCGTCGTATCGAACTGGACTGACATCGCCCAACAGGTCGAAACCACAGCCCGCTCGAGGTCCGGCTTCCAAGGCGGTACGTTTCGCGGGTGACCAACGACCTCTATCGAAGAGCTCAAACGGCTTGGACAGAACTCAAGGTTTGCGTTCGCGAGTGTCTTGCTGCCGCTGGGCGCACAGGCCTGACGAACGCTGAACTCGGACGCGCCCTCGGCATCTACTCAGGCCACGTCGGCCATGAAGGCCATGTGTCGAGAACGCTGCTTGCCGTTCTCGAAGAAGAAGGAGTTGCCCGACAAGACGCTGAGAGCAAACGCTGGAGGCTCGTCGAGCACTCCCCGGCCGAGCCCTGACTCCGACTACGCTGCGCGAATGGCCAAACGAAAGCAGCGCGCCGCCCGCCTCGCGACAGTCGCTCTCTTGAGCACCACCGTGTTCGCGAACCCACCTCCGCCGGTTGGAGCGAAGAAACCCGTGATGAACCGCCCGGGGCCGAAGAAGCCGGTCGACGCGGGCACACCCGAGAACGAGGTCGAGCTCCCGACGGCGTCGCCGGTGATCGTCAACGTCATGCGCGCTCCCGAAGACGGCACCCGAATTCTCCCAGACGGCGGGCTCGAACGCGGCGGCAAGTGACGGCCTGCTGCTACGCTGCGCGAATGGCCAAACGAAAGCAGCGCGCAGCCCGCATCGCGTCGGTCGCACTCCTGGGCAGCACCGTGTTCGCGAACCCGCCCCCGTCGCCCGACAAGAAGCCGAGCGACGTGATCGTCAATCGCCCGAACCCGGCGTACGACAAGAAGCCGGTCGACGCAGGCACCGTCGAGCCCGAGGCCGCGCCGAGGCCCGTAATCCTCAACCAGGTATCGCCTCGCCCACCGCCGACCATCAACCGCATGCCCGTGCCGCGTGAAGAGCACCTGCTGCTTCCCGACGGCGGCAGCGAGACGCGCCTCAAGAAGTAGCCCTCTCCAACGAACGCCCGTGCAGCCTGCACCACGGGTGTGCAGCGGCTTGCACACCCGCCGCCGCGTTCCCACACGTGAGCGCTGTGGCCCGAAATCTGCTCACTCCGTCTTCATGTTCCGACTCCTCGTTCCGCTCTTCGTCGTCACCGCTGCATGCACCCCGCTCGACCAGGCCTTCATCAGTGTCTCCGCGCTCGATGACGGAATCGCCGTCGGGCTCCCGACGACCGACCCGTGCAGCTCGCTCCAGCCGGGGGCCACTGCCACCGTCAACGGCCAGGCGGCGACCATCACCGAGATGGGCGGCGGCGAGTGCCACGATGCTCCCGCTGGGGCTTCGCTGGTGACGTTGTGGCCCTCGAAGCCCGGCGCCACGATGCGGGTCTGCAACTGTCGGCAGCCGAAGGTGGCGTATGTGGAAGACACGCCCAAGCCCCTCGACGTCTCGGTCTGCGAAGGTGCCCGCTGCATTCGCGCCTCGTGGCCTGCCGTGCCGCCGCCACGTCGGCTGATCGCGCCGGAGCGCGCCAGCGGCACCTTCCGCGTCACCCTCGACCCGCCGACGCACACCATGAGCGTCTCGGTTCGTCAGGGCAGCGCAGAGCCGAAGCTGGTTCGGGCGCAGGGCTACCTCGACATCACCCCCATTGATTCGCGACCCGTCGTCGTCTCGCTGCTCGAGAACACCGAGGTGAGCGCGAGCTCGTGCGCCGCGGCCTCGTGCGGCACTCGGAGTCTGCTGCAGGAGTCGAGGATCACCGTCCTCATCGACCCCTGACGGTCGGTCCGTGCTAGGTCGCGGCGCGTACCGGGGAGCCGCCTCCCAGCGTGGGCCAGCGGCTGAGAGGACCGTGCCTGCGGTCGACCCGCCGAACCTGACCCGGTTCACACCGGCGGAGGGAGTGCCTCATGGCCAACCACACCAAGCTGTCCGTCGACTCGTCTGCGCTCGCTGGCATCACCCGCGAGCCGTTCCCGAAGTCGAAGAAGGTCTACGTCTCGGGCACGCGGTTCCCCGAGCTGAAGGTGCCGATGCGCGAGGTGACCCAGGCGCCCACCCGCCACGCGAACGGGAAGATCACTGAGAACGCGCCGATTCGCCTCTACGACACGTCGGGGCCGTTCACCGATCCCTCGCTGGCGATCGATCTGCGCCGCGGGGTGCCGGTAGTTCGCGACTGGGTCTCGAAGCGCTCCGACGTCGAGCAGCTCGACGGCTCGTCCTCGGAGTTCGCGCGCGCCCGGCTCGCAGACCCGCGACTGGCGGCGCTGCGCTTCGAGCTCGATCGCAAGCCGCTGCGCGCGAAGGCCGGCAAGAACGTGAGCCAGCTGCACGCCGCGCGGCGCGGTGAGATCACCCCCGAGATGGAGTTCATCGCCCTGCGCGAGAACCAGAAGCTCGCCTCCAGCCGGGTGCAGCACCCTGGTGAGTCGTTCGGCGCGTCGATTCCGAAGGAGTTCACCGCCGAGTTCGTGCGTGACGAGGTCGCGCGCGGCCGCGCGATCATTCCCGCGAACATCAACCACCCCGAGTGCGAGCCGATGATCATCGGCCGAAACTTCCTGGTGAAGATCAACGCCAACCTCGGCAACTCCGCCGTCAGCAGCTCGATCGAAGAAGAGGTCGAGAAGATGGTGTGGTCGATTCGCTGGGGCGCCGACACGGTGATGGATCTGTCGACCGGCCCGAACATTCACGAGACGCGCGAGTGGATTCTGCGCAACTGCCCTGTGCCCGTCGGCACGGTGCCGCTCTACCAGGCGCTCGAGAAGGTCGGCGGCAAGGCCGAAGAGCTCACCTGGGAGCTGTACCGCGACACGCTCATCGAGCAGGCCGAACAGGGCGTCGACTACTTCACGATTCACGCGGGCCTGCGGCTGCCGTTCATTCCGCTCACCGCCAAGCGCGTCACCGGCATCGTCTCACGCGGCGGCTCGATCATGGCGCGCTGGTGCCTCGCGCATCATCAGGAGTCGTTCCTCTACACGCGCTTCGACGAGATCTGCGAGATCATGAAGGCGTACGACGTGAGCTTCTCGCTCGGAGACGGCCTGCGTCCGGGCTCCATCGCCGACGCGAACGACGAAGCGCAGTTCGCCGAGCTCGAGACGCTGGGTGAGCTGACGAAGATCGCGTGGAAGCACGACGTGCAGACGATGATCGAAGGCCCCGGTCACGTGCCGATGCAGCTCATTCGCGAGAACATGACGAAGCAGCTCGAGGTGTGCGGCGAGGCGCCCTTCTACACGCTGGGGCCGCTCACCACCGACATCGCGCCCGGGTACGATCACATCACCTCGGGCATCGGCGCGGCCATGATCGGTTGGTACGGCACCGCGATGCTCTGCTACGTGACGCCGAAGGAGCACCTCGGCCTGCCCGACAAAGAAGACGTTCGCGTCGGCGTCGTCACCTACAAGCTCGCGGCGCACGCGGCCGATCTCGCGAAGGGTCACCCGGGGGCGCAGAGCCGTGACGACGCCTTGTCGAAGGCGCGCTTCGAGTTCCGCTGGGAGGATCAGTTCAACCTCTCGCTCGACCCGATGAAGGCGAAGGAGTTTCACGATCAGACGCTGCCGGCCGAAGGCGCGAAGACGGCGCACTTCTGCTCGATGTGCGGCCCGAAGTTCTGCTCGATGAGCATCACGGAAGACGTTCGCGCGATGGCCGAGAAGGGCATGGCCGAGAAGTCGAACGAGTTCCGTGAAGGGGGGCGCGAGGTCTACGCCGCCGAGCCCGTCACCAGCCCGGCGGCCGAACGGCGTTGACCGGGAGCGGCTCGAGGAAGGCGCTGCGGCGGAGATCGACCTGACCTCCGTCGTGCGCGAAGTAGTCGTCGCGGTTGAGGTCGAGCACCAACCCGCCAGGCGTGTCGATGCCCCACGAGGGGTCGCTCATGCCGACCCGCGGCGAGTACATGAGATCGATCTCCGGGTTCGGCGCGCGTGAGTCGAAGGCGTGCCCGAACGCGTGCTGGTTCGGCGCTCCGCTGGGCACGATGCCGAGCCCGTGCATGAGATCGTGCAGCATCGCCCAGTCGAAGTAGCCGAGCGTCGACGTCGACTGGCCCCACGGCCGCGCCTCGCACCCCACTCCGCCGATCGTCGACTTCAGGTACATCGCGATGACCGAGCCAACGAGCGCGGGTGGGTAGGCGGCGCCGCCGCACGCGTAGGTGCTCTCGCCGCCGTAGAAGACCGCGTACAGCTTGTTGGGCTTCACCTGGTTCATCGCGATGAGCTCACGCTCGATGCGCTCACGCACGTAGGCGACGCCCGTGTTCACGTCGTTCGCGTTCCCGCTGCCGCGCAGCTGCGCGTTCGTCTTGCCGAGCCGCACGAAGCCGATGTCGAGCTCACCCCCACTGGTGTCGAAGCGCAACGTGCGCCCGCCGAGCTGCGTGCCGAGCCAACCCGAGAACGCCTTCGCAGACGTGCAGATGCGCCCGTTCACGTCGAGCGACTCGTCCGGCAGATCGCTGGGAATCACGTACATGAGGCGAACCTGAAGCAGCTGAGACTCGTCGGCCCGATCGACCGAGCTGCGCGTGACCGGGCAGCGAACGATCTGAACGCCGCCGTCTCCTCCCGAGCCGGCGTCGGTCACCTCGCACGCACCCGCCGCGGAGCAGGTCGTGCCCGGGCCGCAGGTACCGCACGTCACCGAGCCACCACACCCGTCAGGCCGCGCGCCACAGCGCCGCCCCGAGCAGGCCGTCATCATGTCGGGCATGCACTGCATCGGGGTTTCGCATCGGCCTGAGGTGCAGGTCTGCCCCGGCAGACACGAGCCACAGCTCACCCGCTGGCCGCAGGCATTCGTCTTCTCACCGCAGACCGCCCCGGCGCACGTCTGGGTCGCGGTCTCGGTGCACGGAGCCGGCCGATCGGGCTCCGGCATGGTCGTCGGAGTTCCACACGAGAGCAGTGACAGGAGAGCCGCGAGACGAAGGCGCACCCCGACACTCTATGGCGACCTCGGCGCGGCGCGCCTCATCTCGAGTTGAGTGGTCGCTCAGGCCACGTTCGCGAGCGGAGCCACGGCCGCGCGAGGCAGCTTGATGGTGAACGTACTGCCGCGGTTCGGGCCATCACTCTCGGCCTCGATGTCACCACCCGCGCGTCGCACGATGCCGTAGGCGGCCGTCAGCCCCAGGCCGATGCCCTTGCCGACGCCGCGCGTGGTGAAGAACGGCTCGAAGACGCGACGCAGGTGCTCCTTCGCGATACCGACGCCTTCGTCGCGCACCTGAATCATCACCTCGTCGTCGGTGCTCCACGTGCGCACGACGATGTGCTGCTTCTGCGGCGTCGCTTGCCGGGCGTTCTTCACGAGGTGCCCGAGCGCCTGATCGAGCTGCAGCGGCGCGATGTCGGCGGGCACCGCGGCCTCGAGCACGAGCGAGACGTGTGGCGGCTGATCACCGAACTCGGTGCGCACGACGCGGGTGACGGAGCTGTTCGTGTCGGCCGGCTCCCTGCGACCGATCTCGAGCCGCGACAGCTCTCGCAGGCCCTTCACGATGTCGCTCACGCGGCGCGCACCATCGAGCGACTCGTCGATCATCTCGACCGCGTCTTCGATGGTCTGCAGATCGGGCTCGTCGAGGCTCTGCACGAGCTCGCTGAGCTCTTCGAGCCGGCGCTCCTTCACCATGGCGATGACGTCGGAGAGCACCGTCATCGGCCCGCGCAGCTCGTCGATGACGCCGCGCAGGCTGCGCAGGTTCGAGGTGACGAAGCCGACCGGGTTGTTGATCTCGTGCGCTGCACCCGACGCGAGCTGACCGACCGCGGCGAGCCGCTCACTCTCGCGCAGCCTGTCCTGCAGCGACCGCGAGTGCGTCACGTCCTGGTACGTGACGACGACGGAGTTCGAGGTGGGGTCGTCGTGCAGCCAGTACCCCGAGAGCTGCACGTGCGAGTCCTTCGCGGTGCTCGGGTTGGGAATGGTGAGCTCGGCCGTCAACGAGACGCCGCGGCCCTTGCCAAGCGGGCAGTGCGGACACGGCGTGTCGCGATTGGCAAACACCTGATGACACGTCTTTCCCGGCAGCTCGGTCACCGGCAGACGCACGCGCTTCGCGTACGCCTGGTTCGTGCGACGAATGACGTAGCCGTCGAGGAGCGCAATGGGCTCGCTGATCGCGTCGAAGGTGCGCTCCCACTCCTGCTTGGCGCGGCTGATCTGATCGGTGCGATCACGAACCTTCTGCTCGAGGCTCGCGTTGACCTGCAACACCTCGGTCTGTGAGCTGCGCAGCTGCGTGGTGATCTGCACGTTGTGCACGGCGATGGCGACGTGCGGAGCGAGCGCGACGAGGCGATGCAGCGTGACCGGCGTGAAGGCGAGCCGCTCCACCGAGCGCACGGCCATCAACACGCCGAGCACGTCGCCCGCGAGCACGAGCGGCACCGCGACGATCGAGCCCGTGCTGAAGCCCGTCTTGCGATCGAACGAGGGGTCGAAGTCGGGGCAGTCCTTCGCGTGGGGCACCAGCCGCGGCCGCGCCTCGACGGCCACCTTGCCCGCGACGCCCTGCCCTCGCTGCAGCTTGATGCGCTCGATCGACGAAGCGGCGCTGCCGTCGACGGTATCGAAGTACAGCGCACCTGACTCGGGGTCGACGAGCAGCAGGCTGGCGCCGTCGGCGTCGCAGAGTTCTCTCGTCTTCGCGATCGCCTCGCGCACGAGTTCGGGCAGCGTGAACTTCGACGCGATGGCCTGGGCGAACTCGTTGACGCGATCGGCGCCGCTGGGCTCGAGGCCGGCGAGCATGCCCGCGGCACGAAAGACCGCCGCCACCAGCTCACTGGGTTTGGCCGCGTACTCGACTTCGCCGACGTACTCGTCAGGGCGATGGCCGATCACGATCGGCACTGCGCCGACTGCCTTCAGCCGCTCGAGGTAGAGCCGAATGTTGTGGTGCATCTCGCAGAGCACGATCCGCGAGTACCCCGAGTCGACGAGCGTCAAGGCCTGCTCGGGAGGCGCCTGCATCGCCAACAGCCCCCACGGCTCCAACAGGTCTTCGACGCGCGCGACGAGCGAGGGCGATTCGGCCACCAGCAACACGGCTGGGGATGTCGCGCCGGTCGTCATGGGCCATCAGGAGGGAATCACCCGCAGGTCCATGCCCGACCGCAACGAGTCGGGCTCTTCATCGAGCAGGATGAAGCCCTCGGCGTCGCGCACGACGTGGCTGATGCCGGGGTTCTCGCTCTCGAGCGACTTGAGCAGGTCGTACTGACGGCGAACCATCGCAAGCAGCCGCCGGTTCTCGCGCTCGAGATCGAGCTGCTCGAACGCGAGGAAGAGGGTCACCTTCAGCTCGGTGTCGTCCCACGGCTTGGTGAGGAACCGGTAGATGTTGCCCTGGTTGATCGCGTCGATGGCCGTCTGCATGTCGGCGTGACCGGTGAGCATGATGCGCATGACGTCGGGGTAGCGGTTGCGCACGAGCTTCAAGAACTCGAGGCCCGTCATGTTCGGCATCAGGTGATCGCTGATCACCATGTCGACCGGCTGCGTCTTGAGCACCTCGAGGCCCTGCGCCGGCTCGTTGCCGAAGAAGAGCTCGTAGCCTTCTTTGCGCAGGCTGCGGCGCAGCGCGTGGCAGACGTTCTCTTCGTCGTCGACGATCAAGATTCGGCGGGGCGCTTCGGCTGGCTTCTGCATGGCGGACTCCTCGGATCAGTGGACTTCAAGGCGGGTGCCACGGAGTCACTTCACGGAAACAGCGGGTTGCACGAGCGGCGCGGGTTCCGAAGGCGCCGGCTGGGGCGCGGCCGACCTCAGCAACAGGGCATTGAAACGTGACGCTTCTTCGGGAACGACGAGTCGGTACACGACGATGCGGCCGTTCTTCTTCGCGAGGCCAAGGCGCTCGCCCAGCGCGGGCACGGGGTGGTGCTCGACCGACTGCTCGAGGTCGCCGAGTTTTCCGCCAGGCACCGTCACGCGCATGACGCGGTCGCAGGTCGCGGTCGCGCAGGCTTCGAGGTCGGTGTCCATCGAGGTGACGATGAGGCCCGGCAGCTCGGCCGTGCGGTGACAGATCTTGGTCTTCACCACGACCACCCCGACGGGCGTCTGGAGCTGCGGCTGCGCCTCGGCGGTGAAGGCGATCGACGACGCTCCGGCGATCAGCAGCGCGGCGAGCCCACGGCGGTGCGAGCGCCGCGCGATCACGCGAACCAGCTTCGGCCGCCGCCCCATGGCGAGCACGGCGACGACCGCGAGCCCCAACGCCCAGGCGACGCCACCGCCCGACGAAGAGCACCCCACGACCTGCTGCTGCGGAAGTTCAGGCGTCACCGGGGCCGTCGAGTAGAGGGCCTCGAGCCCGCGCCGATCGTCGTTGCGGAGCACGCGCTTGGTGACCTCTCCGGCCGCCGCGCGGGGGAACATCACCACGTCTTCGTCCATCGGGTTGTGCATGAGGCCCAGCGCGTGGCCGATCTCGTGCGTGATGGTGTTCTGCACGTCGTCGACCTCCATCGTGCTGGGCGTCGGCGAGGTGAGCACCTTGAAGGTGTGCTGCTCGCAGTTGAAGACGATGTCGGTGTCGATGATCTCGTTCGTGCGCGCGTTCACGGTGACGACGGTCGAGGCCAGCGCCCCATCGGTGTACGGCCAGTCGGTGAGCGCGATGATCTCGTTCTGGTTCTGCGCCTGCGCGTCGAGGTCGTAGCCGGGACCGTGCACCTCGCCGTCCTTCACTGAGACGGTCAGCTCGGGCGTGGCGTCATCGAGCTCGGCCACGGCGGCGCGCACCGCCGAGGCCGCCGCCACGTCGCCCAGCTTCTGCGACAGCGCCGGGTCGATGACGAAGACGAGCGACTTCTGCCACTTCACGACGTCGCCCTGCGAATCGGTTCGAAGCTCGAATGCCGAAGCAGTGAGCGACCACGAAAGAACGACCAGTGCCAGCGCGCGCATGCGTCGACCTTGAGCACGGTCCATGCCCGAGGCCCGATCGGCCGGAACGCCGCCAGCCATTCACGATTGCTGGAGAATTCTCGCGCGCGCTCACCCCGGCCCCGAGTCGTTCGGGGTCGAGGCCGACGGCGTGGGTGGCTCGCTGCTCAGGGTCGACAGGTACGGGCTGTCAGGCGGAATCGACCCGAGTCCGAAGGCACCCTGAAGCACGCGCGCCAGCCTCGCCGCAGCGTCGATCTCAGGAGCCGGAATGAACGCGACCAGCACCTCACGCAGCAGCGAACCACCATCTGAGAAGTCGACCGTGAGGCAGTGCAGGCCGTCTCCCTGCTCGAGGAGCGTCACGGCCTTCACCTCGTCGAACGGCACCCACAACGTCGCAGGGCGGCCAGCGATCGGCGTCGTGAAGTCGAGGCGCAGTCGCAGGGTCACGAAGTTCGCGACGAAGCCTCGTTTGCGTCGTTCTCTGCGCGCCAACAAGACGGAACCGGCGAGTGAAGCGGCGCTGAGCGAGAGCACCGCGAAGGCGACGGTGTTCGACGCGGTGAGCAGCACCATGATCGCCACGACGATGAGCGCGAGCCCCGACACCATCAGCGCGGTCGGTCGCCACGTCGCCGTGGCCCTGGAGGTCTCGCCGACCAGCATCGATGGCTCGTACCGCAGCGCCACGTCGCCCAATCGCGACGGAGCCGGGTTCTCGACGAGCGCCTGACGAAAGCCGTGCACGACGGGCACAGAATGCACGAAGGGCGGGCTCTCCAGAAGAGAACCCGCCCTCGTGTCACATCAAGAACAGCAGAAGCTGGTTACTTCTTCACCGGCGAGTCGTCCTTGAACTCGGTGGCGACTTCCTTGCCCTTGATCCACTCCTTCTGGATGCCCTGGCGCTTCCCGGCGACCCAGTTCTCCTCGAGGATCTTCGCGCCGCTGATCCACTGCGTGCGCTTGCCGTTCCACAGATCGTTGTCGAACGAGAGCTCTTCCAGCTTGCCGCCGGCCTCGTCGTACGCGACCCACAGGCCCGTGCGCTTGCCTTCGAGGTACGCACCCTCGACGCGCTTCTTGCCCGACTTGTAGAGGCCCAGGTAGGGGCCGTGCATCAGGGGCTCACCGAGACGGCCAGCCTTCGTGCAGAACGTCGCCTCGAAGACCGTGTCCTTGCCGCCCGACTGCTTCGTGCCAGCAGGGCACGCCAGGGCAGGCTCACCGGGGAGCACCGGCGTGGGCTTCACCGTGGTGCCCGACTGCGCAAACGCCGCCAGAGGAGCAGCAACCGCGACCGTCATCATCATCTTCTTGAAGTTCATTTCGTGTCCTTGTGGTGAACCCGGCCAATCGCCGTTGCGGCTTTCGACCGGGTTCGGGGTTGGGAATTCAACGTCAGTTCATCGTCACGCAAACGGCGTTGCCCTTGTCGGCGTAGAAGCCGGCGGTCAACGACGTGATGCCCGTCATCGCGCAGAGGGTGAAGTTGAGGTTGAGGTTCTTGTTGCCGTTCGACACCTGGTAGCCGCTGGGGCGGAAGATCTGGCCCGAGTTGCCACAGCCCTTCTGCACGTCGCAGATCTGGCCGTCGGAGCGAACGTAGTTGATGAGGTCGGCAGGCAGCATCACGCCCGCCGCGGGGAAGTTCGTGCCGCCCAGCGAGACCGGCGCCGCGTACAGCTCGTGCGAGCCCGAGAACGTCGACGAGTTGGTGCAGAAGGTGGCGTCGTCGGTGCGGTTGGTGACGCTGACGGTGACCGGGCCGGCCATCGCCGTGATGCCCACCGGGTTCCACAGGGTCGGGGTGACGACGTTCGCGAAGTTCGCGCAGCCCACGCCCGTACGGGGAGCCTCGCCGCACGCCGCGCCGGCACAGGTCTGGCCATAGGCGCACATGTCAGGCTGAGCGTTCGCCGACGAGCAGGCCGCACCAGCGCCACACACGCGCGTCGTCGGGTTGCAGGTCTGGCCGCCCGTGCACGAACCGAACGTGCAGGCCACGCCAGCGTCCATCGTCACGCCCGCGTCGGTGCCGGCGTCGGTGTTCGACGTGCTGCCGCCGCACTTGCCGGTGGCCGTGTCACACGTGTAGCCCGAGGGGCAGCCCGTGGTCGCGGTGCACTTCGCCGCGCAGACCTTCGTCGACTTGTCCTGGCAGACCTGGCCGGCCGTGCCGCGATCGCAGAGCTGGTCGGTGCTGCACTGGCAGAAGCCACGAGCCGCGCCGCCGTCGGTGCCGGCCGCGCTGCCGTTGAGCGTCGCGCAGGTCTTGGCCGAGTCGGGGCAGTCGGTCGAGCTGGTACAGCCAGCGATGCACGTCTTGAGAAGGGGGTGACAGACCTCGCCGGCGCCCGTGCACTGGCTGTCGGTCGTACAGGTCGTGGGGTTCATCGTCGTGTCGCCGCCACATCCGGCGAAGCCGAACGCGAAGCCCGCGGCAATGGCGGCCGCGAACCAGATGCTGGTTTTCGTCTTCATCATGTTGAACGTCTCCCTGAAGCTGCGTTGGTGTACTGCCTTCGAAGGTCCCGAAGCGGGCGGGACTGTAGGAATGCCCGATCCAGAGTCAACGAAAGTTGACCGCCCCACTGACGCATGGGACGTGCCGCCTGTTCATCAAGGAAATCGGAGGCGTTGAACGACCAAACGCCGACGCGCGGCAATGAGGTCGGGCACTTGCGCCATGGCGAGGACGTCAGGGCGTTCGAAGCAGTCGCCACGCCACGAACGACACGACCAGCAGCATCACCAGGGCGATCTGGAGCACCCCCAGTCGCACCGCCCACCGGGCCCTGGTCAGGCCTTCGACAGGTGTCTCACGGCGTTCGATCGCTCGCTGCTCGACGAGACCGACGGCAATGGCCGCGATGGAGAGCGGGCCACAGAAGAGGAAGCCCGACAGCCCCAGCACCAGGGCCAGCGTGGCGCGCGCCGAGGCGGTGTGAGGCACGGCAGCGCACTCGGCGCACCAGGTCTTCTCGCCCTTGAGCACCGCACAATCGCCGCAGACGAAACGCCCGCACCGCTCGCACACGTCGACTGCGAGCGCGGAGGGGTGACGAGGGCAGGTCGCTCCGACGGGCGTGGGCATCGACGCCCGGCGATCAGAACTTGAACGGGAACTGCACCGGCTCGCCCTGCTTCTTGTGCCGGGGGAACTTCATGCCCTTGATCAGCGTGCTCATGCACGAGGCCATGTAGCTGCCCTTGAGCTCTTCGGTGACCACGCTCACGTTCTTCACCGCGCCCGAGGTCTCGATCGTCCACTTCATGACGATTTTCCCGCTCGAGCCGCCTTCGCGCTTCTTCTGCTCTTCGGCACAACGCTGCAGGCCGGACTTGTTCGCGACGACGGTCTCCATGATGTCGCTCTGCTCGAGTGCGTCTTTGAGATCACCACCACCGCTGCCTGGAGGAGGTGGGACGTAGACGGCGGGCTTCTTCTTTTCGTCGGCCGGCTTCACTTCTTCCTTCGCAGGTTTCTTGCGGTCGTCTTTGAAAATGTCGTCGAACGACTCCTCGGTGCTGCTCGATCCCCTCGGGGTCTCCTTCGCCACGGGCTCGGCCTTCGCGGGCTGTTCCTTCTCCACCTTCGCGGTGAGGACTCGCGTGCCCGCGTTCGCCTTCGTGCCGTTGCCTTTCATCGCGGCGACGGGTTGGGTCGGCTGCGCGGGCTGGGCCGCGGGCGGGTTTTCGGGCGTGACCGCTGCGACCGGCGGATTCACCGGCTGCGCGGGTTGAGCCGGAGGCGGCTGCACGGGCTGGGTCGGTGGAGGCTGCGCGACCGCGACGGGCGGGTTCACCGGCTGGGTCGGCTGCACGGGCTGCGTCGGCTGAATCGGCGGGTTGTTCGGCTGCGCGACCACGACCTTGGGCTCACGCAGCGCGAGGAAGAGCACCAGGCCGATGAGGCAGAGCAACAGCACGCCACCACCAACGCCGAGGCCGATCAGCAGGCCACGGTTCGACGGCGGGCGGTACTGGGTGACGGCGGGAGCGCTGTACGTCGCGCCCGGGTTCGCCATGTACGGGTTGACGGGCGGCGGAGCAGGCGCTGGCCGGGCCGCCACAGGCTCGGGAGCGTGATGCGCAGGCGCCGGCTTCTCTTCAGCGGCAGGCAGGTCGAGCAGTCCGCCGGCCGTCAGATCGTTCGAGGGCTCCGGCTTCTTCGGAGGCGGCTTGGCGAGCACCTCCATCTCTTCCTTCACGAGCGAGGCGAGCGCCGACGCTGCAGAGGGCCGCCACGTGCCGGTGTCTTCCTGGGCCGCGATGTTCGAGGGGAGCGCAGCGGCCGCGATCGGCACCTGCACCTCGGACTGCACGGTGGTGACGAGCCCGCCCGCCGAGAACGCCGACTGCACCGGCACGCTCACGACCGAGGGCGCGGGCGCGATGATGCCGGGGTTCAGCGTCGCGGCCGCGGCGACGACGATCGGCTTGGCCGGCTTGGGGGCCAGAACGGAGGCGAGAATCTTCACCTCGGAGACGGGAATCCAGTCGCCGAAACCCGCGCGCCAGCACAACGAATCGGGGCCGACTTCACCCTTGTCCCAGTGCTGCTTGAGCTGATCGAGCGGCATCGGGCCGGTCTGCTTGTCGTTGAGGGCCACGTACCAGTCCTGCTGGGGCACCTCTTCGACCTTGGCCAACGTGGGGTTCGACGCGCCGCTCGAGTTGCTCTCCTCGGCGAGCTTCTTCACCATGTCGGCGTCGAGCACCTTCGTCGACTCACGATCACCTTCGGCGCCGCCCTTGGCCTCGAGTCCTCCGGTGGGCAACGTCGTCGGGCCCGTGCTGCCGCCCGCGAGCACCGAGTCGAACACGGCGCCGATCTCGTCTTCGTCAGCGCCGAGAAAGCTGTCTCCGGGTTTCGGGTCGGTCTTCGAAGCCTCTTTCGCTTCGCCGTTCTTCTCTGCGCCGTTCTTCTCTTTGGCGGCTGCGGTCTTCGCGGCCTTCGACTCCATCGCGGCCTGCACCGCGGGGTCGTTCATGTTCACCCGCGAGGTCGGAGGATCAGCGGCGGGCGCTCCGGGGCTCGTCAGATCGAGCGTCGCGTCGGTGCCGGCAGCGAGCGGGCTGTTCATCACCTGCGTCGCCGTCGCGTCATCGGGATCGTTCGAGGCGTTGACGGGGCCGTTCTTCGCCGTCACCGCGCCGTCGGTCTTCTTGACGTGAATGACGTAGCCGCACTTGCGGCATCGGACCTTGACCCCCTTGGGCCCGACCTTCTCGTCATTGATCATGTACTGCGCGCGGCAGCTCTCACAGACGAAGCGCATCAGGCGTCCCGGGCAGGCTAAATACTGAGAAACTGTAGGTTTCCCTTTTCAGGGGGTCAAGGGAACGGACGCCGCGCCCGTTCACGAGGTTCCGTCACTTCGCTTCATTGCCGCGAAGTGTCAATCAATCTGCTCACTTGCGGAGCTGCACCTCGACGCTGGTGCCTACCGCAACGCGCAGTGCGTGCAGATCGTCACCGAGCGCGAAGACCATCAGGTCGCGGATCTTCGATCGCGGCTGCACGCGGTAGGTGCTGCCGGTCTCGGCCATCACCATGCGTTTGACGGGCTCGATCTCACCCGCAACGAAGGCGCCCGCGCGAACGGCGGTGAGCTCGGCGCCCTCGAGGTAGTTGCGCAGATCGTTCGGCGTCGCGACCTTCACGTACTCGCGAGTGACACGCGCGAGCGCCGCGCGAGCCTGCTCCGACAACGAGCGCTCGAGCAGCTTTCGCTCGGTGTCGATGGCGCGCAGATCGGCGGTGAAGCGGAACCGATCGACCGAGAGGCTGATCGCCGCCTGCATCACCGCTTCGAGCCGCTCGGCCGAGAGGCGCGCCGTGAGCACGAGCTCGGGGCGGAGCAGCGCCATCGTGCGCCCGAGCAGGTAGTACGCCTCGCGCTGGCCGGCCTCGCCGAAGAACTTGCCGCCGACGCGCACGCCGATCGGGTCGGTGTGAATGACCTCGGCGCTCACCATCGGGTCAGGAGCCGGTTCGGTCGTCTTCTTCGCGATGCGATCGCGCGTCGAGACGAGGAACGGGGAGTACATCGCGATCTGCTCCATGCCGAGCAGGCGACTGACGTAGCGGTAGTGCGAGAGGTGGAACTCCGCGCCCTGCGTGACGTCGATGAGGTGCCGTTTGGGCACGATGCCGTAGCGGGTGAAGTCCTCTTTGTAGAGGCCGCCGGCCTGCTCGAAGAGAATCGCCATCAGCTCCGACAGCGGGCCTCGCACGCGCGGGTGGAAGAGGTGCTGCTGCCACAGACGGTCGGTGAGTGCGCGCTGCGCCGTCTCGCGCTTCTTCGCGTAGGGCGTGAGCTTGGTGAGAATCTCGCGCTCCCCTGCCCCGAGCTCTCCGATGAGCCCCGAGACGACCTGCGCGGCGAGCCAGGCCGAGTCGTAGTCCTTTCGGCGCGCGGCGAGCTCGGCGAGGGCCGAGGCGACCTTGCCGGGGCTCGCGGTGGTCGGCAGCGACCGGCGCCAGGCATCGACCGCGTCTTGCTCGTAGCCAGGCTGGCTCTGCGCGAGGGCGGCGAACTGCTCCTGAATCTCGATGTTGTCGGGCTGGCCTGCGGCGACGACCTTGTAGACCTCGACGGCCGCGTCGGGCGCCTTCATCACGTTCAGGTACATGTCTCCGAGCGCGCGCCAGATCGTCATGCGCGCCAGGTGCGTCTCTTCGGTCTTGGGGAAGCGCGAGAGCATGCGCTTGTAGTTGTCGTCGAGCGTCTTCCACTTCTTGTTGCGGCCCAGCATCGCCTCGAGCGCGCTGAACGCCTCGATGAAGCGCCAGTCGAGATCGAGCGCCGCGTTGAACGACGCGGTGGCCTTCTCGAGATCCATCGTCTCGTCTCGGGCGATCTCTCCGAGCGCGAACCACACGCGCTTGGCCTTCTGCGGGTCGGTCTTGAGCGCGTCGGTCTGCAGCATGCGCTCGAGCATCTCTGCGGCCTTCGCGCCCTGCTTCGTCTCGCGGTACAGCACGTACAAGGCGTCCATCACCTCGAGCACGTCGGGCCGTGCCTTGTGGGCCGCGAGGTACGCGTCGATGGCGAGGTAGGGGTCGCTGAGCTTGTCGCGCGCCATCTTGCCGAGCGCGACGCCGTTCTCGAACTTCGCGTCACCGTCGACGACCTGCAGCAGCTTCTGGCGGAAATCTCCGGCGCGCTCCCAGTTCTGGGTCGCCTCGGCGATGGCCACCATCGACTTGAGCGTGGGCTCGTGGCTCGGGTCGATGCCGAGCGCCTTGTCGAACTGGTTCTCGGCGCGGTCGTACTGCTTGAGCTGGTGGTGGAGATCGCCGAGCGTCCAGTGAATCTCGGCCACCTCGAGATCGGTGAGATCGCCGCGGTGGTGGAGCAGGATCGACTGGTACACCTTGAGCGCCTCTTCGAAGCGCTTCACCTGCACGAGCAGGTTGCCATAGCCCTCGAGCACCGCGAGGTTGGTCGCGTCGAGCTGGTAGGCCTTCTCGAAGGCGTTGAGCGCCTTGTCGCGCCGCGCGTTCTTCTCGCTGACGTAGCCGAGCCGGTAGAAACGTCGGCAGAGCTCCTTCGCGAGCTCGTCGTCTTCGGGCGTCGCGGCGTAGCGCTGCGACATCTTCGTGGTGACGATGTCGAGCATCTGCTCGCAGCGCACCCAGTTCTCGGTCGACAGGTAGATGTCGGCGAGCGGGCGCGCGGCCTCGAGCGAGTCGGGCACCAGCTTGAGCGCCTCTTCGTACGAGGTGGTGGCCTGATCGCGATCTTCGCGGCTCTCGTAGTAGCGGGCGACCGAGAGGAACGCCTCGGAGCGCTCCTGGGGGTCTTCGGTCTGGCGCGCCTCTTCGAGCAGCGCCTTCTCGTAGTTCTCCCAGTCCTTCTCGATCTCGTAGATGCCCTTGAGCGCACGAATCGCGGGCAGGTACGCAGGGTCGATGCGCAGTGACTCGAGGAAGCACCGGCGCGCACTGCCTGCGTCGATCAACATGTCTTCGTTGATCTTGCCGGCACGGAAGTAGAGCTCGACGGCCTCGGGCGTGCTGCCGAGCACCTGCGCTTCACGCTCGAGCATGTCGAGGGCGAAGGGCCAGTTGCCCGAACGCTCGTACAACGTGCCGAGGGCGTGCATCGCCGGCCGGCAGCGGGGGTCGAGATCGAGCGCCTGGTGGTAGGCGACGACCGCGCGATCGACCGCCTTGAGCTGCTGGTGGAAGATGTCGCCCATCTCCACGCACAGCACGGCCTTCTCTTCGGGGTTGTTGAGCAGGTTGATGTGGCGATCGACGACGCCGATCAGCTCGTCCCACCGGCCCTGCGCCTTGCGCAGCCGCTCGAGGGTCTTGATGGCCTGCACGTTCTGCGGGTCGACCTGCAGCGCCGCGTCGATGCACGCGTCGGCGTTGACGAGGTTCTGGTAGCGCTCTTCCCAGATCGAGGCGCTCTTGAAGAGCAGCTTCACGCGCTCGCGGTAGTCGCTGGTGAGCTCGAGCTCGCGTTCGTAGACCGAGAGCAATTCGGCCGGGCGATCTAGGCGCGAATAGAGCTTCTCGAGCGCTTCGAGCGCGGCGACGTTGGCCGGGTCGAACTCGAGGGCCTGACGGAACCCTTCGACGGCGGCTTCGTCATCTTTGAGATCACGCTCGTAGACCTGCGCGACCTCGACCTGAATGCGTGAGCGCTCTTCGGGCGTCTGCGCGATGTCGCGCATGCGGAGCAACGAGCTCGCGACGGCCGCGTGGTTTCCCTGCCGGCGCTGCAACGCGACGAGCACGTCGAGCGTCTGCTGATCGGGCTCGAGCTCGAGCGCACGGGCCAGCGCGTTCTCGGCGTCTTCGGGGCTGCCCAGGTTCTCGTCGTAGGCGCGCGCGATCTCCCGGAGGATCTCCTTGCGGGCCTCGATGCTGGGCGCGGCCTCGAGCTTCTGCTCGAGCGAGACGACGTACTCCTTGTGCGAACCACGGCGCGCGAACATCGACGAGAGGCGCTCGAGGGCGGCTTCGTTCGTCGGGTCGAAGGCGAGCACCTTGCGGAGCGCTGCCTCGGCGGCTTCGGGGTCGTCGAGCTTCTGATCCTGCACGCGCGCCAGCGTGAGGTACATGCGCTCGGCCAGCGGGCCACGCGGCAGCTCGTCGGCCACCTCTTCGTACACGGCGGCGAGCTCTTCGAAGCTGCCGGTCTCTTCAGCGAGGCGCTCGGTCTGCTCGCGCACCTGATCGTCGGAGGGGTTGAGGTGCAGCGCGCGCGTGTACTGGAGGAACGCGACGTCTTTCTGACCGAGGCGCGTCTCCTGCACCTTCGCGAGCTGCTGCAGCGCCGCCACCTTCTCTTCGTCGGTGTTCAGGTGCGAATGGAACCGGTCCATCACCTGGGCGTAGGCACGCCAGTCGCCCTGCTTCGAATAGAGATCGAGCGCGAGGTCGTAGGCCTGACGATTCGACGGGTCGATCTCGAGAATGCGCTCGAGCGGCGGCCCCGCGAGATCGGGCTTGTTGGCGGTGTTGCGCCAGAGCTCGGTCACCTGGAAGAGCACGGCGGCGGCCTGATCGCGCTCCTCGATCATGAGGAAGTGCTGCGCCTTCGCCTCGAGGCAGCGAACGGCGTCGGGCCAGGCCTTGAGCTGCATGAAGACCTGGAGCAACCGCTCGAGCTCTTCCAACCGGTGGGGCTCGACCTCGAGGGCGCGGCGGGCAGCGTCGAGCGCCTCTTCACGCCGTGCGCTGCCCGCGATGATCTCGGCCAGCCGAATGCGGATGACCTTGACCCCAGACGCCTCTTCCTGGAGCGGAATGAGCCGCCGCAAGATGATGACGAGATCGTCTCGTCGGCCGAGCGCCTCGAAGATGTCCTTCAGCGCTTCGAGCGCGCCACGGTGACGGGCGTCTCGATCGAGGGCCGCCTTGAAGTACGGAATCGCGTCTTCTGCGCGCTGGAGCCGCTCGAAGAGCACGCGCCCCACCCGCTCGTTGAGCCGAACGAGCTCGCGCGGGTCGATGGTCACCTGCAGCTTGGCCATCAAGAGCTCGACGAGCTCTTCCGAACGGCCAGCGCGATCGAGCAGCGTGTTGAGCGCCTCGAAGGCCTGCTCGTTGCGCGGGTTCTTGGCGAGCAGCTCGCGGTAGAGCGTGATCGAGTGATCGACGTTCGAGAGGCCTTCGGCCGAGGTCACGGCCATCTTGCCGAGCACGCGCTCACGCTCGGTGCCGGTGACGACCGCCGCCTGCGCCTCGAGCACCCGGTACAGCTTCTCGCTCATCTGCGCGTGCTCGTAGAGCTGCTCGAGCGAGCGAAGGCTGGGCAGGTGCCTGGGGTCGGTGGCGAGCACCTTCTCGAACGCGCCCGCGGCTTGATCGGGCTTCTCGAGCGTCTCCATCGCGAGCTGGCCGAGGCGGAAGTAGAGCCCGACCTTTTCGTGAGGGTCTTCGGTGACGTCGCCGAGCGCCTCGAGCGCCTCGGCCTGCTTGTCGGCGCGGTTGAGCTGACCGTAGAGCTTGTCGAGCGCGACGAGTGACTTCTGCGCGACCGAGGGGTCGAACTCGCGCGCCTTCTCGTAGAAGACGACGGCCTGCGCGGCATCTTTGAGGCGCTGCTCGTGCAACTGGCCGAGCGTGAAGCTCACCTTGGCGGCCTCGGCAGGTTCGGCGATTCGCGGCAGCTCGGCTTCGTACGCGTGCGCCAGCTCGTCCCATGAACCAGCGGCCTGCGCCGCGCCTTCGAGACGTTTGCGCAGGTCGACGTCGTTCGGGTCTTCTTTGAACGCCCGGTAGTACGCCAGGTACGCGAGCTCGGGCTCGGACTGGGCGTCGCGAATCTGGGCGAGTTCCTGCAGCAGCGTCTTTCGTTCGACGACGTCGGGCGACACGATGACGCGCGCCTCGATCAACGCCGACAACTTCACGGGGTCGCCACCCTCACGGAACGCCTTCGCGAGCACCTCGAAGGCGGCCTGGTTCTGCGGCTCCTTCTGGGCCATCGCCTCGAGCCGCTGCAGCGCGCCGGGGTGACGGGCGTTCTGCGCGAGCAGCTCGCTGTACAGCTCGATGGCGCCAGACTTGTCGAGCAGGCGCGTCTCTCGAACGACGCCGAGCTTGAACAGAATGGCGGGCTTCTCTTCGGCGCTGACGATGGCCGCACGACGGCCGAGCACGTCGGCGAGCTCGGGCCACCGCTGCTGGTCTTCACAAAGCCCGTCCATGCGGGCGAGCGCGTTGGCGTCGGCGGGCGCGAGCTCGAGCAACCTGCGGAACGTGGTGAGCGCAGCCGCGGCGTCGTTGAGCTGCTCGTCCTGGAGCACGCCCATCTGGAAGAGCAGGCCCACGCGGCGGGTCGTGTCTTCTTCGATGTTCAGCTGGCGCTTGAGCACGTCGATCAGCTCGGGCACGCGGCCCTGCGTCGCGAGCAGCTTGCCGATGTGCTCCATCGCTTCGCCGTCGGTGGGCGCGAGCGACATCACCTGCTTCCAGCTCTCGACCGCCTCTTCGGGCTCGTTGGCCTCGGTCTGCAGCTTGGCGAGCGCGCGGTACAGGTTCGCACGCGCCTGATCGTCGGAGGCCTTCGGCGCTATCTCGCTCAACAGCGTCGAGTATTCGTCGCGGGCATCTGCCGCTTTGTAGAGCAGTGAGCAGAGCGCGAGGTTCTTCGGCTCGTCCGGCAGCTCCCGCAGCGCACGCGTCGCGGCCACGAAGGCCATCTCGGCGTTGTCCATCTGCTGCGAATAGATCTCGGACATCTTTCGCAGGAGCGCGGCGCGTTCCGCAGGCTGCGGCTCGCTTCCGACCTGCGCCTCGATCATCTGCACCAGCTTGAGGTGCTCGCCTTCGTTGGCGAACACAGGCTCCAGCGTGCTGGCAGCCTCACCTGTGAGTGGATTTTCTGAGCGCGCCATCTCTTCGAGTGCGCCGACTGCACCGGCATGGCCGGGCTTTCGACGCAGTACCTCCTGATAGGTGTTCAAGGCGCCGCGTGGGTCGCCCAATCGGGTCAGCTTGAGCCGCCCAAGGCGTACCAGCAACTCCCTGGCCTCTTCGTCCTGCCCCTGGGTCTCGGCGAGCTGCACCTCTCGGGCGAGCACGCCGGCCAGCTCCGGCCACTTCTCCATCTCGGCAAACAGACGCCCGAGCAGCTTGAGCGCGTTTCCATCGTCGGGTTTGCGCTCGAGGATCGCCTGGTACGCGGTCGCCGCGAGCGGTTTGTCAGAGAGCGTGTCTTCGGCCAGCGTCGCCAGATCGAACAGCAGGTTCACCTGGCCCGCGACGTTGGGCTCGAGCGCGAGCTGCCGGCGCATGACGACCGAGAGCTCACGGTACTGGTTGGTGCGGCGGTAGATCTGCGCGAGCGCCTCGAGCACGTAGGTGTCTTTGGGGTCGCGGTTGAGGCACTCGGTCCACGCGCGGGCGGCGAGATCGAAGCGGGCCAGGCGCTCGCCGTAGATCGACGCGAGGCGGCGCCAGAGCTCTCCAGCCAGGGGCTCGGGCGCACCACGGTCGATGGCGTCTTCGTACGCGGCCGCGAGCTCTTCGAAGGCGCCGAGGTCGGCCGCGAGCCGCTCGAGCTCGGAGCGCACCTCGTCATCGGCCGGAGCCTCGGTGAAGCAGCGCAGACGGGTGGTGAGCGCGAGGGCCTTCTGGCCGACGGCCTCACGGAGGGTCGCGATCTCGAGCAACAACGCCACCCGGCGCGAGGCCTCGGTGACGCCGAGCCTGATGTCGAGCACCTCGACGAGCTTTTTCAGATCGGACGCAGCCCGGTAGACGGGCTCGAGAAGGCGAGCGGCTTCGACGCGCGAGGCCTCCTGCTGAACGAGCCGCTCGAGGCCAGCGACCGCGTGGGGCTCGGCGCGCACCAACTGCAGCACCTCTGCGAAGGCACGCAGCGCGTCGGCGAACTGGTTCACCTTCTCGAGCAGCGCGCCGCGGCGAATGAGGAACGCCGCCTTGCCGTCCGGGTCGGTCGTCTCTTCGGCGAGCTGCGAGAGAATGTCGGCCTGCTCGGCGAGCCGCTCCGTCTTGCCGAACAGGTGATCGAGCGCGGTGAGCACCGGCACCGAGCGTTTGATGGCGAGCGCAGAGCGATAGGCGTCGATGGCCTTGTCGTCTTCGCCCGAGGTGCCGAACGCCTCGCCGGCCTTCGTGAGCAGGTCGAGCTTCTCGGTCGGGTCGGTCGCGAGCGGGGCCTGCTGCGCGTACACCGTCGAGAGCTGCCGCGCGTTCTGCGACTTCGCGTACAGCTTCGAGAGCGACTCGAGGGCCTGACGATCTTGCGGCGCGAGCTGGAGCAACGCGTTCCACGCGCGCACCGCGTCTTCGGTCTCTTCGAGCTGTTCGCGAATCTCTGCGGCGCGGCGGAGCATCGCGATGCGCTCATCGGCGACCTCGATCTCCTCCGAGGTGGACTCGTAGATCTCGGCGAGCTCACCGTACGAGCCGGTCTCACGTGCCAGACGCTCGAGTTCTGGCTGCACGTCGGCGCGCTCGAGCCCGTCGGTGAAGGCCTTGAGCGCGTTCATGAACGCGGCTTCGGGCTGGCTGAGATCGCGCTCGAGAATGGCGCGAATCTCGGAAGACAGTCGCGCCCGCTCGGAGCGGCTCGTGGCGCTGGCCAGCCGAGCTTCGCGCAACGAGATGCGGGCCTGGTGATCGCCGGTGCGGGCGAGCACGGGGTCGAGAATCTCCATCGCCGTGGCCGACTCGTCGGCGTTGCTGCGCACCCACTGTTCGAGCGCCTGTCGCGCGCCTTCGTGCGACGCGTCTTCCGCGAGGATCTGGCGGTACACCTCGAGCGCACCACGCAGATCGTTCAGCCGAAGCTGTCGCAGCTGCCCGAGACGAAACGCGAGTTCGCGTCCCTGTGGGCTCTGGCCTTCCTGATTGCGGCGAAGCTCGAGGGCGAACGCGAGCTCCTGCGGGCGATCGAGCTTCGTGTAGAGGCGATCGAGCGCCGAGGCGGCGTCACGATCGAGCACGTCGCGCGCGACGACCTGCCGCCAGTTGAGCGCGGCACGATCGAGATCCTCGAGCTTCGACTCCGAGAGCAGCGCGGCTTCACGCTCGAGCGTCGTGCGCCCTGCCGGGTCGGTCTCGATGGAGGCCAGGCGCTCGATGATGGGCACCAGGTCCCACCACTCTTCGCGGGCGCGGTGCAGGCGCTGCAGCGACTTGAGCGCGTCTTGATTCTTGGCGTCGAGCGCGAGCACCTTGTGGAGCTGGCCGACGGCCTTGTCCTGATCGTTGAGCTTGCGCTCATAGGTGTCGGCGAGCTCGCGGTGGAGCGCGATGGCGGCCGGGCCTGCCCCTGCATCGACGATCTCCTGCAGAACCTCGGCGTAGCTGTCGATGGCGTCGGCGTCTTCGGCGGCCTGCTTCGTGAGCAACCGGAGCGCGGTGTCATCAGGCGTGACGCGCACGGCCTGAGCGAGCGAGGCGAAGGCCTGCTCTGGCTGCCGCAGGTGCATCGTGTGAATCTCGGCGGCGCGTTTGAGCGCGGTCACCTTGTCGACCGAGTCGCGCGCGGCTTCGGAGATCACGTGCAGCGCAGAGACCTGCTTGCGGTGATCGTTCGCGTGTTCGTAGGCGAGCAACACGGCCCGAGCGGCCGCTTCACGGTGCGTCTGATCGCCGAGGAGATTCTCGAGCGCCGCGATCGCATCGGCGTCAGACGGCTTCGACTTCAGCACCTCGGCATAGCGGGCGATCGCCTCGGCCTTGTCGCCGAGCGCGGTCTCGAGCACACGGGCGCGCGCGACGCTCAGGGCAGACGCCTTGTCCTTGTCGCCAGCCTGCTCGTACAGCGCGATGAGCCGCGCCTGCGCCTGGGTGAGTTCCTGCATCTGGCCGGCCTGCTCGAGCAGCGCCGCTACCGTCGGCAGGTTCTCGAGCTCGGGCGCGCCCAGCCGAATCGCTTCGGTCAACGCCGCCGCCGCTTCACGCGGACGCTGGAGGTCGCCATTCACCTTCGACAGCTGCAGGTAGACGACGCGCTGCTCGTCACCGGTGAGGTGGGAGGCCAGCTGACGGAGCGTCTGATCGGCCTCGGCGAAGCGCTTCGTCGTGAGGGCGAGCGTCGAGGTGCGGGTGAGCAGCTCGATCGACTCGGGCTGCCGCTGCAGCGCGGTCTTGAGCGCGAGGAACGCGTCATCGGTCGCCTGCGCCTCTTCGGCCAGCTGCGCCGCTTCGATCAGCATCGACACCGCAGGCGCGGGCTCGGTCACCTTCGTCGACAGCTCCGAGAGGAACCGCGCGAGATCCTGCTGGGCCTTGAGCTCTCTCGACAAGCGAGCCGCTTCGACGCGGAACGCACCATCGAGCGGGTCGAGCTGCAGCCCTCGCAGGCGGAAGTCGAACGCGCCGCGAAGATCCATCAGGCGCTTCTCGGTCGTCTCGGCGAGCAACGAGAGCAGCGTCTTGGTCTCGTCGCGATCCTGCGCGGAGTTCAGCTGCACCAGCAGCGACGCGACCTGCCGCTGAAAGTCCCCTGCCCTCGCATAGACGGGCGCGAGCGCGCGAGAGATGTCGATGGGGCGAATGCCCTGTGACGCGAGCCGCTCGAGGCCACCGACCACGGTCGCGTTCTCGATGCCCTCGTCGAGCAGGTTCAAGTACAGGCGCGAGGCTTCTTCCTTGCGGTTGAGGCGCTCGGCGAGCAGCTGGGCGAGGCGGGCACGCCACTCCTGACGTTCGGCCGCGGAGTCGGCCAGCGCCATCAGCCGCTCGGCCACGGTGGCGACCTCTTCCCACTGGCCAAGGTTCGCCGCAGCCGCGCCGAGCTTCTTCAGCGTGGGAACGCTGTCGGCGTCGAGCTCGAGGATCTTCCGGTACACGGCAGCAGCGGCGGAAGGATCGGCGGCCGACGCTTCGAGCTTGCGCGCCTCGGCTTCGAGCTTCGAGCGCGGGTCTTGCGGCTGCTCGGCGAGCTGCTTGCGAATGAGCGACAGCGCGGCGACGGCGTCGGCATCGTCACCGTGGCGCTTCTGCACCTCGAGCCAGGACTCCTGCGCTTCAGCCGGGCGATCGAGCGACTGCAGCAGCTGACCGAGCGCCTTCCACAGCCCGGTCTGTGCCGCCGCGGGAGCGACCTGGGCCGCACGCCGCAGCGCGAGCGCGAGCTCGGACTGCTGGTTCGCGCGAAACGCGGCGTCTTTCAGCGCCGTCAGGAGCGTGGTGCGACTGGGGTCGAGCGGGAGCGCACACGAGAGTGCATGGAACGCACGCTTCGGGTCATTCGCGTCTTCGCACATCAGCGAGACGAACTCGCACATCGAGACGCGCTCGTTCACCGGCTGGGGCGCAGAGATGCCCAACTCGAACAACGGCCACGCGCGGTCGAGCTCGGAGCTGTCGGCGTAGACCTTGAGCAGCCGCCAGGCGACCTGCGCGTTGTTCGGGTCGACCTGAATGGCGGCCTCGAGGTGGCCGCGAGCCAGCTTCTCGTCTTTGAGCAGGCGGGTCGCGAGATCGGCCAGCGTCGTGCGCAGCGCGACCTGCGCGGTGCGGTCCTTCAGGGTCGCGAGGTGCTTGTCGAGAACCGCCACGCCCTCGGCCAGCTTGCCCTGACCGATGAGCAGCTCGCTCGCGAGCTCGGCCGCGTCGGGCCGGGAGGGATCGATGCGCGTCGCCTGCTCGAACTCGGCGCACGCCCCCGCCGGGTCGTTCATGCGCGTGAGCAGCGCCTGACCGATGCGCAGGTGCAGATCGACCTGCGCCACCTTGTCGCGCGTCTCGCTGGCGAGCTTCGAGAACACCGTGAGCGCCACGCGCAGATCGCCCGACTTCTCGGCGACGTGCTCGAGCAGCTCGAGCGCATCGGGCATCGCCGGCCAGAGCGCGAAGCAGCGATCGATCGCCTCTTTGATCTTCGCCACCGACGCGGGCTCGTAGAAGGCGAACAGCCGGGCCACCTGCAACGAGAGGCGTGCGGCTGCGCGCCGATTCTGCTCCTCGAGCGAAGCCGTCTTCAGCGCTTTCACCTTCTCGCGCCAGACGTACTCGAGCTTGCCGAGATCTTTCTGGGCCTGCTGCGCGCGCGCGTTCTTGCCATCGATCGACAGGGCGCGAACGATCGCCTTCGTCGCGAGCGTGTGCTCCTGCGGGTTGGTGACGAGCGCCTCGGCGAAGGCGACGTAGTCTTCGAGCAGCTCGCGATCGCCCAGGTGCGTGCGCTCCCGCTCGAGCGACTCATAGGCCGAGCCGAACCGGCCTTCTCCGAGCAGCACCGCGCGGGCCTTCTGGTAGCCCGCACGTTCGTGTGGAGCCGCGCGCGCCGCCAGCTGGTAGCAGAGCACCGCGCGATCGCGGCGGCTCAGCTTCGTCTCGTACAGCTCGCCGGCCTTCAGGTAGTGCGCAGAGGCCGCAGGCCCCGAAGAGATGAGGCCGAGCCGCTCGAGCACGTCGGCCAGCATCGCGAAGTCGTTGCGGCCCTCGGCGACGGCGCGCAACCCTTCGAGCGCTTCCCGCGCATTGGGTGAGTAGACGAGCGCTCGGCGGAACAGATCTTCGGCGCGCGGCGGTGACTTCAGGCGCTCGCGCGCGAGGTGCCCGGCGCGCGACAACAGATGCGCGGCTTCATCAGGCGTGGGGACCTCGCGGGAGCGGGTCTCGTACAGGCGGATGAGGTCTTCGACGCGGCCAGACTTCTCGAGCGTGGCCTCGACTTCGCCAAAGCCTTTTTCCGTCTTCTCAGCGGCAGTGTCCGTCATGGAGAGCGGCGGGAATGTACCCTCCGCTCTCCGAGGAACGAACGCGAAACTTGGTCAGATTTCGACCGGTTGCCCCCGTGCGTCGGGAGCACCGGCCGGGTGTTTCGCTCAGGCCGACGCAGTCGGCGTGACCGGCGCGGCCTCGGCGACGGGAGGCATCGGGGCCTGCGCTTCGCCCTCGTCCTTGTCGTCCTTGTCGTCCTTCGCGGCCGGCTTCGGCTCGGGGCGTGGCATCGCCTTGATGCGATCGGCATTGGCGGTGTCACCAAGCTTGGTGAAGAGCGCCTGCGCCTTGTCGAGCTGACCCGCAGCCTCGGCGAGCTCTGCGGCCTTCAACGTCTGGCCCAGCTGCTCGTAGAGGGGAACGGCCTTGTCCTTGCGGTTCGCGGCGATCCACGTCTCGGCGGCCTGCTCGTTCTTGCCGAGCGTCTCGAGCCAGCGCGCCTTCGCCTGCAGGTTGTTCTCGGCTTCGGCCTTCGCGAGCGCCTCGGCGGCGAACGCTTCGGCCTCCTTCGTGAGCTTCAGCTTGAGCATGAACGCGTACGCCTTCGGGCCAGGGAGCGGCTTGAGCAGCTCGATGGCGTCGGTGTGACGGCCCACGCCCATGAGGATCGTGGCAGCGCCGAGGCGATCGCCGCGCTCGACGAGCTTGGTGACCTCGAGATCGCGCACGCGGTTCGCCGAAGCGAAGTCCTTCGCCTTCTCGTAGCAGCGGCGGGCGACGGCGAGCTTGCCGGCCCGCTCCCAGGCGAGCGCGGCTTGATCGAACTGCAGCGCGCGCTCGTAGAGGCCGGCGATCTTCCCGAAGTCCTGCTTCTGAACGTAGAGCTCCATCAAGAGCTCCCACGCCTCGGCGCGCTCGAGCTGCTCCGTCACTTCGGCGGGCGTCAGCTTGGCGGTGAAGTGCGCGATGCGGGCCGCGTCCTTCGCGCGAGCGGCGTTGCGGAGCGCCGACTTGAGGTCGCCGCCGATCTCGTACAACCGCGAAGCCTCGACGTACGACTTGTTCTGCTCGTGAATGCGGCCAGCGTCGCGCGTGCGGCCCGACTCCTCGAACTTGCGCGCGTCGAGCTGCCAGTCACCGGTCAGCGCGGGTGCGGGCGTCTGCTCGAAGCGGGCGCCTCGCTCGCGGCGGGGGCCACGATCAGGGCGATCACCACCGGGGCGATCTCCACGGCCGTGACGGTCGCCACCACGCTCGGGGCGATCGCCCCGTTTGCCGCCACCAGGGCCGTCACGACGGTCGCCGCGACGGGGACGGTCTTCGGCCGCAGGCGCAGCCACGACGGTGTTCAGCGCGTCGAGCTCGGCTGCGGTCGGCTGACGACCCGCCGCTTCGAACGCCGCGTTCGCGCGATCGATCTCGTTCGCGGCCTTCCACACCATGCCGGTGGTGAAGATCACGTCGGTCCACCCGATGGCGGGAGCCGCAGGCTTCGCAGGAGCAGCAGGCGCGGTCGCTTCGGCAGGAGCCGCTTCGGCCGGCGCACCTTCTGCGGGCGCTTCGGCCGGGGCCGCTTCGGGCGCTGCAGCCGCTTCAGGCGCCGGAGCGTCTTTCTTGGGCTGGCGCATCACGCGCATCAGCGAGGTGAGCAGCTTGCCGCGGCCGCCGAGATCCATGTCGTTGAGCGACTTGAGCCGAAGGCCCTTCACGCCCTTGACGATCTCTTCGAGCGACTGCTTCTGCCCGGCGTAGTCGCCCTTCGTCAGCGCCTTCTCGAGCGAGGAGAGCTCGTTGACGACGCGGTACGACGCGCCGCCACCCTTCCCTCCACGCTTGTCGCCACGGTCGCCATCACGGCCACCGCGACCCTTGCCGCGACCACCTTCGCGATCGTCGAACGAGAAACCGCCACCGCCACGTCCCGAGGGACCAGCGCCCTTCGCCTTGTCATTGGGGCCAACCATCGTGCTCTCCTTGCGCGCGTCGGACGCCGGCATTCACCCGGGCACGACCGCTTCGACAGGGAGGCAACGCGCCTCCGAATGTCAGAAGCCCGCGTAGCGCACGAAGGGGAGCACTGAAAAGCCCACAGATTGGGTGAGGGCCATGAAGTTGAAGTTCGCATCGACGCCGATGCTGAAGTGGCGAAGCCGCGTGAAGTACTCGAGGCCGGGGCCCGCGAAGAGCAACACGTCGGGCTGACTGATCAGCGTGTTCGGCTGGTACAGCATGAAGGCGCCGCCGACCCGCGCGTAGAACCACGTGCGCGTGACGTCCTGGCTGTCCTTGAAGCCGGCGATGCGAATGCGGGCTCCCACGCCCGGGGCGATGGAGCCGTAGTCACCCGAACGAACACCCTGCGGCGTCTCACCGGTGGTGCACTCGCGCGACCCGCCCGCGCCACACGTACGAACGGTGCCCGTGTAGTCCGAGCCCATACGGTTGCTGGTCGCGAGGAAGAACAGCGCCGGCGAGACGCGCTCACCGATGTCGAAGCCGATCTCGACCAGTGCGGCCTGACCGGGCGAGAAGTACTGCGCGCTCATCGCACCAGCGGGCGGGTTGATGGTTCCCCAGAAGCCACCCGAGACGCCGAAGAAGAAGCCGCGCTCGATCTCGTTGTAGGTGATGGCCTTGCGATCTTCGACGGCCCTGGCCTGCGCGACCGCGAGGGAGGAAACGAACAAGACCACGAACGCCAGCGAGCGCGTCATCATGAGTCGCGCACCCTATTCGTAGCGGGGCGCTGCGTCGACCCACAATCGCAGGTCACACCGCAGCGGCGATCGGCCCCTCGAGCGGCGCGGAAAGGAACTCGAGCAACCGGCGAACTTCGACCTCGGGGTTTTGCAGCAGCTGAGACTCGCTCAGGTGCAGGCAGCGGCAACCAGAAGGGTTCGTCTGCGGGGCCTCGGAGCTCGCGCTCGAGTCGATCACGACGAAGCACGCGTCGAGGCGCGCGCTGATGAAGTCTGCGTGACTGACGGCCCAGGGCGAGAGCCAGACGACGCGGCGATGGTGACGCTTCAGCGACTCGACGCAGCCCTCGCCCTCGATGGGGAGATGGCTGATGAAGAGTGTCGGAGCGGCCCGCCGCAGCAATCGAAGCGCACGCTCGGTTCCCGCCACGAAGACGTGGGGAACTGGAGCATCCTGGGCCGTCAGCGAATCCACGATCCCTTGTTCGAGCAAAGACGACGCCAGCGGCGGCGCTCGTAAAATCGAGGCCAACCGCTGGCGCGTTTCGTCAGAAGGCTGACAGTCAGATCACTGGCCGCCGGACTGCTTGAAGATGAAGGGGTACGTCACGACCACGACGCCGCCGCCCTTCGGCTTCGGGAACATCCACGTGCGCACACGACCCGCCACGCACGCTTCGAGCTCGGCGTTGCCGACCGTCGACTGGGCAACGGACGACGTGGCGACCGCGCCCGACGCCGAGATCACGAACTTCACCGCCACCTTGCCGTCGAGCTTGGGGAACCGGTTCAGCTGGCTCTCGTAGCAGAAGCGAATCTGGCCGCGGTTGGCGTGAATGACCTTGCGAATGAGCTCCTTGTCGAGCGAACCCATGACGGTCGGCTCAGACGAGGTGATGCCGATGTCGACGTCCTTCTTGCCGCCGAGCACGCCGACGCCCGAGCCGTAGCCACCGGTGCCACCGCCACGACCGCGCGTTCCGATGCCGCCGATGCCGATGGTGTCGCCGAGGCCGCCACCGCCAGAGCCCGAGCCGCGAAGGCCGAGACCACCGAGGCCAGCCGCGTCGCCGGGAGCCGCGCCGAACATGTTGCCCATGGCGCTCTTGAGCTCACCGCCGAGGCCCTGGTGGCCGAAGATGGTGCTGATGCCGCCGGAATTACCGCCGAAGATCTTGGCCATCATGAGGCGAGCCTGATCTTTGTTGTTGGGGTCGCCCTTGGGCGCGGCGTGGGCGGAGCGCTTGGGAGCGTCCTTCTTACCCATCGAGCCTTCGTCGCCCTTTCGCTTGGCGGCGATCTCGCCCGAGTCCTTCTTCTTCTCGTACTTCTCGAGGATCGGGTTCTTCTGCGTCTCGGGCGGCTTGATGAGGAGCTTGGCGATGCGCGCCTGGTTGTCGTTGAGATCGTCGGCGAACTCGTCACCTTCGGCCTCGCGATTCGCAGCGCTGATCACGAAGAGCGCGGCGATGAAGAACGCGACGAGGAAGATGTTGAGCACCGTGAAGTCGACCGTCTCGGCGAACGGCACGAAGACGGCCTTCGGCACCGGCTGGAAGAACGCCTCGAGCGTGATGCCGCCGAGATCGATCCAGGCGAAGTCGTCGTTGCTGAGGGTGAGCGCGACGGCATCGCCATCGGCCTGCGCCAGGCCCTTCTTCTTCGCTTCGGCGAGCGTGAGCACTTCGTCACCGAACTTGCGGTGCAGCTCGCCTTCCATCTTGCCGGTGAAGCGAAGCTGACAGCCGTTCTTGCCGAACTTCACGAGCTCGAAGACCGGGCCGCCGATCTCGCCCATCTCGAAGTCGACGCCAGCAGCCGAACCCACGCGGAACGCGCGCTCCATGCCGGGCGAGAGGAAATACTCACCGACGATCTGGTCGCCCCAGAGGAAGCGCAGCTCGACGCCGAGCGGGCCCGAGCCCTTGCGGCGGCGGGGGCGCATGCGAGGGCTGATGCTCTGTTCGACGAGCTCCTCGGGCGGGGTCGGGGGCGGCTGGTAGGCGGCGACCGGAGCAGGAACGTGAACGACCTGTGGAGCGGCGACGACCTGCACGGGGGCCGGCACGGCCACGACCTGAACGGGCGCAGCAACCGGAGCGGGAACCGTCGCGACCACGGGCTGGGTGGCCTCGGCAACGGGCGCGATGGTGGGCGCGATGGTCGGCGCGGCGCCGGCCTTCTCGATGCGAATGGTGGTGCCACCGACCTGAATGGCATCGCCGAACGAGAGCGGGCTCTTCATCACCCGCTTGCCGTTGAGCATCGTGCCTTCGACGGTGCCCATGTCGGTGACCGACAGGGTGCCGTCCGGCGCGACGTCGATGACCGCGTGAATGCGCGCGACCTTCTCGTCATCGATGGTGAGGTGCGCCGAAGCGAGCCGACCGATCTTGATGAGATCGCGGTCGAAGTCCTTCGTCGAGATGAGCTGTTCGCCCTTGAAAACCTTGAGCGTCAACGGGGTGGGCACGCGTGCCTCCAGGGAATCAGTGCTTCAGCGAGAAGCCAGCGAACGCTCCGACACCACCGAGCGCCACAGGTTCCGCTTCAGGAAAATCAGAGCTCGCCGACCGACTGCATGACCTTGTCTTTGAACTCTTCGCGAATCTTGATCAGGTTCGAGTGCTTCACCTTTTTTCGCGCCTCGACGTACTCGCCGTCGGGCTTGGTGAGATCACCCTCGATGGTGTCGTCTTCGAAGCTGTACTCCGTCTGCTTCTTGTACGTGACGTTGTCGCCGCCCTTCTTGTCCTGAGCGAACGACGTCGTCGCGAGCAGCGCAGCTGCGAACACGACCCACAGGTGCTTCGACATTCAGGCCTCCTGACCACCCTTTTGCAGGGGCACACCCTACCACTCTCGAGGTGTCCGCAAACGTCCTGCACGCGTTTCTGTCGTCCCACAGGGTGAGACAGGGTGTGACCACCCGAGTGCTCACTCCGATCGGGCTGGAATCAGCGAATCGCGTCCACCGAGTTGTGCAACTCGTTCGCGAACGAGCCACGAACCTGAATCATCCCCTTGAAGATGGGTCGCTCGGGAACAGTCTGGAAATCGATCACGGGCTTCTCCTTCTTTCCCGTGACGTCTGAGGCGGTGAAGTCGACGGTCTGAACCGGAACGTTCTTCTTCGTCGACGAACGATCGGTCTGAGCGAACGACGTTGCAGCAAGCATCAGCGAAAACACGACGGCCAGGCGCATGGGCGACCTCCACGAAGGGTTGGTCGCTTGTGACGCCTGGCCGCAAGACTACGTTCCGTCAGAGGGCGTCAGCGGGCTCGTCGGCCGGAGCCGCGGGCTTCTTCGGAGCTTCTTTCTTCGGCTCCTCCTTCTTCGCTTCTGGAGGCGTCGTGGTCGCGGGCTTGGCGGCCGGAGGAGGTGCAGCCTTGGGCTCGTCCTTCTTCGGAGCGCCTGCATCGGGCTTCGCGCCCTCAGCGCCCTTCTCGTCCTTGAGCGCGTCAGCAGCGGCCTTGCCCTTCGCGGCCTCCTGCTGCTTCTTGAACTCTTCGTCCTTCTTCTTGCGCTCTTCTTCCTTGGCCGCGTCCTCGGCCTTCTTCATCTCTTCTTCCATCTTCTTGGCTTCTTCTTCGGCCTTCTTCATCTCCTCGCGCTGGGTGATGACGGCCTCCTGCTCCTTGATGAGCTCGAAGACCTGGTGGTTCGCGTTGACCGAGGTCTCGCCGCCCGAGAGCTGGATGAACTGCTTGTAGTAGGTGATGGCCTTTTCCGGGTCGCCCTTCATCGCCACGATGATTCCGCGGTTCAGGTACAGCGCCGGCAGGTTCGAGTTGATCTTCTGGGCGGCGTCGTAGGCCTGCAGCGCCTTGTCGACCTGACCCATGCCCTTGTACGCGACGCCGAGGTTCACGAGCGCTTCGGCGTTGTTTCCGTTCGCTTGAAGAATGCGGCGCACGTGCTCTTCGGCCGAGCCGTAGTCCTCCTGATCGAAGGCCATCTTCGCGAGCTGGTAGTGCGCCGGGAGGAAGTCGTTGCGGGCCTCGACCGCGCGCTTGAACTGGGCGCGAGCCTTCACCGGCTCCTTCTCGGCGAGGTTGAGCAGGCCGAGCGTGAAGTAGATCTCGGGGTCGTTCTCTTCGATCTTGGTCGCGCGCAAGGCGATGAGGCGGGCGAGCGAGAACTGCTTCTGCTCGAAGTACACCTGCATCATCGTCTTGTAGGCCTGCAGCGTGCGCGGGTCGCGGAACAGCGCTTCCTTCGCGAGCTCGAGCGCCTTCCCGCTCTCTCCACGGCGTCGATGAATCTCGGCGAGGCGCGCGCGGCTGCCGGCATCGTCGGGGTACGTCGCCAGAATGTTCTCGTAGATGGCGACGGCGCCCTTCTCGTCTCCACCGTTCTGCGCGATCACCGCGAGGTTCTCGGCGGCCTGACGCAGGGTCGGCTTGCGGTTGAGCGCTTCCTTGTAGAAGCCCACCGCCTCCTTCGTCTTGCCCTGCCGCTCGGCGATGACACCGAGGTTGTAGGTGGCCTCGGCCAGGTTGTCGTCGGCGTCAGCCGCGTTGCGGAACTTCTTCTCGAGGGTCGGCCAGTCGTACTGGCCTGACTTCTTCTGCGCGTCGAACGCCTTCACAGCGTCTTCGAACATCAACTTCGCCTTGCTCGAGATCTGCGGCGTCTCTTCGGTCTGCGCCACGTTGTTGTTGGTGCGCTTGACCTGCGGGCCATCGACCTTCACGCCCGTGCCGGGGTCGGTCGTCTTGCAGCCCTGAACGGCGAGGGTACCGAGCGCGAGAAGCGCCAGCTGGCGGGTGAACGGGGCGCTCACAGCGAATCCTCCGGCTCGTCATTGTTGGTGTTGGTCTTCGTCGCCGCGGGAGCCGTCTTCGTCGGACCCGGCTTGGGCTTCTCGGCCTTGGGCTCTGGCTTCGGCTCCTCCTTCTTCGGCGGCGGGAGCGTGTCAGGGTCTTCGTTGCGCACCGCCGCGACGTTCTTGCCCTGCACGCCCGACGTGTTGCTCTTCAGCTCGGCAGCCTTCTCGGGCGAGATGACGGGCACGGGCTGAATGGTGGTCAAGAGCCCCTGGCCCATCGACGCCGCGTTGAAGCCCTCGTCGAGCTTCAGCTCGAACGTCTCTTCGCCCATCTTCGGGAACTGCTCGGGCTTGTACTTGCTGCGCAGCATGTCGAGCGCCTTCGACGAGCACGGATTGAAGACGTCGAGTTCCTGGCTTTTGGTCACCGTGGCCGCGAACGCCTCGGCCGCCTTCTCGCGCACCGGAGCCGCCTGCTGCTCGAACTGCGCCTTCACTTCGATGAGCAACTCGTCGGGAATGCCCTTCGGCACGGGCGGGTTCGCGAGCGCTTCGGCGAACTGGTCGTACGCCATGCCGATTCGCGCGAGGGCGCAGATGGCAGGGTCGGCAGACTTGAACTGCACCGTCTTCGTGTACGTCTTCTGAATCTCTTCCAGCGCCTTGGCCTTCGTCGCGATGGAGCCCTTGAGTTCGCCAATATTCTGCAAGGCCGACCAGCGGAGCTTCAGGTTCGAGTACCGCTTGTAGTCGTCTTCGTTCATCACGAACGAGGCGCGCGCGACGGCGTCGAGGGCCTGAATGTCGAGGGCCTCCTTCTGCTTCTTGTTGAGCTTCTCGTGGTAGTCGAGGATGCGGATGAAGATCTTCCGCGCGCCGGTGTTGTTCTTCAGCTTCTCTTCGAAGATCGACGCGATGCGGCCCTCGGCCCAGAGCAGCTTGCTCGGGTCCTTGATCTGGTCCTTCTCGTACTCTTCGTAGAGCTTCTGGGCCTTCGTCCAGAGCGCCATCTTCTCGTGCAGGTCGATGATCGACTTGGTGACGGCCTCGGCGTCCTTCGACTTGGGCCACAGCTCCAGGTATTTCTCGCGGTTCTTCAGCGCCTGCTTGTACTGGCCAAGGCCGTCGCGGAAGACGCCAGCGTTGTACAGCGCGTCCTGTGCCTTCTGCTCCTCCCAGACCTGCTCGGGCTGCGGCGGAGCATCACCCTTCTTCCCCTTCGGTGCGGCCTTCTTGCCTGCAGGGCCTTTGCTCTTCTCGTAGTTGGCCGTGTAGCGCTCGTAGTGATCGGCGGCGTCGTCGAAGTCGGCGATCGCCTCGTAGCCTTCGGCGAGCGCATAGAGGGTCTTCGGCACGTACTGCGACTTCGGGTACTTCTGAATGAGCTGCTTTCGCACCTCGATGGCGCGATCGAGCATCTTCGCGTTGAAGAAGTCGATCGACGCGTTGTACAGCGCTTTGTCGGCGAGATCGCTCTTCGGCCAGTCCTGCACGAAGGTCATGTAGGCATCGGCAGCCTTGCCATACTCATTCTTGGCTTCGAGCTGGTTGATGAGCTTGAACGACGACTGCTCGATCAGCTTCGCGAGATCTTCACGGAACTTGCCGGTCGCGAGCTTCTCTTCGGCGTAGAACTTCTTCGACCACTCGTTCACCTTCGCCCAGTCCTGGAGAATGTTGTACGAGTCGAGCACGAGGTTGGCCGCGATTTCGCCCGCGCGGTCGCCGTTCTCGAACTTGTAATCAGGGTACTTGAGCGCGATGTCCGCGAAGCGGCTGACGGCTTCGTCGAGGTAGTTGTAGTCGTAGTAGATCTTCGCGGCCTTGTAGGCGATCTCGACCTTCTTATCGCCCTTCTCCACGTACTTGAGGTACCGCTCGCACGCCTCGAGCAGCGCCTGCTTCGTGAGCGGAATGGCAGCCTTCTTCGAGGGGTCACCACCACCTGACGGAGCCTTGCCCGCGTCGGCGGTCGCCTCTTCCTTCACCACCGAGTCCCACGCGAGGATCGAGTTGTACGCGGCGTTGTTCATCCACTTACCGGGTTTACCCGGAGCGCCGTCTTCGCCCTTCTTCTCGACGCGGCCGACGTCGGTCATCATCACGCGCGTGTATTCTTCTGCGGCGCGCTTGTATTTGTTCAGGTTGTCGTTGAGCAATTCTGCCCAGAAGAAGCGCAGGTCGTAGGCCTTGGGGCTCTCGGGGAAGAGCGTGAGGTAGTCGGCGTACACCTCGTTCGCGAAGCCGAAGGTCTCGTCGTCGCGCGTCTTCTTCGCCTCGTTGTGCCAGTTCACCGCGAGGTTCGAGATGGTGCGCTCGGACAGCTCGCGGGCTTCGTCGAGCGCCTTCTTGTCCTTGTCGTCCATCTTGGAGTTGCCCTTGAGGACGTCGTCCATGATCTTCACCAGGCGGCGCACCTGCGTGACGGTCTGGCGCTTGTTGCCGGCGCGCATGACGCAGTCGACGATCTTTCCCTGGAAGCCGGGAGCGTCTGGAGCCGTCGGGCGCTCCTTGATGAGCGCATCGAAGGTGACCGCCGCTTCGCGATCCTTGCCATCTTCGTAATAGAGGTTCGCGAGCTGCTTCATCATCAGCCGCAGGTCCTCAGCCTTGTCAGCGAGCTTGCTGAACCGCTCCTTGGCGTCGCTCGGTGCACCACCACCACGAGAGAAGGCGCGCACGTAGTCACCACGCGCTTCCTTCACGAGGCCCTGGCGGCGTGACTTGCCCTTGCCTTCGACCTCTTCGGCGCCCTGCATCTTCGCGTAGAGGACCACCGTCTTGAACTGGTCCATGGCCTTCTCGTAGTCGGCCATGTTGAAGTGACACCACCCCTGTTTGTACAGCGCATAGCCGTACACCTGGTTGTCGGGGTACTTCGCGGCATTCTTGTAATTCTCGAGTGCCTTCTCGAGCTGGTCGCGCTTGCCCTTCGAGCCGTTGAAATAGAACTCGGCGACGGCAAGGTAGGCGTCAGGCAGGTACTTCGACTTCTGGTATTTCTCGATGAGGCGTTTGTACGAAGCGAGCGCCTTCTTCTGATTCTTCTCGTCGGAAGAATCCATCAGGTTGAGGCCGAGGAAGTAGAGGACTTCGTCGGTGCGCTCGTACTCTTTGTATTCTTGAACGATCAGGTAGTACTTCTCGACGGCCTGGTCGGCGAACTCCTTCGACTGCGCCATGAGCTCGGCCTTCTCGGCCTCGGCGCGCTGAATGCCCGCCTCGTCCTTCGAGTTCATCGCCTTGATCTTGTCGTCGTCTTTGCGGTTCGCCTCGAAGAAGAAGTACTTCGACTCTTCCCAATAGAGTTCGCCGAGGCAGAACAGCAACGCCGGCTTCTCTTTCTTGTCGTTCGACAGGTCGATGATCTTCGTGAGATCGGCGATCTGCTCGCGGCGCTTGCTGGCGACCTGCAACTCCACGTCGAGCCTGAACGTGTCGTACGAGAGGGTCGGCGCGTCTTCTTCCTTCTTCTTCTTGCGCGTGATGTCGCCGGCCAGCGACTTGTCTGGAGCGATCGACGTCTCTTTCTTCTTCAGCTCGGTGTCGACGGCCTCCTTCTTCGTCGCGGCTGGCGCCTGAGCCAGGGCAAACGACGACACGAGGACGAGACTCGGAATCAATGAACGCATGGGGCTGTTCCCGAAAGAAGGGCGGGTACGCAGAAGCATCGTGGCGGCTACCGACGAGGCGAAAAGCGCCTCGTCTCCTTCAACCCTTTGAGAGGCGCGGATTGTCGCCGCTCAGCGAGCGGAAGGTCAAGCAATCCGCACGGGTGCGAGCAGGCTAACGACCGAGCAGCTCGAGCAGGCCCCGGGCGCGGCCCACCTTGCGCACATCGTCGGCAACCTTCACCACCAGCTCGACCGACGGGTCCCGAACGATCAACGACTTGAGCAGCCAGGGCTCGACGTCAGCGGGCACCTCGACGCGAGTGCCGGCTCCACAGGGAAAGACCCCGGCGCTCACGGCCAGGAGCGTGGCCACGTGAAGCTCGGCCGAGGGCTCGGCTGGGTCACGCGTCGCGCAGTCGCGGGGCAGCAAAAGGCCCGGAGCGAGCACCACCGCCTTGCGGCCTGGAAGCGCCTTGAAGCGGCTCCACTCGAGCAGATCGATGGATTCGCCGGGTGCCCAGCGAAGGAACGTGGGCTTCTGAGCCAGCAACCACCCTTGCTTCACCTCGTCGAGGCTGCCGGTCACCTCGAGCGCCAGCGGGCGAGCGCCACGCACCGTCGCGAGTGAGGAGCTGGCGTCGAGGGAAAGCCAGAGCCCTGCCCGCGGGCTCTTCTTGAGGGCTTTGGCGTCGACCGGTGCGACGGGGGTGCGGAGCTGAACGAAGCTCGACTCGAAACGGTTGAGCGTCTCGAGAGTCGACTCGCGCAGGGTGTTCGAGCGGGTGGTGAGCCACAACACGACCTGTGGCCGGGCCAGTGCGCGAAGCACGTCGGGCTCGAGGTCTTCGCTGGCGATGACGTGAACCCGCACCGAGCGCCCGACGATGACGTCTGGGCTCTCCGATGGAACGGGCCGTTGGTTCTGGGCGAAGGCCGAAAGACCTCCGAGCATCACCGCAACGACGACGAGCGCGTTACTGGTTCTTCTCGATCCACTTCGCGAACGCATCGCGCTTGGCGGCCTCTTCGAACTGCGCGACGTCCCAGAGGTCGACGCCCACCGCGATCTGCTGGTTCTGCTGCAGATCGACGAACTTCTTTTCCCACTCGTCGGCGCTGATCTCGCTGGGGCCAGCCACCTGAACGCGCTCACCCTTCTTCTTCGGAGGCGGCGGTGCAGCTCCCGTCGACGCCTTCGCCACCTCGGCCGACGGCTTGATGTTCACGACGCCCTCGACGATGCGAACGATCGACGCCTTGCGCGCCTTGGGCGGCTTCGCGGCGGTCACCATCTTGTCGGCGTCGATGCGGAAGATCGTGCCGCGAACACCGGCGACGGCGCGCTCGGTCGACACCTCGTACCCGCCACCACCGAGGGCTTTCTTCACCTTCGTCCACAGGCTGCCCGACTGGAGGAACGCCTTGAAGCCCTTGCGCTCCTGGCCCTGGAACTCGGCCTCGGTGATCTCGAGCTTCGAGGCGGGCGCGAGCATGATGATGCTCTCGTCGGTGAGCAGCAGCTTCAGGTTGCCGCTCTGCACGTCGATGGTGTCGCCCAGCTCGATGGCCGAGTCTTTCGCGAGCTCGACCGCAGCCCCGCCCTTCGGCGTACGGGTCGCCTTGCCCTCGACGAGCGCGACCTTCCCCACTTCGGCGAACGCGGCCATCGAGGCCAGCGTCACTGCCACCGCGAACAGGCGCTTCATGGACTTCCTCCGTTTGGCAGCAGCGTGACCTTCATCACCACTCGGGTCTGATCTGCCGCCAGCCAGCTTTCCCACGTGTGAAACCCGGACTTCTTCACTTCGACGCGGCGTGCGCCCGTGCCCACCTTCAGCGCGCGGGGCTCGCCGTTGAAATCGCTGCACAGCCCTTGCGAGACGCCGTCGAGCGCGACCTCGGCATCAGGCGGAGCACAGTGGAGCACGAGCTCACCCGCCCCCGAGACCCGATACGGCGTGCGCAGCTGCGCCTCGGTGACTCTGGGCAGGCTCGGCAAGCCCGGCTGTGACGTCGCACAGCCGGCCAGGAGCAACGCACTCCACTTCACTTCGCGACGGCGACCTCGAGCGTGTTGCCCGTTGCCGACACCACGTTCAGCTTCTTCTTCTTGAACGTCGCGGCCTCGACCTCGGTCGCCAGATCGTCGACGTTGCCCGCGTAGGTGAGCTTGAACGTGGCCTTGCCGTTGACGAACGTGTCCTGTGTCGCCTCCTTGATTCCCTTGATCGCTTCGATGGACTTCTTGAAGTCCTTCGCGGCGCCGAAGTTCTCGAGGCCCGACACTGCCATGTTGATGCGCTTGCCGTTGACCGACTCGCTCCGGAAGTGCTCGAGCACTGCCTTGCGAACGGTCTCGACGATCTCGGGCTTGCGGTCCTGGATCAGGGTGAACGCGGTGCGCTCGTACGAGATCACCGGCGGGCCCTTGCCTTCCTTCCACACGAGCTTGCCGGCGACCTTCGCGATCTGCGCCTCGCTGTCGGTGGCGGCGAGCGTCAAGTCGTACTCGCCCGACACGTGGAAGACCTGAGCGTCTTTCAGCATCGAGTCCGGCGCCTGGTGACGGAGCACGGTGCGGCCGTACAGCACGTAGTTCGCCTTGGTGAGATCGTTGATCTCCTTCATCGCGACGTTGCCGAGCGTGGCCGCGCCATCGAGCTTGAGCGTCTTGTTGATGGCCTGCGGATCCTTGATGTCCCAGCCATCGGCTTTGAACGCATCGGTGAGCACGGTGGCCGTCACGTCTGAGCTGATCAGGGCCTTGTCGCCCAGCGGCAGCGTCTGCTCCTGAATGACGATCACGATGCTCGGGCGGCCCAGGCGCTTGATGAGATCGCGAGCGGCCTGAATGTCCTTGTCGAGGTTGTCGGTGATGACGTTGGCCTTCACGGTCACCGTCACGACGTTCTTCTCGGCCTTCTTCGAGATGACGTCGAACGACTTCACGTAGCCCGAGGTGTTGGCGAAGACCTGATCGCGAACCAGCTGGTTGTTCACCGCGACGGTGTCAGCGTCGATGCGAACGCCGCTGGCCTGCTCGACGGCGGAGCGCAGCGCCTGGTTCTTGGCCTCTTCGAAAGCGCGGGCTTCGTCCTTGTTGACGATGGCCGCTTCACCCGTGCCTTCTTTGGTGACGATGGTCGCCTGAGCGAACGAGACGGCGCTGATGACGGAGATGGCGAGAGCGAGAGTTCTCATGAACGTTCGTGCCTCAGTTGAAGACGATGACGACCTTGCCCTGGGCAAGGAACGGGGGATTCATCGAGACGAGCTTCTTCGCTTCGTCCTGCGGCAGGAGCACGTCGGTGCCGTTGGCCTTGGCGGCCTTCACCACCATCGGCTTGTCGCCGGCCTTCATGCTCTTGCGCGCCTCGTCGAGCGACTGAACGTACGCCGCGACACCGGTCGTCTTGCGCGCCTCGGCCGAGAGGGAATCGACCGTGTAGAGGGGCTTTCCCGCCTCGTCGAGCACGCGGGGCATCAGCGCGGGCATGAGCTTGAGGCCACGAGCGTCGATGACCAGGCCGGTCCCCGTGCCGTCTTCGAGCTTGGCGACCACCGGCTCGCCGCCCTTCTCTGCGGGCTTGTCGGCCGGCTTCTCAGCGGGCTTCTCGGCGGTCTTCGCCGGCTCGGTCTTCGAGGCTGGCACCGCGAGCATCTGCGTCGCGTCGGGGTCGAGAATGTCGGTCAGCATCGCGACCGGAACCTCGACGTCGATCTCGACGCCGTTGTCCGAGAAGTAGCGCTTGTTGACGACCTTGTAGCCCTTGATGAGGCCCTCGACGCGAGCGCGAACCTCGTTGGACTGCATGACGTCGTCCATCTTGCGGGTGCCGTCGACCTGAACACCCTTCACCTGCGAGAGCAGGTTTCGAAACGCGTCGAGCAACGCGGCACGTTCGGCGCCCAGACGCGCCTGCGCCGGGCTCGAGGCCTTCATGTCAGGAGCGCCCGCGCCGGTCGCACGAATGACCTGGCCTTCCCAGTTCATGCCCTGCGGTGGGCGCTGCGCTTCTTTCGAGTCTTTCGCTGCACCTTGCGCGACCGCGTACATCGACACGGCCAACGACACTGCCAACACCAGACGCTTCACGGGGCCCCCTTGATAGGTCCGACCAGGCTCTGAACGATTCGCCGTACTCTACGGACGGAAGCCAGAGACCTTCAAGGGAACGAAGACCGACTGTTCAGCTCGCCCGGGACACGAACTGATCGATCAAGCGACGGTGCCGTTCAGTGAGCAACGTGAACCGAACGCCCGAGCCCTCTTCTTCGTGATCGAGGTCGGCCCACTCACGAACCACTTCACCTTCCGCGTAGATGACTTCTTCCGAGCCCGGGAGCTGGAACTGCAGGCCGACCCGCTTGCCTGCCATCTGGGGCTCGATGAGGTGCGACAGCCCCACACCTTCGCGCGAGATGTCAGACGTGCGCGCCATGTACGGAACGCCGGCGACGTACTTGTTCAGGTAGATGTCGAGGGCGACCCGGCTGTTCTTTCGCTTGTTGTTGCTCATGCACGCTCCGTTTGAGGTGGCAGCTGCTGCACTGCTGCAGCGAGCTGTTGCGAAGCGTACGGACCTGATCAGCAACGTCAAAAAAGTCGTCGGAATGACGGAGAACTTGCGCTGCGCCTGATCGCGCTGATCACGCAGCGCGCTCGATGATCAGCGAAACGCGTCGACGTCTTCGATGACGGTGACGGGCCCGAAGCGCGAGAGATCGCCCAGCACGTCCTTCGGGCCGACGACGACGATCTGCAGGGCGTCTGGCTTCGTGAGCGTCGCGGTCGCAGCGTTCACCTGCGCGCTGGTGACCTGCGCGATGCGGTCGCGATACCGATCGAGGTAGTCGTCGTCGTAGCCGAAGAACTCGCTCAGGGCGCGCTCCCACGCGATGCGGGATGCCGAGTCGAAGCGGAAGGCGAAGGTGTTGAGCGCCATGTCGGTCGCGGTCGCGAGCTCGGCCTTCGAGAGCGAATCGGGGGCGCCGGTCTTCGTGAGCACGTCGAGCGCGACCTCGAGCGCCTGCACCGCCTGCTGCGGGCGCGTATCGAAGCTGGCCGTGAACTGGCCAAACGTCGGGCCGCCACCGACGCTGGAGGAGGCGGAATAGGCGAGCCCGCGCTCGTCACGAATTTCCCGGTACAGCCGACCGACCCCGAAGCTGCCCAGGGCCGTGTTGACGAGGCGCATCGGGTATTCGTCTGGGGAGCGCCGAGTCCACCCTGCTCCGCCGATGCGCACCTTCACCTGGGCGACCGCCCGCGGAACGAGAATCACCCGGCGCGAGGGAGGACCCGCCGTCGGGAAGGTGCGTGACGGCGGAGGCCCGCCCTTCCACCCGGCGAAAGCGCGTTCGACCAGCGTCTTCACTGCCGCGCGATCGAAGTCGCCGGTGATCACCAGACGCGCCGTCTTCGGCGTCCACTTCGCGTGGAGCTTCTTCACGTCGTCGACCGTGATGGCCTTGACGGTCGCCTCGGACGACTCGCGACCCAGCAGCGAATCGGTGCCGTAGAGCGCTTTGCTGAGCGCCCGCGCCGCGAGCCCGTCGGGCCGGTCGTTGCGACGCTTGATCGACTCGAGCACTCGCGACTTCGTGACCTCGAAGCGGGCGCCGTCGAAACGCGGCCGCTGGAGCACGTCGGCAAACACCGGGAAGAGCGCGGCGAGATCCTGACTGCGCACCGAGAGGCTGACCTGAGAGTACTCATCGGCGGCTCCACCATTGAGATCGGCGGCGTGAAACTCGAGGAGTTCGTCGAGCTGCTCGGGCGTTCGACTACCGGCGCCACCTGCGGTGACGAGCTCGGCGGCGATGCCCGAGACGCCGAGTCGATCGGCGGGTTCGTCGACGGCTCCGACGGGAACGAGCGTGCGCACCAGCACCAGCGGCGAGGTGTGATCCTCCATCAGGTACACGACCAGGCCGTTGGACAACTCGTAGCGCTCCGGGCGCGTCACCTTCACCTCGAGGGGAGCAACCGTGATGGCCTTGGGATCGATGTCGAGGGCCGCGGGGAGTTCGGCCAGTACACGCTTCTGGGGAACGGCTTCGAGCCCGGGGTTGGGGCGCGTGATCACGGGCTCGACGGTGACCGGCGTCGTGGCGCAGCCCATCGCCATCAGAAGCGGCAGCAGGCGCTTCATCGGGCACCTCCCTCTCTGCCGAGCGTGACCACGACGCTCTTCTTCTGGTCGAAGTACTGGCTCGCCACGCGCTGCACGTCGGCGGGCGTGATGGCGGCAATCTCGTCGGGCAACCGCACCGCGTACCTCCAGTCGTCGAAGAGCGTCTGGTATCGGCTCAGCGCGCTCGCGAGGCCGGCGTTCGAGTCGATGGAGCGCGCGAAGTCTGCAGTGAGGCGGTTGCGTACCTTCTCGAGCTCTTCGGCCGTCGGCGGAGTGGTCTTCAGCTTCTCGAGCTCTTCCCAGACGGCGCGCTCGACGTCTTCGCTCTTCACACCGCTCATGGGGACGACCGAGACGATGAAGAGGTTCTCGGCGCGTACACCCGGAGCCGAGAAGACACCCACGCCCTGGGCCAGCCGCTCCTTGAACACGAGCCGCTGTTGCAGCCGGCCAGTTCTTCCTTCGCTCAGGAGCACCTCGAGCACGTCGAACACGAAGTCGTCTTTCGAGGGCGGCGGTGGGCGACGAACTGCGATCGCGAGGCGAGGGCTTGCGTCGAAGGTGACGTGCGCGCGGCGCTGGGCGCGAAGCGGCGGATCGGTGAAGACCGGCTCGGCGGGTCTCGGTCGCGCGGGCACGGCGCCGAAGGTGCGCTCGAGGAGCGGCTCGAGCTGCGCGGTGTCGAAGTCTCCGACGAGGCAACCGACCGCGTTGGCCGGCGCGTAGAACCGGCGATGAAAATCGAGCGCCTTTCCAAGCGTCATCGCCGCGAGGTCCTTCTGGTAGCCCACGGTGGACCAGCGGTACGGGTTCGACCCGAACGCGAGCTGGTTGAGCTCTTCGAAAAGAACGCCTCCCGGGTTGGTCTCGATGGAGCGCAGGCGCTCTTCCTGAACGACGTCTCGCTCCGTGTAGAAGTCGCGGAGCACCGGTGCCGCGAGCCGCTGCGCCTCGACGGTGGCCCAGAGCTCGAGCCGGTTCTTCGGAAGACTCACGAAGTAGCTGGTGAGATCCTTGTCGGTGGTGGCGTTGAGCCCGACGCCGCCGTTCACCTGGTACAGCTGGGCCAGCGCGTTCTCGTCGGTGAGTGCCTTGTGTCTCGCGGAGAGCGCCTTGAGCTCGGTCTTCAGCGCGACGCCCTGATCAGAGGCAGCAGTCCCCGCCCGCTCGAGCCTCGCGAGCGAATCACCGACTCGTTCGATCTCGAGCAACAGCGCCTGCTCCTCGGGCCAGTTCTTCGTTCCGAGCCGGGGCGTTCCCTTGAAGGCCATGTGCTCGAAGAGGTGCGCCAGCCCCGTGAAGCCCTGCTCTTCGTCGATGCCGCCAACCCGAAGGCGCACGAACCCCGTGAAGACCGGAGCCTCGTGACGCTCGACGAGCAGGAACACCATGCCATTCGACAGCTTGAGTTCGGAGACGCGGGACTCGAGGCCGGGGGCGGCGCTGACCGAGAGCGCAGCGAGGAGGATGGTCGTGAGGAGCGGGCGCATGCACGTCTGACTACTCCACCTCGCTTCGTGCTTCTGCCAGTCGTTCGACCGAGCCTCGCCACCGGAGACCTCGAACACCGCGACGCGAACCTTCGAACAGCACACTCGACGACGCGAAGTGATGACGCGCCGAGGGCCGAACGACACCTGGCGCATCGTGCGCGCAGGCGACGAACTCCCTCGACGGTCGAGATCGCGTCGCGCTCGCGGGCGAGGCTCGTCAGCGCTTTGGAGCTGGCTTCTCCGCGGCCTTGTCGGGAGCAGCGGGCGCAGCGAGTGCTGCCTCGGTCGCGCGCAACAACGGCTCCGCGCTCACCGGCCCACCTGCGGCGCCCGTCATCCACACGTCCGGAGCGACGGCGCCCTGCTTCGACATGCGCTCGATCTCGGTGCCGACGACGCCCTTCTTGTTCACCTGCTCCTCGATCTGGAACGCGATGAGGTGCCCGAGCGGGTAATTGAAGAGGTACAGCGGGTAGCTGATCATGTGCGAGTAGATGCCGAGCAGCGGCGTGCCTTTCCCACCCAGCACCGGTGCGTAGTACTGATTCCAGATGCGCTTCGAGATCGCGACCGTCGCCTCCCGCAGCTCGGCGGGCTTCGCGTTCGGGTGATCGTACATCCAGTGCCAGACCTCGAGGTCGACCAGCGCGACGCCGGCGATCTCCCACGTCGACCAGAAGTCGTTGAGCACACGCAGGCGCTCCTGTTCGGCAGACGGCTTGCCGAGCCCGAGCAGCTCCAGATCGCGCGCCTGGAAGACGAAGGCGATCGCTTCGGTGAACGCAGTGTTCGGGACACCCGCCAGCAGCGTGTGATCGACGTCGTAGAGCGAGAACACCTGCTCGACGTTGTGCCCGAGCTCGTGCACCGCGATGTTGTAGCCCTTGTAGTTCATGCCCTCCTTCTCGACGCGCGTGCGCAGGCGCGGGAAGTCACCACGCCGCGCCGACTGCATCGCGTGACCCGCGCCACGCGACGGGTCGACCTTGATGCGCTCCGACAGGTACTTCGCGCGTTCGGCAGGGAAGCCAAGGGCCGTCAGAATGCGGGGAATGTCCTTCGCGAAGGCCTCGGCGGTCGGGTAGCGGGCCCGTGTCTTCGCGTCGAGCTCGGCCTCAGGCACCGAGCCTCGAGGGAGAAAGCCGTTGAACCAGAGATCGGTGGGCTCGAGCGGTCGCCCGACCCGCTTCTGAATCTCGGCGGCCACCCTGGCGACCTGCGGCGACTGGAGTACCGACTCGAGCAGTTGCTTCACGCGCGCTTCGGGCATCTCGGCACCGAGGGCGAAGGCGCGGTCGATGGCCGTGGGCGCGACGGGTGAGAACGGGTCGGCCTTCTTCTGGGAGACGTAGTTCGCCCACAGGCGCTGATACCGAACGTCGGCTTCGGGTGTCGTCGCGGCGGTGGTCGTGCGCTTCGGCGCATCGGCCTCGATGGTGTCCGCAGGCGCGGCGACGACCGTGTTGGTGAACGGGTTCCAGTCGAGGTTCGGGTTGTCGATGACGGCCGCGGGAATGCTCTGGGTGACGATGCGCTCCATCACCTTGATGATCGCGCGCTGGCGCGGGAGCCCCCTGGGGTCGGCGTACTGGGCTTTCAGTTCGTCGCGCAGGTTCCAGTGGGTGATGAGCCGTTTACCCTTCGGGAACAGGCGCTCTCCCGTCTCGGAGAGCACGTGGTGCATCCACACGTTGTACTCGGCGATGTACAGGTCGGCGGCGGCCTGCGCGGCGGTGACGCCCTGCTGCACGTCGGCGGGCACGCGCCGGGAGTATCGGCCCGTGAGGCGCGCTTCGGCCCACTGCCGTCGAGTCCAGTTCGGGCCCTTCGCGAGGCGTTCGTCGAGCGTGGTGAGCGGAAAGTTCAGCAACGCAACGAAGGCCAGCTTCGAAGTGAAGAAGTCGTCGGTGAGGTGAGCCGAGGGGTCCCAGGCGGCGAAGAGCGGGTCGATCTTCTCCAGCGGCCCGACGTCGAGTTCGGTGGGGCGGCGGAGCTCGCGGCCGATCTCCAGCAGGTGGCCATCGACCTGCTCCAGGTTCTGCTCGAAGCGGGCGAAGAGGGCGTCGAGCCGTGCGGGGTCGGAGACGAACTGTTCGGTGACGAAAGCCGCGAGCTCGCCATCCTCCTTCCTCCAAAGGGAGGCGACCTGCCGAACCCCAAGCTCGATGCGCGCGCGGTGCGCCTCACCGTGAGCGGCGATGAGCTTCGCTTCGAGGGCGGCGGTGTCGTTCTTCAAGGGGGCTTTCGCGGGAGCGCCGGCGGTGATCGCCGCGGCAAGGACGAGGAGCAGGGACATGGCGCGCACCCTCGTGAACTGGGGCCGCGCTTTCAAGAAAGAACGCGTTCTCGGTGGGGGCCCCAAACGACAACGGGCGCTCCGAAGTGGAGCGCCCGTCGGGAGAACAGACCGAGGACCCGGCCGGTCAGTCGTCGAGGATGAACTTGCGCGGGTTCTGCGCGATGCCGTTCACGCGCACTTCGTAGTGCAGGTGCGGGCCCGTGGAGCGGCCGGTGTTGCCCATCGCGGCGATCAGATCTCCGCGCTTCACGTGCTCGCCGGCCTTCACCTTGATCGAGGCGAGGTGACCGAAGCGCGTCTTGATGCCGTAGCCGTGATCGATGACGACGACGTTGCCGTAGCCCCCCTCGAGGCCGGCGAACACCACCGTGCCATCCGACGGCGCGATGATCTCTTTTCCGTGAGGGCCGGCGATGTCCATGCCGGCGTGCATGACGCGCTCGCTGGTGTACGGGTCGACGCGCGAGCCAAAGTCGCTGGTCACCCAACCACGCGTGGGCCACACCGAAGGAACGGAAGCGAGCAGCGACTTCTGACCCGAGAAATAGGCCTGCAGCTCCTGAAGGCTCTGCTCCTGGCGGGTCGCTTCGGCCGACAGCTTGTCCAGCTTGGCGGCGAGCGCGGCGGGCGATTCCTGGCCGGGTGTGCGAACGAACTGGTTGTCGGCGCTCCCCGCCGTGGGAACCGGCTCGGTCGGGCCCATGGCGAGGTTGCGCTGTGGATCAGAGAGGAGCGTGATGGCTCGCAGTTTCTGGTCGAAGCGCTCGACGCGATCGAGCGTGCCCTGAACGTGGGCCAGCTGCTCGCGAATCACCGAGATCTCGCTCTTGAGCTTGAGGTTCTCGTCACGAAGACCGGGGTTCTCGTGCGCCTCGGTGACGACGGTGGCGTAGTGCGCCACGAGCACCGCGCCGACCACCATCAGCAGCGACAGGGCGACGACGGCTTGAATGACCCACGCACGTCGGAGGCGGAAACGCCGCACCTCGGACTGCCGGTCGGGAACGACGATGAGGGTAAAGCTCTCGTTGGCCAACGCTCGGCCCTCAGCAAGGGAAGTGAAAACGGCGCGGCACCTTCTCCGAACCCACCGTTCAGTGCAACAGGAATTCGACTCCCGTTGATCAGCACAGCTTGTGGTGGATCAGGGCGTCGAGCCATTTCCTGGTCCTCCGTTCGCCAGCAGCGGAGGAATGCAGGCTCGGCGGAGTTCGGATCAGGCGGGTACGGCGCGCACGACGATGACGGTGATGTTGTCGTCGCCACCACGCTCGTTGGCGAGATCGATGAGCTTCTTGGGAGCGTCTTTGAGCTCGGAGCTCGAGATGATCTCTTGAATCTCTTTGTCCTCGACGAGGTTGGCGAGGCCGTCGGAGCAGAGAATGAAGGAGTCGTTCTCTTCCAACATGATGCCCATGACGTCGACCTGGACTTCTTCCTCGAAGCCGACCGAGCGCGTGATGATGTTCTTGTACCGGGAGTGTCGCGCCTCGTCGGGCGTGATCATGCCGGCCTTGATCTGTTCGTTCACCAGCGAGTGATCTTCGCTGATCTGCTGAATGAGGTTGCCGCGCACGAGGTAGGCGCGCGAGTCGCCGACGTGGGCAAAGAGGGCGTGCTGGTGCTGCACGCACAGACTGATGACCGTGGTGCCCATGCCCGCCAGACGCGGGTCCTCCTGGGCGGCGCGGTAGATCTCGAAGCAGGCCTTCTCGACGGCGGCCCTCAAGAAGTCGGG